>JBKHDE010000005.1:0-55651 GCA_046541495.1 Desulfococcaceae bacterium
ACCCTTCAGACAGGGAAAACGGAACTCGAACTGAAGGCCGATCCCTTCGATGTCTTAAGGGAGATTCTCTCCGGTTTTCGATTGACCCCCGCAGAGCGCTATCCCCTTCCCTTATGCGCCGGACTTTTAGGATATTTGTCTTATGACGTAAAAGATATATTGGAGCGACTGCCCCGAACCGCTCTGGACGACCTTTCTCTGCCCCATCTCTACTTCACGGCCCCCGCCATTTTGGTCATTCACGACAAGATCAAAAAGGATACGCGGATTTACATTCCCCGGGTGACGGGAAACGGCTTTCCCGAAGAAAAAGCACTTCTGGAGAAATTCCATCGCGCTCTGGATGCGCCGGCACCGGTTTTATCCCCTTTTGCCGGTGATCCTTCGGGATTCAAGTCCAATTTTACCCGACCTTTGTACATGGAGGCCATTCGTCGAATTCGGGAATATATCGCCGCCGGAGACGTATACCAGGTCAATATGTCCCAGCGGTTTCAAATGGGGTTTTCGGGTGATCCGTTTCATCTGTTTCAAACCCTTTACAAGGAAAATCCGGCGCCTTTTTTTGCGTTTATTCAGGCCGGGGATCATCAGATCGTATCCACCTCGCCGGAACGGTTTCTGCTTCAAGAAGGCCGCCAGGTGGAAACCCGGCCCATCAAAGGCACTCGGCCCCGCGGCGATACCCCCGAGGCGGATGTGGAAAACGCCTTGGCGCTTTGCCGAAGCCGAAAAGATGAAGCCGAACTCTCCATGATCGTGGATCTGTTGCGAAACGATATCGGTAAGGTCTGCAAGGCCGGTTCGGTTCAGGTAGCAGAACACAAACGGCTGGAGGCCTACCGGAATGTGTATCACCTGGTCTCCCGGGTGGTGGGAATTCTGGACCGGGGCAAGAGCGGTGTCGATCTGATTCGAGCCGCTTTTCCGGGCGGTTCCATCACCGGATGCCCGAAGATTCGATCCATGGAGATTATCGACGAGTTGGAGACCCGTCGCCGGCATCTGTATACCGGCTCCATCGGCTATATCAGTTTTCATGATACGATGGATTTCTCCATCGCCATTCGCACCGCCGCGGTCACCGGCGGACAGATCCTTTTCTCGGTGGGCGGCGGCATCGTCTATGATTCCGATCCCGCCGACGAATACGAAGAAACCCTCCATAAGGGGAAGACCTTGATGGCCGTTTTTGCAGGGGAAAATCGACCGAAGGCGAAAGCGGGTGACGAGTGGGTCTGGATCAACGGGGGATTGACGCCGAAAGGGGGGGCGGCCGTACCGATCTCACACCCCGGCTTTCAATACGGTCAGGGGTTTTTCGAAACCATTCGGGTGGTCTCAGGGGTTCCGAGATTTATAGACGAGCATATTGCACGATTCAATCGGGCCTGGCGGCGATTCCTTCCCGGTGAAGTTCCCGACCTGAGTTGGGACGAGATCATTCGACAGGTCATCGATAAAAACCGGTTGGCGGATAAAGTCGCCGCCGTGAAGATTCTGGCGGCCGGTGGGGATCGGACCTATCCCCCTTTGAATCATTCCCTTATGGTCACCGCCCGCCCCTATACCCATCGGCTAGAGGGGAGAACCGAAAACGGACTTCGGTTACTCACCTACCCTTACCCTCGGTGTACCCCTTTGGCGGACCACAAAACCCTCAATTATCTTTATTACTTACAGGCCGGAAAATGGGCTTGCGAAAAGGGCGGGGACGAGGCCCTGATATTGAACTCGAACGGAACCGTTTCCGAGACCAATACCGCCAACCTGATCCTGATTTGCGGGCATTCGGCAGAGATTCCCGAATCGGATCATGTGCTGCCGGGCGTCATGCAGTCCGTCGCGGTCCAGTGGCTTTCGCGGAACGGGTATTCCATTCGACGGCGTCCCATTTCGCCGAAGACCCTGTTTTTAGCGGATCAGGTTCTTCTAACCAATTCGCTGATGGGTGTTGTTCCCGGCCTACGCTTAGACGACCGGAAACTCGCGCCGCCATCCGATGTGTGGAAAAGAATTAATGAAGAGATGAACTGATTCTTTTCTGTTCTCTTCCTGAGAAAACCGGAGCCTCGAGTCGGGAGGCCCCGTTTTCATCGATCCGTCTTCTTCCCGCGCCCTGCCCTATTCTCAGGTGCGGAAATTTCGGCCATGATCACCGAAATCATTCCGGCGTAGCCGATACGATGCGATGATCAAGGCGGAAATTTTTCATGCCCAAGTCTGTGCGGTTCATCCGGAAAATTCTGTTTTTCTTTCCTTATTGACTCTCCAGGCAGGGTTTTCTATATCCATTGAAGGATTTCTTGTTCCATAGGCGGCAACCGTTTTCAAACGAGACTTCACGGATAACCGAATGCGCCCATTTCTTCTTCTCTTAATTTTTCTTTTCTGGGTCTGCCTGTTTCCCGGAAAATTTGTTTCAGCCTCCGATTTTCTTTTAAAACGCGAACTGCTTGAACAATCCTTGGAAAACGGGGACATCGATATGTATGACGTTCCTTTCACCACCTATGTATCCCTGGGAATGTGGAAGGAAATCGATGCCATTCTGGAGGCCAACAACCGAAACGTGGTCAAATATGCCTTACCCCAAGGCCATTACAGTCGGCCCTTGACTGTAAACGGTGAAATATGGGTTTTCAGCGAAATCGAGACTGAAAAAGAAAGCGTCGGGATTCATGTTTTTGATTCCGATTCCCTGAAATTAAAAAGGATTTTGCGGAACGAGCGGATTTCACGGTTTCGGGGCGGTGTTCGAGCCGCTTTCGGGAATCGGATTCTATTGAGCGGTTCCGGGCGGAATATGGAAACCGCTGCTTTGTGGAATGTTCGAACCGAAAACTGGCGCACCTTGGCGGTTTCGGAAGGAAATATGATCAGCGGGGTTGCTGTGGATGATTCCTCTCTTTATCTGGGTGCCTGCGGAAGTATCGTGGATGCCTGGCGTCTGAACTCGAATTTCGGCTCCATGAAAACCTATCGGGCGAATTCATCGATGTCGAGGGCCGCAGGCTCCGAATCTTCTCCAGCGGAGTGTATCTTGGGCATCTCCGTTTTGAAGGATCGGGTGATCGGTGTCGGGGAATCTCATGTTTTCCACTGGAATATCGGTTCGGGGGCCTTGGAAGCGGTTCAGCCGAAAACCATCAAAAATTCGGCGGTGTATATCAAAGACCATCATTTGGTGGAATTTCGTGGACAACGGTTTATTGTTCGTGATTTAGAATTCACTCCAAATGCCACAAAGGAAGGTACGACCGGGCTACCCATACTCGATGTGGGGATTACCAAGGATCGGATTTTGGCCAAACAGACCGGGGATATTCTTGTGGTTGCATTGGCCCATCATCAGGGATTTGTTTTTTATGAATTGGATGGATTAAAACGATTGGCCCATGTTCAAATGAAGAGCGGCCCTTTTAGCATTCAGGACGGCAGACTGTTTGTCATACGGGATCAAGCGATTTTTCAATACGATTTCAGGAGTATGGCGCCTGAGGCATATGGCCGTTTCCTCAAAACCATTCAACTGGACTCAATTCCTTTGACGGAGGGGGTCTATTTTCAATTACTCAAGCGGGCCAGGATTTATTCGGATGTCATTCCTCTGAATCTGCTGTCCAGACGGTTTTTAATGGATCAGCGGATTTCTATTCGGCATTCCATTGCAAAGAATCCGGGCTTGGTAGAGGGCGATCGTGGGAAGGGAATTCGGCGTGAAATGGTTAACACGGAAGAGTCAAGGAATTCAGGGGAAGTTCCCCGTTATTACATCGATTTTGAACTCATTAATCGTTCCGAAAAGGCGATTTCCTTGACTTTGATGATCCAATGGGGGAATTCGAACTTGGATATTCCGACTTCAGCCGATAATTCGGCATCCGGAGTTACCTGGCACCACCTTAACTTGGCGGCATATGGCGGAAAAGGCTACGGCCGAGTACCGGTTTTGGGTGTGGAACCAAAGGAAGTGTATTTATATCCGACAAAGATTGAACAAGGGCGGGAACAGTAGATTTCGGCATTGCAGAACAAGGTCGAGCCCAGGATGGTCATTCATTACCCTGCGCTCGACTTTGGGAGGCCCATTATTCTTTTATATGACCTTCTTTTTTTAATAGGTCGCGGTACCAACAGGAAAACTCATACATTCCCCGGTAGCGGTCATCATTGTTGATGAGACCCAGTGCCATTTCCAACACGCCCGAACCATAGGAATTGCTGTATTCCTCATGGGTCCTGGAATGAAGAAATTCCTGAACCAGCATGTGGGTGGTTCGCTTGGACGGATCTCTTCGAATCTCGATGGGATCTTTGGGTTCCTGGAAAGGGTCCCATTTTTCATACCCTTTTTTTAGAATGTGCTTCTGGCGCCTTGGAGACATGGATTCAAAGACCGCCTTTTTTCGCTTATTTATCTCCTCTGGGGAAAACTTATCCATTTCCCTCTCCTTCTTTCGGAAGATTCAGGTCAGGCGCTTCGTTTTTGACGATCCCCAAGTATTCATCATCGTACACCGTCAGCATGGCCATAGATAATGGAACCAGAACTTCCGCCATTTTGATGTGCTTGGTATGTAACGCCTGTACGATCTCTTCGGATATTTCGTAAAGGCGTTTGTGAATGATATCCAGGTTTACCGTCGGATACTGCTCGCCTTGGACGAAATTGGATATGCCGCAGGTATGACCTTGGCCGCCGATGGCGGTAGGTATACCATAAAAACGGCAGGTGATGGGCCGAAATTCATAGAGATCGCAGCGCTCTTCTGAATTCAAAAGCGGGCAGGGGACGCGTTCCTTGGCCAAATCGGCAAGGATATCTTCCTCCGGTCTTCCCTCCTCCAATTCTTTATATGCCCGCTTTTTGATTCTATACACTTCTCGATCCGCTCGGTTGGCCTTTTCTATCAACCCCGTCTTTTCTTCGAGTCGTTTTTCAAAGGTTTTACTGAAATGATGATTGATATACAGGGCTTCTATCAGGGTTAAATCAAAAAGAGCCTTGCAACAATCGGCACATCCTTCTTTACAGGCCACACAGTCCGGGTATTCCTTTTTCATTCTTTCGAATACGGAATCGGCGGTCTTTAACAAGGATTCATATTGCTTGAAAAATGGGGTAAAATCAATCGACATAAAGTGCTCCTTTTATGGCTTTGGCACATAAATTTTCTAATCGTACCGTTTTTGTTCTACTTTTTTATGTTTGTCAAAATAGCTTCTTTGGGTTTGATCAATCGTTTCGACTGAGCATGACCAGGCCTGAATGATGGAAAGGCCAATTCCAGAATATTTTCCCGGCCGGGGAGACCAAGGTTGTTCCACGTGGAACAATCGAACGACGCGAAATGGTTCTTATGTAATATCCGTGTTTCAAGTGCGGTCATTTTATCACATCCGCCCCCGGAATGCTATGATGTTCCACGTGGAACATCTACTTTCCAATACAGAACCGGCTGAAGACCCGATCCAGAATGTCTTCACGAAAGGTGATGCCGATGACCTCGCCCAACGCATCAAGGGCGGCTTGAAGATCAATGGCAAGCAGTTCGGAAGGCATTTCCGTTTTTAAGCCCTCGGCAGCGGCCTTAGCATGTCGGTAACCGGACTCGATACACACTTTTTGGCGAAGGTTCGGCACGATCGGATTTTCAGCAATGAACTCGGATCGAATACACATATTCGTTATTTCGTTTTTGAGCGAGTCGATCCCCTTGTTTTCCTTGGCCGATACCAACAAGCGAGGAATGGCTGCGTACCGCTCTGGAAAATCAATAGAATCCGATTGGCTCAACAGGTCAGATTTGTTCGCCACCCAAATCATCTTCTGGTTTTTAAAAAGTTCCACAAGGCCAAAATCTTCTTTCGTTATGGGCACGTGGGCCTCGGTTACCCACAAGAGGAGATCGGCATCCTGAATTGAAGCGTGGGCCCGGTCAATCCCGATGCGCTCTACCGGATCTTGGGTGTCGTGAAGTCCGGCGGTGTCGGTGAAAACCACCGGAATCCCCTGAATAGACGCGCTGTCTTCGATAATATCCCGAGTGGTTCCGGGGATGGGCGTGACAATGGCCCGTTCCGTTCCCATTAGCCGGTTCATAAGACTCGATTTTCCGACATTCGGCTTGCCGGCGATGATCACTTTCAGACCGTCCCTCAATAAACGGCCGCTCTTGGATTGTTCGATTAAACGGCTTAAAGGATGGATCACCTCTATCTGTAGACGATTCGAGATTCCGATAAAATCGAGATCGTCATCGACCTCATCCGGAAAATCGATGGCGCCCTCCAGTTCAGCCAAGATTTCCAGCATTTCCCGGCGAATGGCGGCAATCCGTTCGGCCATCTCCCCGCGGACCTGAACGGCGGCGATTTCCCGGGAGCGGTCGGTTCGGGCATGGATCAGATCGATGATTCCTTCGGCTTGGGTTAAGTCGATTCGTCCGTTCAAAAACGCGCGTTTGGTGAATTCGCCGGGTTCGGCCAAAACCGCGCCGCTGTCCAACACCCGTTCCAGTACAGCCCGCAAAACCGCAGATCCGGAGTGAAGGTGAATCTCCACCACATCTTCCCGGGTATAGGATCGAGGCCCCCGCATCAGGACGATCATGACTTCATCGATCATTTGCCGGGTATCCGGATCGACGATATGGCCGTAGTAGAATCGGTGGGTTTCCCATTTTTCTTCTGGAATCGAAACGCGCTCGCCGGTTTTGGAACGTACCCGTCGGAATAGGCGTTCAGCAATGTGGGATGCTCGGGCCCCGGAAATCTTGATAATCCCGATGCCCCCGCTTCCGGTTGGGGTGGCGATGGCGGCGATGGTGGGTCGAGTTTTATCCAATGGGTATTCCTTAGAGATCAAAAAAACAGAGGCAAGGGCCCCGGGCCGCTTGCCTCTTCTTCCCTATCACACGATGCTCGGTTGGGTTCAAGAACGCTTCTTCTTTTTTTTCGGAAAAATCACCAGCTTTCGGTAGAAGCCCTCACCGATGCTCTGGGTGCGGATTTCGGTGTCATCTTTTAATGTGAGATGGACAATGCGGCGATCATGGGCGTTCATTTGGCCGAGGGTCGATGGTTTGCCGTTTTGCTTGGTTTTGTCCGCAAGGCGTTTGGCCAGACTCCGTAGATTCGAGCGGCGGTTTTCCAAGTACCCTTCTACATCCACTTGAATGCGGATGCGTTTGTCGCTGTGACGGTTGACGATTTTTTCGACCAGGTATTGAATGGCTTCCAGGGTCTGCCCCTTCTTGCCGATCAGCACTCCCGGATTTCCCCCCTGAACATTGAGCAGATACCGGTCCCCGTTATTTTCCACGTGGATTTCGGCATCGGTGGTGATGAGATCGATGATCCGCTGAAGCGCCTCCTTGCCGAGTGCCAGCGCTTCGGCGGCATCCGCCTCCTTCGGTTCCGATACCGGAGTTGATGGTTCGGTCGACGGTTCGACCTCGGGTTCCGGTTCCGCAGGTTCCACTTCGGGAGGGGCGACATCTTCGTCCGTCTCGACCGATTCCGGAGGAAGGTCGAAGGCTTCCCGCACTAGGGCGGAGGCGCTGCGGTAGGCCGGTTCGGATGATGTGCCTTCAGAAGGTTCGGCGGGCGCGGAAGCCGATGTCGATTCCGCAGCGGCAGGGGCAGCGGGGGAAGGAACCGATTTTTTATCCGGGCGAGAATCGGTTTTCGATTTGGATTTTGACTTATCCGGCGGCAAGGTCACGCAGATCTTGGCCTTTTTGGCTCCGACCAGGCCGAAAATACCCGAAGAGCCGTAAGAGACCACGTTGTATTTGATTTTGTCTTTGGGAATGTTCAGGGCTTCGGATGCTTTCTGAAGCGCTTTTTCAACGACCTTGCCTTCGAATTCCAAACAAGATGACATGTTAACTCACCTCCGTTTAAGCATGTTTCTTGGAAATGTAATACTGCTGCGAGATAGAGAGGATGTTGTTCACCAGCCAGTACAGCACCAGGCCGGCCGGAAAGTTGATGAAAATGACCGTGAACAGGATCGGCATGAACATCATCATCTTGGCTTGGGCGGGGTCTCCGGGGGGAGGGGACATCTTCTGCTGCAAAAGCATGGTGGCGCCCATGATGATGGTCAATACCGGAATGCCATAGGGCGGCTGCATCAGCGGAATGGCCAGGTCGAACTCAAAAAGCCGGTCCGGGGCGGACAGATCATTGATCCAGCCCACAAACGGCGCGTGTCTCAGTTCGATCGATTCATACAGCATTCGGTAGAGGGCGAAGAATACCGGAATCTGAAGGGCCATGGGCAGACAACCGCCCACCGGGTTGACCTTGTAAATTTTGTACAGACCCATCAGCTCTTCATTCATTTTTTTCTTGTCATTTTTGTATTTTTCCCGGATTTCCGCCATCAGGGGCTGGATCTTTTTCATTTCATTCATCGATTTATAGCTCTTGTTACCGAGGGGCCACAGCAACAGTTTGATAATCGTCGTAAGAATGATGATGGCGATGCCGTAATTGGGGATAAAGCTGTACAGAAAATTCATCAGCCAGAGGCACGGCTTGGCGATGAAATCGAACATCCCGAAATGGACCACCCGATCGAGTCCGTTTTCATATTGGGATAAGACCTGAAGGCTTTTGGGCCCGAAAAAGAGGTCGAAATTGTGGTTCAGGCGGGCATTCGGCGGAACGGTTTCGAGAGGGCCCACCAATCGATTTTCCACCACGTCGTCCGGTTGCTCGATCAGCTTCATATCCGCTTCCACCGGGTTTTCGGGAATGATGCTGGTTATAAAATAGCGGCTTTGAATGGCGATCCACGTCAGCACCCCGGAATAAAGGCTCTGGTCTTCGATATCTTTGATCTTGATCTGCTCCACCGAGTTGTCGATCAGGGCGCTGGGTCCCTCGAAACCGTATCCCCGGCTGGCTTCAGGTGCAAAATCGGATAGCGACACCCACATCTTTCCCTGAATCGGCACGGCGGTTGTGTTCTGAACGGCGACATCCATGTCGATGAGATAGGTCCTCGGAGAGAAAGTGAACTCCTTTTCAAACCGGACCCCCTCGGGAGCGGTCCATGAAAACCGGATGGTGCGGGGCCCGTCTTCGACAGTGAGGGTGTCGTCTTCGAGATCCGCGGTAAAGGTCGCCCGGTCGAGGTTTTCGAGGCTGCCGCCGGTGAACCCGGCCATGACCGTTCCCCCCGGTAGAACGGCGGGGATCAGATCCTTCAAGGAGGAGTCGGGTTCGGTCGTCTCCTGATACCGGGCCAGGGTGAAGCTGTCGAATGTGGCGCCGGTTTCGGAAATCTTGACCGAGTAAAGCGGGGTGTGGACGGTGATGATTCTCTGCGGATGATCCGGGAGTTCGGTCGTTTCCGCGGGGGCGGTGACGAGAGGCGCCGTCGGTGCCGGGGTGACCGGTGTTTCGGGTCGGACGGTATCCATGTCCTGTGTCGCCCGGGGCGGCGGCGGCGCCGGTTGCGGGTCGACGAACAGAAGATTCCACACCAGAAAAACGAGAAATGAGAGCGCTATGGCGATGATGAGTCGGGTTTGTTCCATTATCCTCTCCTACAACAGATCGATAAGCAGAACATCTTTTCTACATTGAGGATCTTGTCGGATTGCTGATTCATGGCTGTTGAATGTGATTCGGCGTGAGGGTATAATCTGTTCAGGGAACGGGATCATACCCTCCCGGATTCCAGGGGTGGCATCGCACGAGGCGTTTCAGGGAAAGGGATAGGCCTTTCATGACGCCGTACTGCGATATGGCCTGATAAGCATACCGTGAACAGGTTGGATAAAAACGACAAGAAGGTCCCAAAACGGGGGATAAGCCATACTGATACAGGCGTATCAGCAGGAGTAATGCCATTTTAATGATCGTCAACGGGAAGTTTGCCAAAAATATTTTGAAGCGCCGAAAAAAACGGGTCTGTCGACAGATCAGCGGACGGTTTCTTCGCAATGATGTTAATATCCCAGTTACCTGTAATCGTGTGCTTGTTCAATCGAAAGTGTTCACGACAAAGGCGCTTGATGCGGTTGCGAGTGACCGCATTTCCGACCTTTCTCGTTACGGTAACCCCAAAGCGGGTCCGGTCGGCGGGTCCGGGACAGACAAATGCGAGAAAATATCTGTTCTGGATCTTTTTGCCGGACTGCGACAACCGAAGAAAATCGGCTCGCTTAAGGAGTCTGTCTGCCTTGGTAAAGGAAAAATCCAAAAGGGCTGAACGGATTGAACTCGGGGTCGTCGACTTATGCCGACAATCGCTTCCGGCCCTTGGCCCTGCGGTTTTTTATGATTTTACGCCCCTGCTTGGTGGACATCCGTTTCAAAAATCCGTGATTGCGGGCCCGCCGAATTCGGCTGGGTTGGTATGTTCTTTTCATGGGAAAACCTCTTTCTAACGTATTTGAATGACAAGAAATAAATGATATTTACGAAAGCCTTGCTGCTTCAGCCGATGGAATACCCTACAAGCTTAACCCAATAATTTAAACATACTCTGTTGGAATCGTCAATAAAGAATTTAATCATTCACACCCTCACCGTTTCGAAAATATCGAATTCTTCCAGGTGAAATTCGGTATTGGGGTATACCACGATCTGTTTACCGATGGCCCGTTCCAGTGAGAGTATAATATGATTTTGATCATCATGAAGCAGTTCGGCGATTTCCGGGTTGACCCGAATGGTCAACCGGCCGCCGGGGCTGAGATCCTGATTGTCCCGCAAGACCTCGCGATAAATATTATGGCAGATGGACTGGCCCGACATGAGGTACCCCTCCCCGTCGCAGTAAAAACAGGGCTCGCACAACAGCCGGGTCAAGGATTTGCGAATTCGTTTTCGGGTCATCTGAATCAGCCCCATATCCGACATGGGCAGAATATGGGTTTTGCTTCGGTCTTTCTTGACCGCTTCCTTCAGGGCATTATAGACTTTTTCCCGGTTTACCCTTTTTTCCATGTCGATGAAATCGATGATGATAATGCCGCCGATATCCCGCAGGCGAATCTGATAAGCGATTTCCTTGACCGCCTCCAGATTGGTTTTGAGAATAGTTTCCTCCAGGTTGTGCTTGCCCACATACCGGCCGGTGTTGACATCGATGGCCACCAGCGCTTCGGTATGTTCGATCACGATGTATCCGCCCGATTTGAGCCACACTTTTTTCTTAAGGGCTCTGGAGATATCTCCTTCCAGATTGTGGGCGTCGAAAATCGGCTCTTTTTCCTCATGAAGCACCACCGAATCCTTGAGGCTCGGCATGAAGGTGTCCAGAAAATTGAGAATCGCGGAATAGGTGGTTCTGGAATCGACCACCAGCTGCTGGGCTTCATGGGTCAGCAGGTCCCGGACCGCCCGCAGGCTCACCATCAGTTCCTGGTGCAGAATGGATGGCGCCGAGGCGTCGCGATAGCGGGCCTGAACATTTTCCCATAGATTGGTGAGAAACCCCATCTCGTAGATGAGCTTTTCTTTCTGAACCCCTTCGGCGGCCGTTCGGACGATATACCCGAGGTTCTCCTCGCGAAGGGAGAGAATCAGGTTCTTGAGACGGGTCCTTTCAACCTCGTCTTCAATGCGGCGGGAAATCCCCACATGGTCGGAGGTAGGCATCAGCACCAGAAACCGGCCCGGCAGGGAAATGTGGGAGGTGACTCTGGCCCCCTTGGTGCCGATGGGGGACTTGGCCACCTGAACCATCACCTCCTGGCCTTCGGTGAGAATGTCCTCGATGTGGGCGTGACGGTCGGCCAGGCTGTCGCCGGTCTCGACGATATCCACCTCGGGGTCTTCTTCATTCTCTTCCAGGGGAAAAAATTTCTGGAATTCGGCGTAATTTTCCCCGAGAACATCATCCACATAAATGAAGGCGGCCTGGTCGAGCCCGATATCCACGAAAGCGGCCTGCATCCCCGGCAATACCCGCTGGACCCGCCCCTTATAGACGTTTCCGGCGATGTCCGAGTAGTCTTTTCGCTCGATGAAAAGCTCGACGATGGTCCCGTCCTCCAGAAGGGCGACCCGGGTTTCATGTTCGGTGACATTGATGACGAGTTTTTTGTCCATGAATCTTTCACTACTTTCAGAGTTTGAGGATGGACGCCCGCTTCACGGTTTCTTCATCCAGGTCGAAAATTTCCTGTAGCAGGACCGAGGGCCGCACGGTTTGACCCGGGAGTGTTTTCAGGCGCAGGTGCAGCTCCTGAGCAGAGGCCATTCGAATTTCCAGCACCGTCTCTTTCAGGTCGATGGTTCGAGTCCGCCCTTTGGCGGAGGTCCGGGTCAAGAGATGGTCCGGCCGGGTTTGGAAGCGGTGAAGCCGGTCCGGTTCGAATTCGCTGCCGTGAAGGGTGATGCGATAGGCGGCTTCCTCCGGCGGTTTTCTTCCGGATTTGGGCGGGGCGATTCGGCAGGCGCGTACCTCAAGCCCTTCGGGCAAACGGCCTCGAAGCCCCTCCACCACCGATTCCGGACGGAGGTGGCCGGGAACGGTCATAAAAAAGGCCTCCTCCCGGCTTTCCGTGCCAAGGGGAATCGGGTCGGTGAAAGAGACCTTGGGCATGGGATGGTACCCTTCGGAAAACTTCACCGGGATTTTGGCCCGGCGAATGGCCCGCAGAAGAATCGAAACCATCTCGAGGTGACCGAAAAAACGGGCCGGCCCGGTTTTGGAATAGAAGACCTGAAGGGTTTTGAAAGCGTTCGGGGCCCCGGCTTTGATCCTATCCGCAGTGTCGACGGGAATGTTTTCCTCGGGGGGAAAGACCACCGGCTGAATCCGATCGAAATCGCAGACCCCGCAGGCCTCGCATGCCCCGTCCCGGCAGTCGGGGGTGTGGGCTTCGGCCAGGGCCTTTTCCCATTCCCGCCACAGAAACTCCCGGGTGACCCCTATGTCGATGACATCCCACGGAAGGGGTTCATCCGGCTGTCTCTCCCGAGCGGTGTAAAAATCGGGATCGATGTCGGTTTCTTGAAACGCTGCTTCCCACAGATCGAACCGGAACCGATCGCTCCACCCGTCTAGTCGACATCCCTTTTCATAGGCCGTGATCAGCAATCGGGACAGCCGCCGATCGCCCCGGGACCAGACCCCCTCCAGGAAACTGACCCGGGGGTCCTGCCATTTGAATCGAACCCCCGGCAGATTCAGGCGGTCCTTGAGCCATCCGATCTTTTCCCGGGAGTCCGCCAGAGAGATCTGAGGGCGCCACTGAAAAGGGGTGTGCGGCTTGGGAATGTAGGTGCCGACGCTGACGTTGATGTTGGGTTTTTTGCCTTTGGGACCTCGCAGCCGGCGAACCTGTTCCACCAGGTCGACGATGGCCGCCAGGTCCGCCCGGGTTTCGGTGGGCAGGCCGATCATGAAATAGAGCTTGATCACCTGCCACCCGGCGGCAAAGGCATCCTGAATCGTCTCCAGGATATCGGATTCGGTAATGTTTTTGTTGATGACGTTGCGCAGCCGCTGACTGCCGGCTTCGGGGGCGATGGTAAATCCGGTTTTTCGCACCCGCTTGATCTGTGCCATCAATTCCGGGGTCAGGGTACCGGCCCGAAGCGAGGGCAGGGAGACGGCGATGTGCTCCGCCTCGCATCGGCGCATGAGGTCGGTCATCAGGGGGCTGATGGACCGATAATCGCCGGTGCTCAGGGAAAGCAGGGACAGGTCTTCGTATCCGGTGGCGGCCACGGCCCGTTCGGACTGGCCCAGAAGGGTGCGGGGGGAACGCTCCCGAACCGGCCGGTAGATCATTCCCGCCTGGCAAAACCGACAGCCCCGGGTGCAGCCCCGGGCCACCTCCAGCCGCAGCCGGTCATGGATCGGTTTTCCGAACGGCACCACCGGCGATTCAGGAAAGGGGGCGGTGTCCAGATCCGGAAGCACCGCCCGGCGCACCGAGGTGTGGTCGGAATGAACGGGGTGAAGCCTCTGCCGGCCCCGGGAATCATATTCGGGTTCAAAAAAGGAGGGGATATAGATGCCGTCGAGGGTCGACCAGGTTCGAAGCAGATCGTTTTTATTCGGTTTGTCCGGTTGGTTCCGGCCGCCCCGATTTCGCCATTCAAGCCAGGTGCGGGCCAGTTCGGTCACCACCGCCTCGCCGTCGCCCACCACCACGGCATCGAAAAAATCGGCCATCGGTTCGGGATTGCAGGTGCAGGGGCCCCCGGCGATGATCAGGGGATGGTCGTCGGTCCTGTCTGCGGCCAAAAAGGGGATGTTCCCCAGATCCATAAGGGTGAGGACATTGGTGTAGTCGAGTTCGTACAGAAGGCTGAACCCCACGATATCGAACCGGTTCAGGGGGGTTCCCGATTCCAGGCTCGAAATGGGGATACCGGCTTCTCGAATCGCCGATTCCATATCCGGCGCCGGAGTAAAGATCCGTTCAGCGGCGATCTCCTCGCGTCGGTTGAGAATGTCGTATAGGATCTGAAGCCCGAAATGGGAGGTGCCGATTTCGTAAAGATCCGGAAAAGCCAGGGCGAAGCGGAGGCGGACCTCGGCCGGGTCTTTTCTGATCCGGTTGACTTCGGAACCGAGATACCGGCTGGGCTGCTCCACCAGCGGCAGGATGTCTTGAATGTCCTTCTTCGTCATGATATGTACTGCGTCTGAAATTAAACTGCATTCCGTCGATGTCGGTTAACCATAACCATCATCGATGAAAAATAAACAATCATAATAAATCAAAGTTACCAAAATGACAAAGCCTATTTTCATGAATGCGTCCCTTCGGGGCAAAACGGTAATCCTTGTACTGACCTGGGTGCTTCTGACCGGCCTTTCGGTTTCGGCCGAAGAGGGCCCCTACAACCGGGAAAATGCGGTGGTGCGTGCCGTTCGCAAGGTCAGTCCGGCGGTGGTCAACATCAGTACCGAATACCCGGTTCGAGACCGCGGCCGGCCCTTCGGCGGCATGGACCCGATGTTCGAGTGGTTTTTTCGGGATTTTTTCGAGCCCGGGCCGGAGCGGCGGTATCGCCGAAACAGCCTCGGCTCCGGCGTCATCATCGACGGAAAGCGGGGCTTTATTCTCACCAATGCCCATGTGGTGGCCCAGACCGGCACCATCACCGTCAGCCTCAAGGATGAGCGGGAATTCGAGGCCGTCGTGATCGGGGCCGACCCCGATTCCGATCTGGCGGTGCTTCAAATCAAGACCGACGCCCCGCTGCCGGCGGTGGAGATGGGGGAATCGGACGACCTGATGATCGGGGAAGACGTCATCGCCATCGGCAATCCCTTCGGTTTTTCCAATACGGTCACCACCGGCGTGGTGAGCGCCGTAAACCGTTCCATTCGCGCCAAAGACACCGTCTACCATGATTTCATTCAGACCGACGCCTCCATCAACCCCGGCAACAGTGGGGGCCCTCTGCTCGATATCAACGGCGAGCTGATCGGAATCAACACCGCCATCTATGCTCAGGCCCAGGGAATCGGGTTTGCCATCCCCATCACCAAGGCCAAACGGATCATTTCGGATTTGATCGAGCACGGGGAGGTCAGCCAGTCCTGGATCGGCATCACCGTTCAGGATATCGACCGACGATTGGCCCGGTACATGAAGCTGGACCGCCTGGACGGGGTGCTGATTCAACGGGTGGAGACCGACAGCCCGGCGAACCGGGAGGGGATTCGAGAGGGAGACATTCTGCTGTCTCTGGGCGGGTTCGATACCCGCACCACCGGGGATTTCTTCTCCGCCATCAAGGGGTTTGTTCCCGGGGATCGGGTCACCCTGACCCTGTGGCGGAACGGCGAAACCGTTCGAAAAACCTTGCGGGCCGCGGCGTTTCCATCTGAAAAGGCCCCGGAGATCGGGTATTCCCTGATGGGCGTTCGGGTCAAGAATACCACCGGCGGGCGCAGCGGCGTGGTGGTCACCAAGGTCCGGTCCGATTCCTACCTGGCCGGCATCGGGGTGGAAGCCGGGGACGTCATTCGCCAGATCGGCGAAATCGCAGTGGCGGATAGAACCGATTTTGACAAGGCGGTAATCAGATACCGCAACCGGCGCTCGGTGGTCATCCTTCTTCAACGGGGTCAACAGGCCTATTACATCACCGTTCGTTTGGGGTAGCTTGCGGGATACCGGATGCCTTCGCCGTGACAAACCCGGGGATCGATCTTAGCTTAAAACCCGGGTTGGCTTAGCTTAAAACCCGGGTTGACTTAGATTAAAATCCGGGCCGGCGAAACAGAGGCGAAGGGGGCAAGACATGACACATCCGACACAGGCATATTCTCTGAAACAGGCATATACCCTGAAATGGATTCGACGCATTGCGGAGGTGAATCAACAGGACTGGGATGCCCTGGCCGAACCGCTGAAGACCCCGCTGCTCGAATGGGAATGGCTTCACCAGCTGGAGGAATCGGGCAGCATCGCACCCGAGGCCGGGTGGCATCCCCGGCATCTGACGGTCTGGAACGGCGGCCGCCTGGTTGCGGCGGCGCCGCTGTATATCAAGACCCACAGCGCCGGTGAATTCGTTTTCGACCATATCTGGGCCGAACTGGCCGGCAAGCTCGGCATCCGATATTACCCCAAACTGGTGGGAATGAGCCCGGTCACCCCGATCACCGGCTACCGGTTCTTAATGGCCCCCGGTGAGGATGAAGCCGCCCTGACCCGCACCATGTTGCAGGAGGTCGACCGGTTCTGCACCGACCACACCCTTTCCGGATGCAGCTTTCTCTTTTCCGATCCCGACTGGCAGCAGGTTCCCGCCCGATTCGGTTATCTGAAATGGCTTCACCAGAGCTTTGTCTGGGAAAACCGCGATTTCGGCTCCTTCGACGATTACCTGGGGATGTTCAAGACCAATCAGCGCCGGAACATTCGGCGGGAACGGAAAATGATGGCCAAACAGGGAATTCGCCTGGAAGCCCTGGAGGGCGATGAGATTCCCCACCGGCTGATTCCGCTGATGTACCGGTATTACGAGGCCACCAACGACCAGCACGGTCCCTGGGGGTGCAAGTATCTGAATCCGACCTTCTTTGAGGGGATCTATCGAAACTACCGCCACCGAATGCTGGTGATCGCCGCCTACCACCGGGCCGACCCCGAGCTTCCCGTGGGCATGTCTCTTCTGATTCACAAAGGGGAACAGCTGCTGGGCCGGTACTGGGGCGCAGCTGCAAAGATTCGGGACCTCCATTTCAACGCCTGCTATTACCGGCCCATCGAGTGGGCCATTCGAAAGGGGGTTCGATATTTCGACCCGGGGGCGGGGGGCCACCACAAAACCCGCCGGGGGTTTCGGGGGATCGGTAACTACAGCCTACACAAATTCTATGACCACCGGTTGGAATACCTGATGCGGGCCCACATCGGCGAAATCAACCGGATGGAGCAGGACCATATCGACGCTCTCAACGAGGACCTCCCCCTCGCCCAAAGGGAGTAGAACCCTTTCTTCATCTATTCTTCCTCAAGGCTCGTCTTGAGCGGATATCCGTGCTCCCGGGCGATATTGGTGACGGTAGTCACCTTGGTCTCGGCCACCTCGAAGGGATAGACCCCGCATACTCCCCGGCCTTTGCTGTGAACCTGCCACATCAGCTGGGCCGCCTCCTCGGCGGATTTGTGGAAAACCGTCATCAGGATCTGAACCACAAACTCCTTGGTGGTGAAGTTGTCGTTGTGGAGCAGGACCTTGTACATGGGCGGTTCCTTGACCTCGTCCTCGACCCTGGTTTCAACTTTTTCGATGGTATCGCTGTCGTGTTGGCTCATCCTCATTCGCCTCCTGTGCTTCAAGAGCCGGATCGCTCTAAAACCCTTAAACTAACGCGACTGAGCCAAAAATCAAGCCGGCCTTCACCATTCAAATACCTGCCCCTTGGTCACAAACCCTTTGAATCCGTCCGCCTTCGGCTCCTGAATCGGGTTCGGCTGGTAATGATAGAGCCAGGTTTTCCGCCGAATCCGGTCGGGCAGTGTACACAGTTCCTCATAATGGGCGTGAACCCGGCTTCTGAAGTGGTTGGTTTCGCAGTCGTGAAAGATCACGGCGGCCGGCTCCCCCCACCGAAGGACCTGCTCGGGCCGAAACTGGGTGTCGGTGGTGATGAAGATCTCCGGTCCGTCGCCTTCGCGAATCCGAAGCCCGTAGCTGTAGTGGTTCCGGCAGCCGGCGATCACATGGTCCATTCGAACCAGGGAAAACCGAATCCGCTCCCACTCGAAGCGCCCGTCCGGGGCCAGGGGACGGCACCGGAAATAGTCGGCGAGGTGCATGTTTTTGCCTTCGATGCACCCCAGACCGGCCTTCAATCCATGGGTCCACATTTCGTGCATCAGGGTCGATTCCATAAATAGATGGGGACGGCATGAATCCGGATGGAAATAGGTGGAAAAGGCCAGCCCCTCCATGCCGCCGATATGATCCGAGTGGAGATGGGAAATGTAGACGGCATCGATGGCGGTACAGAAATCTTCCCGGGGGATGCCGCATTCGGCCAGGGAAAACCGGATATCCGAACCGCAGTCGATCAGCAGCCGGCGGCCGGAGGCGGCGGTGACCAGCATGTTGGACTGATACAGGGCCGGGGTGCTGAAGGCCCCGCCCACGCCGACGAACTGGATTTTCATTCTTTCCCTCCCGGCGCCGGGTTTGCCAATGCATCCGTCGAAGGGACCTTCGTCAGCCCCTTCAGAAAGGCGTCGGCTTCCGGCGGCACCGAGGTGAATCGAATCCGGAAAACCGGGGGCGCATTCGCGACGATTTTGATCACCTTTCCGTACACCTCGTCGGTGATTTCCCGACCGCCTGAATCGATCAGCGATATCCGCAGATCGGTGAGCCATTCCACCGCCGAATCGGACCGGACCTCGACCATATCCTTTCCGGTCCGGACCACCTCGCCCTCGATCATGGTTTCACACGCCAGCTTGCCTTCCAGCGCCGTAAACCGGATCGGCAGCGGGGTCGTGAGCGGCGTCAGCTCGATGGGGGTCTTTTCGGAAAGATAGAAGCCGTACCGGCCGCCGATCCCCCCGATCTCGTAGATGTTGATGGGGGATTTGAATCCCTTGGGCAGGATTCGATACCGGTCGTCGATGCGCAGAATGTCGCCGCAGGCCTCGCAGGTGCTTTCGGAGATCAGGATCTGCCCCCCGACGGTATAGGATTCGATTCGAGAGGTCAGGTTCACGCACTGGCCCACCACCCCGTATTTGGAGCGTTTTTCCGATCCGATGTTGCCCACCACCAGATCCCCGGTGTTGATGCCGATCCCCTGGGCCACCTCCGGAAATCCGGCGGCCCGGTTTCGTTCATTCACCGCCTCCATGGCCAGTTGCATCTCCAGGGCGCAGGCCACGGCCCGGCGGGCGTCGTCTTCCCGCAGAATGGGGGCGCCGAAGATCACCAGAATGGCATCCCCGATGAATTCGTCGATGGTTCCCTGATATTTCAGAATGATTTCGATCATGGCTTCGAGATAGATGTTGATGATCCCCAGCACCTTTTCCGCCGGAAGCCGTTCGCTGATGGAGGTAAACCCCCGCAGATCGCTCATCAGTATCGTGAGCCGCCGTTTGTCCCCGCCCAGCTTGGTGCCTTCGCCTTCATGAGACAGAAGCTCCTCCACCACCTCGTCGGAAAGATACCGGCCGAAGGTCTGACGAATCAGCCGCTGGCTTTTTCGAACCTCCCGATAGGCCTCATCCAATTTCTGAAAGGCCTCGTCCCGCTCCAGCATGTTGATGTATCCCTTGGAGTGGTAGCGAATCCGGGCGATCACCTCCAGCCGGTCCGGCAGCTTGACCATATAGTCGTTGGCCCCCAGCCCGAATGCCTCGGCCTTGATTTCGGGATCTTCCTTGCTGGAGAGAACGATCAGGGGCACCTCCCGGGTTTTCCGGTTGGCCCGGAAATAGCGCACCAGCCGAAGCCCGTCCATTTCCGGCATGACCAGGTCCTGAAGAATCACCGTGGGGGCCACCCCGTTTGCCATTTTGATGGCCCGGGTCGGGTCCTGGCAGTAATGGAAGTCGATATCTCGTTCGCCGATCAGCATGCGTCGAACGGTTTCGCCGATCATCTGCTGATCATCCACCAGGAGCACGGTGATTCGGTATCGGGTGAAGCGGTTTTCGCGGTCCATGGCGCTCCCTTCAGGCGGTTGCGGACAAGGCTTTGAGAATCGCCGGGGCGATTTTGTCGATGGGAAGCACCTCGGTCGCCGCACCGATTTCCTTGGCCGCTCGGGGCATGCCGTAGATAACGCTGGTGGATTCATCCTGGGCGATGGTGTGCCACCCGGCCCGGTAAAGGGTCAACAGCCCCTCGGCCCCGTCCCGGCCCATGCCGGTGAGAAGCACCCCCACGCACCCGATGCGGCGGTAGGGTGTCGGTCCGGGTCTGGCCGGGCAGTAGCCGACCAGGCTCTTGAAAAAGACATCCACCGAGGGGTGATAGGGTGAATCCGATTCCCCGGGGATGTACGAAAAGGTGTAATCCGGGGTCAGAATCAGATGATCGTCGGTGCCGGCCACGTGCACCACCCCGGCTGCGGGCCGTCCCCCTTCCACCGCCAGCTTCACTCGAAGGGAACACTGGGCGTCCAGCCAGTCGACAAACCCGGCGGAAAACTCTTTGTCCACATGTTGAATGACCACCAGGGTCGCCTCAAGGGTTTCCGGAAGCCGGGAGAGAATATCCGCCAGCGCCTTGGGCCCGCCTGCGGAAGAGCCGATGACCACCAGGGGGGGACGGGGAGACGCGGCTTTGCAGACCCGGACCGCGATATGGTTCTGTTTGAGCTTCTCCACCGTCTGGATTTTTTTGTGAATCAGGGTTCGGGTCTGAGCGGGGTCGATCGTCTCGGTTGCCCCATTCGACCCGAAACAGGGAAGATGAACCACATCCAGAGCCCCGTGGCTCATGGCCTCGAAGATTTCGGAGGTGTGGTCCTCCACCTGATGGGTGATGAGGAGGATGGCGCAGGGCGATTTTTCCATGATTCGGCGGGTGACCTCCACCCCGCTTATGTCCGGCAGGGCCAGCTTCATCAGGATCAGGTCGGGGAGGTCCCTCGAAGACCGGTTCATCGCCTCGGTTCCGGCTCGGGCCGTCCAGGCGATCTCATGGTGCGGAAGATTCAGGATGATTTTTTGTATCTCTTTTTGGACCGAATCCAGGTCGTGGACGACGGCGATTCGCATCAGGCCACCTTAAACCGGGTGATCTCGTCCTGAAGCCCCCGGGCCGCCTCGTTCAGCTGCTCGATGGCCAGAAAGGATTCCTTGAGCGATTCCATGGTCTGCTTCATTTCATCCCCCAGGCTGATCATGGCCCCGTCGATCTTTTGAGCCCGTTCCGACTGGAACTGCATCGATTTGTTGACATTGTCAAAGGAGGGAGAAATGGACTGAACCTGTTCGATGATCCGGGTGAGCTGTCCGCTGATGCGGGTGACGTCCTCGGCGCTTCGCTGGACCTCCTTGATGAAGGCGTCCATCTCCATCACGCCGGCCGAGACCGCCGACTGCATGTCTTGAACCATCTGTTCGATGTCCAGGGTGGCCACGGCGGTCTGGTCGGCCAGACGGCGGATCTCCCGGGCCACCACCGTAAAGCCCCGGCCGTATTCCCCGGCTTTTTCCGCCTCGATGGCGGCGTTGAGGGAGAGCAGGTTGGTCTGGTCCGCCACCTTGGTGATGGTGGTGACCACCGAGGTAATGTTGGAGGCCTTTTCGTTGATGGCCTCCAGCTTTCCGGAAATCGATTTGGAGGCGTCCTCCATATGGACGATGGCCTCCTTCATGCGGGCCAGGTCGGTCTGGCCGCTGGTGGCGAATTCGGCGGTCTCTTCGGACATGGCGGCCACCTGCTGCATGGTCTCCACCAGTTGACCCGAGACCTTGGAGATTTCGGCCACCGATTGAATGACGTAATCGGTGGAGGTCACCTGGTTGGAGATGATGCTCTCCTGCTGTTTGGAGGTGGCGGCCAGCTCGGTGGAGGAGGAGGAGACCTGAATGCAGGATTTCTGAACCTGTCCGATGAGCGCATTGAGGTTGTAGACCATATCGCTCAGCTTGGCCACCAGGTTGCCGATCTCATCGTTCCGGTCCAGTCGGAACCGGGTGAGGAGTTCACTCCGGTCCAGCTGGATTTTGGCGGTCAGGTCCCCTCGGGAAATGTTCTCCGCAAAAGCCACCGCCTTGTCCAGGGGGACGATGATGCGGCGGCCGATGATCCAGCCGATCAGGATCATGAAAAGAATGGAGACCAGACCGGCGATCCAGACGAACTGCCGGGTGAAATCCCGAACCCGAATCGCTTCCTCTTCGGCGGCGGCCCGCAGGTTCCCGGCCAGGGCCTGGATCTCTTCCAGGCTGTCGGTCATGGCGGCGGTGTTCTGTTTCATGACCGCCTGCAGGCCCGCCATATGGATCTGGTTCTCGATCCAGCGGACGCGGGTGTCGTGAATCTCCTGAAGAATCTCCAGCAGCAGGGTCAGGTTCTTTTCGATGGCCCGGGCCAGGGCCGACAGCTCCTCGGATTCCGCCACCCCTTCTTTGAGTACCCCCAGGGCGGTCCGGGCCGCCGCGGCGGCTTCCGGCATCGCCGTTTCCTGAATCTGTTCGATCCGGCTCTTGTTTTCGGCCAGCAGAATCTGGCGGCCGTGGGTGGTGAGATTGGCCGCCGCCAGACGCAGATCATTGCAGGCCTTTTGAAGCTTGGTCAAATCCCCCTTGAGAAGGTCCCGCACCGCCGCCTGCAGCTCATCGGTCTTTTCATCGGTGGCCATATACTCCCGCAGGGCGATTTTTTCCCGCATGGCCGCGAAATTGATGCGGTTGAAGATCGCCTGGGCATCTTTTTGAAGATCGGTGCTGACCGAATCGAGGGAATCGATGAGCTGATCGATGCGGGCCTCCAGATCCAGCCCGGTCTGCATAGAGGCGAAAACCGCCGAGTCGGTGCTAAGAAAGGTGTTGTAGATGCTCGTCAACCGGTCGATCTGAGGCGCCGCCTCGGCCTGGTTGGAGGCCAGCTCCCTCAAACGATCGAGGCTTCTTTCAAAGGCGCCTTCCAGGGGGGTGCGTTTGGCCAGCGGCGCCAGTTCGGCCTTGGATTCCGCATTCCGGATCTGGGCCTGGCGCTCGATAAAGGCGGCCATGGCCACCCGGATTTTCTGATTCGCCGTCTCCAGGGGCAGAACGATGCCGGTGAGCCGTGCCTGGCTTTGCACCAGTTGTTTGTTGGAGTGTTGGCCGGCGGCGGCCAGGGCGATCACCACCGCCACCCCGAAGAGGACCAGACCGATCAGCAGTTTCTTGATGGTTAGATTCATCTTTTTATCCGTTTCTCTGTGGTGTTGCGCTTCCGTTTATCCTCCAGGCTTCTCAATCTTGTTCTTCGGGTGTTCCGCTCCCGAGCCGCTGTCTGCGTCGGGTTCACCGATGAGATCGGCCACCGCCTCGATCAGCTTGTGGTCGTCGAAATCGGTTTTGGTCAGGTAGTAATCGGCGCCGCACCGAAGCCCCTGCAGCCGGTCTTCCTCGGATGCCTTGTAGGAGACCACGATCACCGGCAGGAATTTGAGCTCGGCATGTTCCTTGATGTTTCGAATCAGCTGGAATCCGTTCATTCGGGGCATATCGATGTCGGTGACCACCATGTCGTAGGATTCGGTGCGCAGGTGGTTCCATCCGTCCATGCCGTCCACGGCGGTGTCCACCTCGTATCCCCGGTTTTCCAGCAGCTTCCGTTCTTTTTCCCGAACGATGAAGGAATCCTCCACCACCAGAATCCGCCGGGACGAAGGGGCCGATTCCGGGGCCTCCCCGGCCGTGATTTTGCTCAGCCGCCGCTGGCCGGAAAGCCGCTTTCCGATGGAGTGGACCAGGTCTTCCACATCGAAGATCAGGACCGGGGAGCCGTCCATCATGGTGGCCGCCGCATTGATGTCCGGAATTTTGCCCAAGCGGGGGTCCAGGGGCCGGACCACCAGTTCGCTTTCTCCGAGAAACCGGTCCACCACCAGCCCGTAGGCGTGGTGCCGGTCGCTGATCACCACCACGTTGAAGACCTCCCGGGCGGCCGTCGGTTTTTGCAGATCCAGCACCTCGTGGATGTCCACCAGGGCGATGTTCCGGTCATCCATTCGAAAATACTGCCGATCTTCCACGATATCGATGTCGGCCTCCGCCAGTTTGAGGCATCGGTCGATGCGGGCCAGGGGAAAGGCATAAGGCTCTTGGGCGATCTCCACCAGAAAGGTGCGGATGACCGACAGGGTGAGGGGAAGCTCCAGTTGAAAGGCGAGCCCCCTGCCCGGATCGGACAGGGTTCGCACCACCCCGCCCACCTCGTGAACCGCGCTGTGCACCACATCCAACCCCACCCCGCGCCCCGAAATTTCAGTGATCTCGTCGGCGGTGGAAAAGCCGGGGAGAAACAGAAACTCCATCAGCTCCGCTTCGGATAGCCGGCGAAGGATGTCGGGCTGGGCCATCCGCTGGTTCTGAATCCGTTTCCGAAGGTCCTCCGGATGGATGCCCCGTCCGTCGTCGGAGACGGTGATCATCAGCATTCCAGCCCGGTGAACCGCCTCCAGCCGAATGACCCCGGTCTCCGGTTTACCGGCGGCCGACCGCTGCGCCGGGGATTCGATGCCGTGGTCCACCGCGTTGCGAAGCAGGTGATTGAGAGGGGCGTCCAGCTTTTCCAGGATGTCCCGGTCGACATCGGTGGACTCCCCGAATACCTGAAGCCGGACCTTCTTTCCCAGTTCCCGGGCCAGGTCCCGCACCAGCCGGGGATACCCCCGAATGCCGTCGGCAAAGGGGCACATCCGCACCCCGACCACCTCGTGATAGAGCCGATCCGAGAGGCGGGCGGTCATGCTGGTGTACATGTCCAGGGTATTGACCTGTTCATTCAGAAGGCGGGTGCAGCCTCTGAGTTTTTCCCGGGACTGAAGGGTCAGGTGCTGAAGCCGTTCATCCCCGTATCCGCGGGAGGTCAGCCGTTGAAGCTCTTCCAGGGTGCGGGCCAGCTCGGAATGGCCGCGCTTCAGCGCCATCAGTTCATCCTGAAACGAGGGCAGCCCCCGGGCGCTCACCACGACCTCTCCGGCCAGTCCCATGAGGCGTTCGATCTTACCGGCGGTCACCCGGACCATGCGGCCCTTTTCACCGGAGCGGTCCCGGGTCGGTTCCTCGACAGTCTCGTTTTCATCGGTACTCGAAAACACTTGTGCGTCGTCGAGTTCCCCCGCCGGAACGGTGGGGTTGCCATTGACTTTCGAAGCGGCGGCATCGAAGGTTTCCGCCGCCGGCGCCTCGTAGGCGGGTTCGGAAACATCGGCTTGGGGCCGCTTTGAGGAGGGCGGGTCGGCATTCGGTTCCAGAGCAGACGAATCGGCCGAGTCCGCGGCAGCACCGGCGCCGGACTCGGTGACGGCGGCGATGGAGACGATAAGCGGATCGATTCGGGATGAATCCCCGGCCGCCGCCTCGCCGGTTTCCGCAATCTGAATCAGGGCGTCCACCGCCTTGAGCAGCACATCGATGTGCTCGGGGGAAAGCGGCATTCGTTCTTTCTGAATGGTGACGAAACAATCCTCCAGGGTATGGGCGATTCGAACGGCCGCATCCAGATCCACGATTCGGGCCCCGCCCTTGATGGAGTGGGCCGCGCGCATCAGGGATTCGATGGCGGCAAAATCGGCAGGGTCGTTTTCCAGCGCAAGAAGCCCCTCGTTCAGGGTGACCGCATGGGTCTCCACCTCGGTCTGGAAAAGCTCCAGCATGTCGTCGTCGGCCGAAATATGCCGCCCCTCGATATCGCTCATTGCACATTCCTCGAGAGGTGAAAAAAGAGGAGTTCGGCATCCAGAAGGGCCACATTCATGTCCTTCCAACGGAATATGTCCTGGGTGAAGGCCGACTGGGCCATGGCCACCGTGACCGGTACATTCTGAAACCGGCTCGGGTCCACCCGGAATATGCCCAGGATCTCGTTCACCGGAAAGACCCATTTTTCGCCGTCTCGATCCAGAACGATCATTCGTTTATGGGTATGCGGGTCGGCTTCGGTACCTCGCGTGTCGATTTCCAGAAGCCGGTGAAAAGAGACGCACAGGTGAATCTCTCCGTGTACGTGGACGATGCCCAACAGAACCGGGCTTTTCCGGTGGGGCAGGGTGTGAAACCGCTCGGCGTGGATCACCTCGGCCAGAAGCCGGGTGGGCAGGGCCAGCCATTCCCGTCCGATTCGAAAAATGACCACCGAGAAGGTGCCGGGGGCCTCCTCGATCTTTTTTTCGGCCATCGCTTCGGTCCACTCGTCCCGATAATCGGCGGGAATATCCCGCTCCAGGAGTTCCCTTCCGTTCCGGGTATAAACCTCGCAGTTCCGGCAGTGGATCACCCGGTCCAGTTCGGGACAGACCGTATTTCCGGGGCTGAATACCCCGATCCGGTTCCAGCAGTTTTCCCGTCCGGCGACGATATCGGTGTCCGCCATCAGCCCTCCCGCCGACGGCGAATGCGATCGGCCCGTCGCCGAAGTCGATCGGCCCGCTCTCCATCACCCCCCTGTTCTGCGATGATGGTGAGAAGGTCCATGGCCGCCAGATGGTCCGGGTCGAGATAGATGGTCCGGTTCAGCCATTTTTCGGTTTGCATAATGTCGCCCATGGCCTGCTGAATCATTCCCATCAGAAAATGGGCCTCCACATGGGTGGGGTTGACCTTCAGAAACCGCCGGCACAGGTCCAGGGCTTCCGTGATCTTCCCCCGGTCGGCTTTCCCCTGAGCGGCTTCGAACAGGCCGGCTTCGAACAGGTCGATCGTGTCGGCTGTCGGCGAATCGGGCAACGGTGCGGTCGAATGGCCCGAGGTTCCCTCTGCGGTGGTGCCGGGGGGCGGCATCTTTTCCACCGGTGCTTGTTGGGGCGCCCGTTTCAACAACGGCGGCGGCGGTTTGGCTGAGAGCGGTTCGCTCTTTTCGACATCCATCGGCGGTGGTGGCGCAGGTGTGGCCGAAAAAAGTGCGGCGGGATTCGGTTCCGGGCAGGTTTCGGACCGTTTGCAGGCGAAGGCCCGGGTAGCCGGAAGCCAAACAAATCCGTCATTCCGGAACGGGCCCTGTTCGGCATGGCCCAGAAAGAGAAGGCCGGACGGGGTCAGGAGCCGTTTGATCGCCTGAACCACCCGCTGTTTGGCTCGGGCCCCGAGGTAGATCAGCAGGTTTCGGCAGAAAACGATGTCGTAGGGCGGTTCATGGGTCAGGAAATCATCCGCCACCAGGTTTGCCTGAAGAAACCGCACACCGGTTCGAAAGGAAGGATGGATGCGAAACCCGTCATGCAAGGGTGTGAAATGGGTATCCCGAAACTCAAGCGCCTTTCCGCGAAAGGAGCCCGCCGGGTAGACGCCTTTTTTAGCGGTTTTCAGGGCCTGGGCACTGATGTCGACGGCATCGATTCGAAACCGCCCGTGGGCAAGCCCCATCTCCTTCAGAAGGATGGCGATGGAATAAGGCTCTTCACCGGTGGCGCAGGGCATGCTCAATATGCGGAGTTGGGCATTCCGGTTTTCGGGAAGCCATTCGCATTCCAGGTATTGCCTCAGCAGAACAAACGCCTCCGGATTTCTGAAAAACCAGGTCTCCGGCACCACCACCTGTTCGATCAGGGCCTCCCATTCTCCGGGGCGGCGATGAAGGCATTCCAGATAGGCCTCTAAACCGGACAGATTGCAGGCGGCGGTTCGGCGAAGCACGGCCCGGCGAATGGTTTCGGGTCCGACGGTGTCCGCCGCCAGTCCGATGCGCTCCTCCAGAAGGGATGCAATGGCCTCAAAGGGCATCCGGCTCCCCCTCCGTTTCCGGCAGCCCGATGCAATCCGGCAGGTAGTCCAAATCGATGCGCTGGATCAGGGTTCTGTCTTCGATCATGACCGCCCCCAGGTAGGGGGTTTCTTCAAATCGGATGGGCGGAGATGCGGCCGCCGTCTTCAGGCGTCGAACCGTTTCGGTCACCCGCTCGGCGATAAGACCCAAAAGAGACGGGGTTTTCCGATGGCCGTAGTAATCTACCAGAATGATTCGGGTGGACAACCGCATTTCACAGGACCGCCCCTGGATCAGCCGCTTCAGATCGATCACCGGAACAATGTCGCCCCGGTAATTGAAAAACCCGCCGAACCATTCGGGCGCATGGGGGGCCCGTTTCAGGGTCATCATGGGAACGATTTCCCGGATTCTTTCGCAGGTGATGGCGTAGGCCGAATCCCCGAGGTAAAAGAGCAGGGTCAGCATAAAACGTGTGTCCGTTCTCCTGATAGGTCACATATCCTCATAAGTATTCAACCTATTTATATCAGAGTGGAATATCATGACAAGGGTAAAAATCGCCGTTCGGGATTTGGACTTGACACCCGCCTAAATATCCCGCATAAAAAATGCGTCACTCCCATATAAAAGCGATGCCGCGCGACTGCCTGCACCGGTTTTTATTTGAGACCGATCACCCTCGCCGTCGGCAGCCCCGGCCCTATAATCCGGAAGGAGCGCAATCGCCGAAAGCCGGGCGCGTGTTTATAAGGCGGGGAAGCCGGCGTGTATGCCTCATTGCCGAAAGTCCAGCTGCTGAGGATATGGCGAAGGTATCGGGGGTCGGTTTCAAACCGGTCCAGAGCGGCGGGAATTTGATCTTCGTCCATCCGGCGGGAAAAGGGGCAATCCCAGATCACCCATTGCCCATGCTCGGCGTCGACGGCAAAATAGTCGAAGGGAAATATGCGGCAATCGGGGGGGCGCACCGGGTAAACGGCGCAGGTTTTCTGTTCGGGATCAAAAAAGGTGCAGTACCCGTCGGTCCGGCATTTGAGGTGAAAACCCTGTTCGGTTTCCTCGTAAAATTCAGCGGCGCCCGTTTTCTGAATCAGCCGAATGTCCTCCCGGGTGACCGGCGGCGGGGAGAAATGGCGGATCGAACAACACCAGCGGGTCGGGCATTCCCGAATGCAGACGGAGTCGATGATGGTTTGAGGGATAACCATGGAATAATAATGATCGGGGTAGAGTGATCGAATACTCGGTTGAGAAGGCCGCTTCCGGATCCCTTTTCCCGGGCTGAACGGCTTCCGCCTTGATGAACCGGAGTATCCTGCTTTGCAGACCTTCTGTCAAGGAGGAGTTGATATTCAATTTCAGAACAGACAGCGAGTGCCATGATTATCCGATGCGACCACTGCGCCACCGCCTTCGATCTGGATGAAAAGCTTCTGAAACCGACGGGGACCAAGGTCCGCTGCGCAAAATGCAAAACCGTCTTTCTCGCGCGTCCGCCCGAGCCCCCGGGAGCGGATGACCCGGAAGCACCGCCTTCCAAGCCGAAGCCCCCGCCTGAACCGCCGCCGTCGGGGACCCCGCCCGCCCGATCCAAACGATACATCTCCTTTCGAAAACGGTTGATGATCTTTGCCCTGCTGTTGATCGGCTTTTTTGCGGTCATCGTCATTCCGGTGGAACTCTATCGGCCGATTCAGGAGCTGCATCGGCTGATCGAGAGCGCCCAAACCCTGATCGCGGGCATCCGATCCTCGGTGAACTCCGAGGAACTGGCGCGAATGAACGAGTTCGCCCTGCGGACTATCGACAACAGCTCCATTCAGTATGACCGGAACCGTGAATATTATTTTCTGGCTTTCAACATGATCCTGATGGAAGGAAAGATCCTTCCCGAAGAAGAGGTGTTGAAGTACGACGAGGCCCTCGCGTATTTCGGCGGCCCGGAAGGCTTCGACTATGAAAAACTCAAGGAGACCGGTATTTACTGGAATCAGCGTTTTCTTCTGGACAAAGGCGTTCTGGAAATTTTCCGTAAGTACAAGTTCCTGCTGCGGAAAGCGGTGGACGAAGCGATCGCCGCCGGATTTCAGCTTAGCGGCATCATGATCATGATCGATTCCGGCAAAAAAGAAGGCTTTTTTCAAAACCACATCGCCTATGTGGTCGACAGTTTCGACTGGTGGGGAGCGGGCTACAGCGGAGAACCCTATCTCATCGAACCCGAGTCGGAATTTTGGCGCCGGGCGGCCCTGATCGGGGTGCCCGGATACGGCCACAATCCCATCCATGATCCGGAAAACGGGTACCTGCCCCGGTTCGATACCGATGCCGACGGCACCTGGTTCAGCGTCTGGCATACCGCCGAAATCAACGGCCTCTTCAATCTGTTGAACGTCGACTTCGAGGCCAGCCGGATCAAACGGATTCTATTGATGATCACCGGGGTGGTGGTGGGGGCCGTCATTCTCTTGCTGCTGCTCTCTTATCTTTTCGCCCACTGGTACAGCCGGCTGGTGACCCGGCCCATTCGGGAATTGACCAAGGGGGCCCAGGAGGTGTCGGCAGGAAATTACGACTATGAGGTGCCGGTGATTTCCGCAGATGAGCTGGGGGAATTCACCAAACAGTTCAATCAAATGACCCGGGGGCAGCGGGAACGGCTCAATCTTCTGGAAACGATGGAGAAGTTTTTGTCCAAGGAGCTGGCCGAAAAAGCGGCCGAGCGGGGGTTGGTGTTGGGCGGGCAGAAGTCGGAGTGCACCGTCATGTTCACCGATTTTGCCGGTTTTTCCACCATCACCCAGAAGATGTCGGCCACCGAATCGGTCAACATCCTCAACTCCTATTACGACGGGCTGATTCCCATCATCAAGAAATACGGCGGGTTTCCGGACAAATACATCGGGGATGCCATCGTGGCCCTGTTCGGGGCCCCGGTCCGGCTGGAGGACCATGCCGAGCGGGCGGTGGCCTGCGCCATTGAAATGCAGTGGAAAATGCGGGACATCAACAGCCGCCGAAAGCGGGAAGGGAAGACGGTGTTCGAAATGCGGATCGGCCTCAACAGCGGCGAGGTCATCGTCGGGGCCATCGGGTGCGACAAGAAGCTGGAATACACCTCCATCGGAGAGACCACCAACCTGGCCAACCGAATGGAGTCGATCTGCGACATCGGCCATGTGATGATGGCCGAGGGCACCTACAACCTGATCCAGGACATCTTCTTCAAAGGGGTCCATATCCGCCGAACCCCGGACCGGATTCAGGTCAAGGGGTATCCCGAACCGGTTTCCGCCTTTCGTATCTTTGTGGACAACCGGGAGATCGGTAAACACCCGCAGGGTGCGGAATCGATCCGGTCCTTCTACTCCTACACGGAAGTCAATCACGAACTGAAGTACAGCGCCAAAGAGGTGGAAGGGGTGGCCTTCGCCCGCACCGCCGAATACGTGCGGGACTGAAGGCGTCGATTGCGGTCTTGGGCTACAGCCCCGGCAGATCGCCGAATTCTTCCCGCAGGTAGGGGGGCAGGCAAAACCAGCCTTTGACCCCGTCCGGGGTCAGGGTCTTGAGCCCCGGAATGGATTTCAGGTAATCCGCGGAGACCCGTTCGGGGTCCAGGTCGGTCCGCCCCTTTCCGGCCAGCAGGAACCCCCAGGACCCGGTCGCGTAAAAAGGGATGGGGATAGCCAGGGGTTTCAGGACGGAGAAATAGGGGGCCACCAGCGGAATCACCTCGAACCAGGTTTTTTTGTAGAACAGGAAATCGGCGATGATCTGCATCATCACTCCCCCCGGCTTCAGGGCCCGGGCCGATTTTGCATAGAAGGCCTCCGAGATCAGCGGGGATTCGAAAAGATAGGGGTCGGTGGAATCGATGAGCAGGGCGTCTATGGACGCTTCCGGACACGCGTCCAGGTAATCGAATCCGTCTCCCACCCGCACCCTCAGCCGCTGGTCCGATTCACACGCCGCCCATTCCGGAAACCACCGTCGGCAGATCGTCAGGATTTCCGGGTCCAGTTCGCAGAGGGTCAGCCCGGTCACGAATGAATGCTTCAATACCTGCCTGGCCAGGGCGAAATCCCCGCCGCCGATGATCAAAACCTCCTGATCGCCTTCCCCCATGGCCAGAGGAATATGGGCCATGGGCTCATGGTAAAAGGCTTCCATGGATTCGCTCACATTGAAGATATTGTCCAGCATCATCACCCGACCCGCTTCTTTGGTGTCGAACACCAGAATGTCCTGGTATCGGCTTCGGCCCTGATACAGAATCCGCTCCGACCGGAAAAAATTGCCGTATGATTCGCCGTCTCTGTCGGTAATATATACGCCGCGTTCCATGGGATCCCCTCTCCTGATTTTTTCGATTTTTCCGACGCCCGAAGTGATGAATCGTCCCCATGAATATTATGGCATACGGGTCGCCGCTTCGCAAGAATATTCACCCGGCCCCTGACCTGTAATATGCGAATTCCTAAGGAAAAACCGCCCTTCGGCCCGGTCCGGCAAAGATCTTGACACACCGGTGAACCCTATGGTAATTTCTGAAAAATTTCAAAATTATAGCTCGAAACATCCGCTCGCATCAGACGCTTTTCCGGAAACCGGATACATGCAGGCATATCATGAAAGATAAAAAACAGGCGAATTCGACAGACCAAACCGCATCCTCCCAACCCAAGGGGAACGGCCGGCCCGGCAAGGATCAGCCCCTCGATCTGACGCCGGGGATGGTGGTGAAATCCCGGTTCGATGAAAAAACCATCTTCGCGCCCGGCGGCGATCTGGACGCGCTGGATCTGTCTATGGAGGACGTCATCGAACCGGTGGAAGAGACGGTGGCTGTTCGGGATGCCCGAACGGTGGTCATTCCCCCTTCCGAGGCGGATATCGACGATACCCTTGAGGCCGATTCGGGGGAACGGTTTGTAGACTCCGAAGAGAATACTTTCGAAGCGCCCCTTCTGACCCCTGATCCCGAGGCCCGACCCGGAGAAGCGGATTCGGCGGAGGTTCCGGAGATCGATTTGCCCTTTCTGGACCGGGACCATGTCACGCTGGTGGACCCCATCGACGGGCGAAAGGGTGAAGAAAACGGGCCGAAAGATTCGAACCGGACCTTGACCGAGACGCCCCCGGCATCATCCGACGAGGCCGAATTCGAGGGATACCAGGAAACGATTTTCGATCGGGATGTCAGTACCGTTATCGCCCCCATTTCCGATGATGACGACCCCGGGACGGTATCGGATGTGGAGGAAGACGAGGTTCTGGATCTCGACGATGCCATGATCGTTCAAGCGGAAGCGGCCGAACCGCCTTCACTGCCGAATTCGGAAGACGGTCCGGAAGCGGATACCACCATTCTGGATCTCGGCGGACGCACCCTGTACAGGCCGAAGAATCCCGACACGGAAGATGAAGCCGCCAATCCGGACGATTTCGACGATGATGATGAGCCGATCATCGACCTCGGGGCCGAAACCGTGGTCATTCCCGACCGGCCGACAGACGCCCCGCCTACAGAAGCCGATGCGCAGGCCGATGTAGACCCGGACGCAAACACCATCATCGCCGATCCTTCCATTTCGGACGCCCCCCCGTCGGAAACCGAACCGAAGGAGGAAATTCTCGAACCCGAGCCGATCCCGGGAGGATGGAATTCCGGGAAACCCGAAACCGTCGATCGCCTGGAGGAACCTTCCGAAGAGCTGTTTCAGGCGGAGGATCCGGATGAACCGCTTCTGAAAGAAGATCCGGCCGATCGCCGGGCCGATGAGAATTTTTCTTCCGAAGAGGGACTCACCGCCCTGGATCTTTTCGACAGTTTCAGCGAGGCGGAGCAGTGGCCGGATCTGACCGATCCCATCGGCCTGATCGATGTGCTGGGTGCGGATACCGGCCATGCCGAACCCCGAAATGACTTCCTGAGCCGATTGGAACAGGGGTTTTCGTCCGAAAATACATCGCCCGAAGCGGAGGCGTTTCCGGCCGAAAAGATCCCGGTCGAATCGGTTCTGAATGCATCCGAGCCGAAGCCCGAAACGCCGCCGACCGACCCACGGACGGTGGAACCGGAACCGGCCCCGGACACGCCCGAAAAAGCCGAAGCCCCTTATGAATCTGTGCAGGAGGGGTCGGGGCCTGAAGACTTCGAGGGGATCGATTCCGGGGCTTTCGAGGAAGCCGAAGACTCCGAATTTGAACCGGAGGGGATGGCCTCCGTATCCCCCGAGCAGCTGGAAGCGGCCCTGGAGCGGGTCATCGACCGAATCTTCACCGAAAGAATCGAAGGGATTCTTCGGGAAGTGATCGAAAAAACGGTGTCCGAAGAGATTCAAAAACTGAGAGGCGCTTTGCTTGAAAACATCGCCGTGGACGACGATCTGTAACCCTTCCATTCACATTTCTTATTCCCCGGATGTTCCCGGGGTCGCCGGTCCGGCGACCCCGTCCGTCCGCCCGCCGTTTTCTCCGCTTTTTTCTCTTCAACCCGGCCGATCCCCGGCAGCCGTGCCTTCGACCGCGTCGTCCCGGCGAAATTTCCCATGAACATCGCACCCCTCTCTTGATTTATGGATCGGGACATTATAAGTGTACCGGCTTTGTATACGACCCCGATCCGCGTCCGTCGGGATGGTGAAAAGCGGGTATTCAATCAGACGAGAAAAGCTTGATAGGAGCTTGAAAAAATGAGTAACAATGTGCTGGACAAGGGATATGAGCCCCACGATGTGGAAAAACGCTGGTATCGATACTGGGAAAAAGAGGGGCTTTTTGCGGCCGAACCCGAGAGCGACCGGCCGAGTTTTTCCATCGTGATTCCTCCGCCCAACGTCACCGGCGTGCTTCATATGGGGCATGCCCTCAACAATGTTCTTCAGGATATTCTCTGCCGATACCGCCGGAACAAGGGCGACAATGTGCTCTGGATGCCGGGGACCGACCATGCCGGAATCGCCACCCAGAACGTGGTGGAGCGCCAGCTGGCCCAAGAAGGAAAAGATCGCCACCAGGTGGGGCGGGAAAAATTCATCGAGCGGGTCTGGCAGTGGCGGGAACAGTCGGGCGGGGCCATCATCAACCAGCTCAAACGGCTGGGCGCCTCCTGCGACTGGGACCGGGAGCGCTTCACCATGGATGAAGGGCTGTCCCGGGCCGTACGGAAGGTGTTTGTCCGGCTCTATGAAGAGGGGCTGATCTTTCAGGGGGACTATATCATCAACTGGTGTCCCCGGTGCCATACCGCCCTGGCCGATCTGGAGGTGGAGCACGAGGAACTGGACGCCCATCTGTATTACATCCGGTATCCCTTTCCGGATGGAGAAGGGGGGATCACGGTGGCCACCACCCGGCCGGAAACCATGCTGGGGGATACCGCCGTGGCCATCAATCCCGAGGATGAACGATACACCGGTCTTCAGCACGAAACGGTCGTTCTTCCCCTGATGAACCGGGAGATTCCGGTGATTCGAGACGCTTACGTGGATACATCTTTCGGAACCGGCGGGCTCAAGGTGACCCCGGCCCATGATCCCAACGATTTCGAAATCGCCCGACGCCATGATCTTCCGGCAGTCAAGGCCATCGGGGATGACGGACGGATGACCGCCGAGACCGGACGGTTCGAGGGTCTGGATCGGTTCGAATGCCGGGAAGCGGTGCTGAACGCCTTGCGCGACCAAGGGCTTCTGGAAAAGATCGATCCGCTTCATCACAGTGTGGGCCACTGCTACCGGTGCCGCACCGTCATCGAGCCGAATCTCTCCCGACAGTGGTTCGTCAAGGCCAAACCTCTGGCGGACAAGGCCATGAAGGCGGTCCGGAAGGGTGAAACCCGGATTATTCCGGAGATGTGGACCAAGACCTATTTCGACTGGCTCGAAAATATTCGGGACTGGTGCATCTCCCGGCAGATCTGGTGGGGGCACCAGATTCCGGCCTGGACCTGCCAAGACTGCGGGGAACAGATCGTGGCCATGGAAGACCCGACGGACTGCCCCAAATGCGGGAGTTCGAAGCTGGTTCAGGAAACCGATGTCCTCGATACCTGGTTCAGCTCCGCTCTCTGGCCCTTTTCCACCATGGGCTGGCCGGATGAAACCAAGTTGCTCAAGACCTTCTATCCCACCTCGGTCCTGGTCACCGGATTCGACATCCTCTTTTTCTGGGTGGCCCGGATGATGATGATGGGCATCCATTTCATGGGCGAGGTGCCCTTCAGGGATGTCTATGTCCACGCCCTGGTCCGGGATGAAAGCGGGCAGAAGATGAGCAAATCCAAGGGGAACGTGATCGACCCCCTTCAGGTGATCGAGGGCTACGGCACCGATGCCTTTCGCTTCACCCTGGCGGCATTCGCGGCCCAGGGCCGGGACGTGAAGATGTCTGAAAAGCGGGTGGAAGGCTACCGCCATTTCATCAACAAGCTCTGGAACGCGGCCCGGTTCGCCCTCATGCACATCGACCGGCCCTATCCCGAGATTGCCTTTGATCGGCTTTCCCTGCCCGACCAATGGATTCTGTCCCGGCTTCGCCGGGTGACCGGCACGGTGGAGGAGGCCCTGGAATCCTACCGGTACAACGATGCGGCCGGGGCCCTCTACCAGTTTGTGTGGCATGAATTCTGCGACTGGTATCTGGAGGCGGCCAAACCGACCCTCTACGGCGACAGCGGCGAAGCGGCCCGGAACGCCACCAAGAGCGTTTTGTGGCGGGTGCTGCGGGAAACCCTGATCCTGCTGCATCCCTTCATCCCCTTTGTCACCGAGGAAATCTGGAGCAAACTGCCCGGCGCCGAAGGCTCCATCATGCGGGCGGTCTTTCCCGCCGACAACCCCGACAATGCATCCATTACCGCCGATGCGGACGCCGAAAGCGAGATGCAGCTGATCATCGACGTCATCACCGGGGTTCGCAACATTCGGGGCGAAATGAACATCGCACCCTCCCAGGAATTGCGGGTGACGGTCCAGACCGCCGATTCCGGCATCCTTCGATCCTTGGAAAACCATGCCGCCATCATTCGGGAACTGGCCCGGCTCGATTCTTTGACCGTGGAAGAACCGGGTGAACGGCCCCGGTCCGCGGCCACTGCGGTGATCGAAAACGCCACCATTTTCATCTCCCTGGAAGGGGTGATCGATTTCCAGCAGGAGATCAAACGCCTGGAAAAAGAGATGGCCAAGCTGGAAAAAGAGCTGTCCGGGGTCAACAAAAAGCTCAACAACGAGGATTTCCTGGCCAAGGCCCCCGAGGAGGTGGTGGAAAAGGTTCGGGAAAAACACCTGGTCTTCCAAGAAAAGCACCGGAAGCTTCAGGCCAACCTCGAAAAGATTCGGGAACTGGAATCCCGGTAGAAGGAGAATCATGCACTCCGTTCAACACCTGATCGACATCGGACTGGCCGAGGATATCGGCTCCGGCGATATCACCACCGAAACACTCGTGGATCCGGAACTCACCGGAATCGGGAACATCGTGGCCAAGGAGGACCTGGTTCTGGCGGGAGTGGATGTGGCCCGACAGGTTTTTGAAACCCTCGACCCGTCGTTGGTTTTTACCCCGGCCTTTCAGGACGGCGACCGGGTGGAGACGGGGGCCGGGGTGCTGACGGTGAGCGGACGGCTGCGAACCCTGCTCAAGGGGGAGCGGACCGCCCTCAATTTTTTGCAGCGGCTTTCGGGCATCGCCACCCAGGTCCGCTCCTTTGCCGATGCCTTGGCGGGTCGTTCGGTGCGGCTGGTGGACACCCGCAAAACCGCGCCGGGGTGGCGGGTCCTGGAAAAGTACGCGGTCCGCATCGGCGGGGCCCGCAACCACCGCATGGGCCTTTACGACGGGGTGCTCATCAAAGACAACCACATCGCCGTCTGCGGCGGGGTTCGGGAGGCGGTGAACCGGGCCCGGAAGGGCGCCTCCCACCTGATCAAAATCGAGGTGGAGGTGGCCGACCTGGCCGGGGTTCGGGAGGCCCTGGACGCCGGGGCCGATGTGATCATGCTCGACAACATGGATGAGTCCGGCATTCGGGAGGCGGTGGGGATGATTCAGGACCGGGCTTTGGTGGAGGTCTCGGGCGGAGTGACCCGGTCGGATCTGACCCGCCTGGCCGATCTGGGGGTCGACATCATCTCCTCGGGGGCGCTCACCCATTCCGCCCGCAGCGTGGATCTCAGCATGCGGATTCAAGGGGGCGGCGCCCCATAAATTCATTTCCCTTTCGGCAAACCATTCCAGATAGAAGGAGGCGCTTTCATGGATATTCCGGTCCTGAACCAGGAGATTGTGGCATCCCGCCAGGAAAGGGCCCAGGCCCTTCAGGAGTCGCACCGGGTCTCTCGGGAGATCCATGACCGGCTGAACCAGGTCTTCGAGGCACTGGAACGGCTGACCCTTCCGGAGGATCCTGTCCTTCAGAAAGCCCGGGAAGAGATACGAAAACTGGCCGAGGAATTCCAGGTATTCGAAGAGCGGGTCCGCATTCGACAGGAACGTTTCCAAAAAGGGCTCATATCGGTCTCCATCGCCGGGCTCGAAAAGGCCGGAAAGACCACCTTCCTGAAATCCCTCACCGGCATCGCCGATCTGCCGGCCTTTGATGAACGGTGTACCGCGGTGGCCTGTGAAATCCACTACAGCGAGGACCGATCCGATTTCGATCTTGAGTTCTATTCCGAGGCCGAATTTCTAGAGCGGGTGGTCCGGCCCCTGGTGGAGACCATCGCCGCCTCCCTGCCCGACCCCTACCCGGAAACCTTTTTGCCGCCGACCTCGGGATCGGGGTTTCTGGCGCTGACCCTTCCGCCGGCCGAAGCGGTGCCCGGCGGCACCACCGCCTTCAAACTGCTGAGCGACCTTCGCCTGCTTCAGGAACACTATTCGGAATGCCGCCGCAATCTGGGCAGTCCGCCCTTGCTGCATCGGCCTCTGTCCGAATTGCGGGAGTGGGTCTCCTACCGCCGGGCCGAAGTCGATTCGGATGCATCCGACGACCGGGCCGACCGGGGGCGGCACCTGGCCCGGGTGGCGGCGGTGCGGGTCTGCCGGATTTACGGCCGATTCCAGGGGGGATCAGCCCACCTGCGGTGGATCGACACCCCCGGCGTGGACGATCCCAATCGCCGGGCCCGGGACATGACCCTGGCGACCATCGCCCGGGAAACCGACCTTCTGGTGGTGGCCAGCCGCCCGGGCGCCAATCCCTCGCCCGGGGAAAGCTTTCACCATTTCTGGGATTCGGTCTCCCGTCAGTCGGACGAGATCGATCTGATGAACCGGATGCTCTTTGTCCTCAACTGGGACCGGCGGGTCGATCCGGAGGGGGAGAACATCAAGATCCACCGGAAGTACCTGACCGATGCGGGGGTTCCCCGCCACCTCTTCATCGGCCCCTTCGAGGCGATCAAAGAAGCCGATGCCGCCGCCCTGATGGAGCGGGTGAACGAACACCTGAGCCGCCATCTGGCCGACCAGGACGACCAGGTGATTCAGATGCTGGCGGCCCGGTTGAAGCACCTTCAGGCCCGGGCCCGACTGCTTCACGACACTCTGGCCAAAAGCCACCCGTCCGACGCCGGACTTCAGGACCAGGAGACCGACGCCTTTCACCGGTGGTTCCACTGGTATGCCGGCGCCCGGGATACCGGATTCTGGACCGAACTGGTGGCCGCCCTGGACCGGTCCACCCGGGACATCCTGGAGGACGACCGGATTCGGGAGTCCGAGTCGGCCCTTGGCGCCATTTTCGCCGAAGAGGCCGCCGCCGTTCAGGATCAGATTCCGCCGGCCGAGGCCCTGGAGGAGTATGTGGTCAAGCACCTGGGGGAGAATCCCATTCCCAACGGGATGCGGACCCTGAGCGTTTTTCTCTCCAGGCTGGTCAACCGTCTGGCCAGCGAGGTTCAGGAGTTCGGCCCCATTATGCAGGACCGACTGGTCCGGGTCTTTTCCGAGGCCGGCCTCGATCCGCTTTTGGAAGGGGAAACCGCCGGGGAACGGCTTCGGCGCCTGTATGGTCAGCTGGCAGCCGACCGACCGACCGAGGCGTCCGGAAGCCCGGTGTTGGAGGTGCTGCGGGAGACCCTGGATCTGCCCCGAAACCTCAAATACGTGATCCGGTATGAACTCCGGGCCGCAGTCGATTTTTGCGATCCCACCCTCTGGAACGAGGATGCCGAGGCCTGGAACCGGCTGACCGATATGGTTCGGGCCAACAACGGCGACACCGGCCGACTGGCCGCCTTCGACACCCACCGACACCCGCCGGTCACCGACTCCCGGGAAAAGGACCATGCGATGCTTCGAAAGATCGGCGGAAACGCCCTGTTCGCGGTCCAGTCGGTGCTCAGCAACGAGCGCTACCTGCCCCGGCGGATCGCCGACGATTTCATGCGGGACTGCCGGGTGCGGCTCTGCTTCAGCCCCGAATCCGAGCAGGAGTGGCGGAGCCTGCTGTATCGCTGCCGGGGCCGGCTTCTGGCCGCCTCCATGGGCCGGATTCGGGCGGAATCCGAACGTATTCGCGCCTTCCGGCAGTCCCTTCGGGATCTGGAGGTCGGTTTGCCGTAAAGCGGTTGACCGCTTGCATTTTTTCCCCGCATTCTTACCTATTGATTATGGGGCGGGGAACCTGTTTCCCTGTTTCGAATTCAAAAGGAGACTGAACCAGCCATGATGGAACGACTTCAGCAGGCCGTCGATCTGATTCGGAAAGTCGGGTATGACACCATCGCCGAGCGACTCGCCCGGGAAAAGCAGGCGCTGTCGGCCGAGTCCTACCGAATCGCGGTGGTGGGGGAGTTCAAGACCGGCAAATCGACCCTCATCAACCGGGTCTTTCTCAAGGAAGATCTCCTGTTTACCGACATTATGGAGGCCACCGCCGTGGTCACCGAAATTCGGTACGGGTCTGAAAAACGGCTGGAGGTGATCCCCTACGCCACCCGAGCAGCCGATCCGTCCGATTCTTTTGAGGCCGATTCTTTTGAGGCCGATTCTTTTGAGGAAAAGACAGCGTCCGGTTCCCGGGTATCGTCCCAGTTGACATGGCGGATCGGGGAAGGTGAACCGATTCGCATCGACAACCCCTCGCCGGAACAGATCCGGTCTCACACCTCGGCGGAAACGGCCGAAGGTCGAACCCGGTTGGCCCAAAACACCGCCCGGGTTCGGCTGGTCTGGCCGGCCGATGGACTGGACGGCCTGACCCTGTTCGATACCCCGGGCATCAACACCCTCAACGCCGCGGTGATCGCCGCCACCTATCGGATTATTCCCGAAGCCGACCTGGTCGTTTTCGTCACCGCCGCCAAGGGGCTCTCCAGTGTGGAGCTGGAATTTCTTTCCAGCCGGGTCTTCAGCCAGGGAATCACCCGGGCGGTGACGGTGGTCACCTATGATCCCCGGACCCAGGATCTGACCGAACTGGAACGGGAGCGGCTGCGCACCCATATCGGCCATCAGCTCGCCTCCCTGGGCCGGGACTCGGTGCCGGTGGAGATGGTCAATATTCGGAGCCGCCGGACGGCCGAACCGGACCGGGCAGCCGGTTTCAAGGCCCGGGTGGAAAGAGGCGCCGGACCGGTCCGGCCCACATTGGACCAGAGCCGGCAAAAGGCCAGCGAGGTGATTCGGGATCTCCTGGGCGACCGGCTGTCGGAATCCGAAGCGCAGGAAACGGCGGAGGCGGATTCCCCCTTGGATTCCTTTTTTCCCGAATCCGTCGACCCCGGGTTTGCCGGTCTGGAAACCCGGATCATCGATTTCATTCGGCGAAATGTGCGGCCCGCCCGGGTGGAAAAGGCCAATCATGTCTGGCAGCAGCAGATCCGCCTGGCCCTGGCCCGATGCTCCGGTGAACTCACCGCCCTGGAAAAGAGCGAGTCGGATCGCTCCCGGCTGCGGGATGAGGTTCGGGCCAAGGAAGCGGAAATGCGCCTGGCCCATGAGCGCCTGGCGACCGAATTCAAGGATGAATTGCGGGCGGTGCAGAAAGCATTTCTACGGAATGTGGAGGGCGATCTTCGGCGGATCGGCCAAGAATACGCGGCCGGGTTTGAAGCCTGCGAAGGCCTGGGAGAGTTGCAGAGCCGGTTGGAGAACGGTCGCCGGATTTTAGGCCGGGAACTGGAAGAGATGTTCGTCCGCCGGGAGGCGGTGGTTCAGGAAGAGATTCAGGATCTGGTCCGGCGGTACGGGGTGAAAAGCCAGATGATTCTGAATCCCTGGCAGTCGGAGGTGAGCCGGGAGTTGCGCATCGATGCCGGGGTACTCTCACGAATTCCCCCCTTTGCGGTCCTGGCCGTGGATATTCTGCTGTTTGCCCGGTTCGGCCCCTTCGGCCCCCTGGCGGATATTCTGATTCGAATTCTGGCCCAGTACATCCCCTATCTCAACCGCATGTTGCCGGTGGCGGTGGCCGGGGCGGTCCTGCGCCGGAAGATCAAAGACGCCCTGACCACCCAGTTTGAAAAGCTTCGGGAAACGCTCCCCGACATGATCGAGGGCCGGTTCCAGGAAATCACCGATACGCTTTTGTCCGAATGGAACGACTATCTCGACGGGCAGCTCGCCGTGATTCGAGGAAGCCTCGAAAAGGCCGCGCCGGGGCCGGCCGATGCAGAACGCAAGGCCCTGCTGCGGGAAACCCGGGCCCGGCTGGAGGGGATGCTGGGGGAGCGGCTTGAATGAACCCCGACACCTATCAGCGATTTCGGGATGAACTGATCGAGCTTCTATCCGAAGCGGTGGCGTTGGCGCCGGTAAACGAGGACACCCGAAGCCTGTTGCAGGGGATGCGCCGCAAAACCCTGGAGAATCAGTTCGAGATTGTTCTGGCCGGGGAATTTCAGGGGGGTAAATCCACCACTTTCAACGCCCTGTGCGACGGACGGGAGCTGAGCCCGGTGGGGGCCGGAATCAAGACCAGCGGGTGTATTTTGTCCGCTCAGAACCTGGCCGACCCCGAGGTCCCGGAGTCGGCCGAAATCGACTGGCGAACCCCCCGGGAACTGGCGGCCGGGTTTTCGGACCTGCTGCTGCCCCATCTTCAGGCCCTGGCCCCGGCCCGATTCGAATGCGCCACGGCGGCCGAACTGCCCGATCTTCTCGACCTGGATTCGGCTGCGGACCGGGATCTGGCGGCCCGGGCCGTGGATGCGGAGTGGGCGGTTTGGAAGCGGAACCGGAGCGGGTATGACCCGGAACAGAAGGGGCTTTTGGACGTGCTTCGGATCGCCGCCCTGATCCCCCGCTTTTATGCCCGTGAAGAACTGATCCGGCTGCGGGAAAAGCACCGGTTCTCCCCTGAGGAGATTCGGGGGTTGGCCGCTTTTCCCCCGGATTGGGAGGAGCGGTGGCTGGACCGGAACCCGGACCGGTTTCAGGCTGAAGAGGTGGTCTTTATCTTCATCGCCCGAATTCGGCTCAAACTCCACTCCCCGAATTTGGGGCGGTTGGGATGCGTCCTGACCGATTGTCCCGGACTGTTCGCCAGCCGATGGGATACGGAGGTGGCCCGGCGGGCCATGTTCAACGCCGACGCCGTGCTCTATCTCTTCGACGGATCCAAAACCCTGAAGCTCTCGGACCTCAACGCCCTTCGGTTCATTCAAAAAAACGGCATGGGCCATAAGCTTCTTTTCGGGTGCAACATGCGGGCCCATACCCTGGCCGACAGCCGGCGGATTCTGAATGCCAGCATTTCCGCCCTGTCCCACCACGGATTCGATATTAAGGACCAAGAGGTGACCCTGTTTCACGCCCTGTTGGGCCTGCGGACCGTTCAGGCTATGGCGCGAATGAACGGGGCTTCGGCGGCCGTCCGTCCTCAGATCGATGAGGACCGGCTGCAAAAGACGATTCGGCGGCAGGTGGCGCTCCTGGATCCCCAAGGCTCCGAAGACGAGGAGATCGATCGTGATGTCCGGTGGGAGGCTTGGGGGGAGGCCTGGAATCCGGAAATCCTGACCCGGGTTCGCCGTCTCAGCGGCATCGACCGGCTGTTGGATATGGTGGCGGAGACGGTGGTCCGCAAACGGGCCCGGGCCATTCTCATCGACAACGGGGCCCGAATGGCCGCCAACAGCCTTCTGGAGGCCGAGGGGGCACTGCGAAGCCGAGAGCACAGCGCCTTTCAAAAAGAGCGGGAGTTTCGACGGCAGGTGGCGGAAACCGAAACCGCGCTTCGAAAATTCAAAGGAGACTGCGTCCGGATTCTGGACCGAATCGAGGAGACCGGTCCCGACTATGTTCTGGCAGACGATATCTGGACCCGGCTGGCGGATCGGCAGCCCGGCCTGATTCAAAAGATCGGAGACCGCATCTACAGCGAAGTGATCGGAAAAATGTCCCTCTCCCTTCTGGTCCGGGAACGGTTCAAAGACAAGATCACTGCCATCATCAAGGCCGAGATCGACGCCTGCTTCACCGAAACCATCAACGGGTGGGTGTCGGAAATTCGGGACGGGGGTAACCTCCTCTATCGCCGCCATCTGGTCAAGCGGGTTCAGGGAATCAGCCGGGATCTGAAACAGGTGTGGGATGCCTCGGATCTTTCGGAAATGGCTTTTCTTCAGGGAATCGGCCTGCCGGAGTTCTCCGGCGACCTGGCGCTGGACACCGCCGCCATTTTGCGGGAGCTGGACCGGGATCACGCCCTGGAAAACGTTCGGTACAACGCGCTATTGGCCGCCGGCGGCATGACCGGCATCTTCACCGCCACCTCCGGTCTGCTGGTGGCGGTCTATATGCTGATCACCCGGCTTTTCTGGATTCGCATCGCCACCGTGGTGGTGTTCCTGGTCAATATCATTCTGGTGCTTCTGACCCGGGGGATGATCGAAAAAAGCCTTCGCGGAGAGATTCAGCGAAAGCTCACCCCGGCCGTCGAGATGCTGTTTATGGAGATTCGCGAGGATGTCAAGGCGGAGTTTCGGGGATTCGTGCGGAACATTCGGTCCCTGTATGCCGAGGTGTTCCGTGCCGCTGTCAACAAGCCGGAAAAGGTGTTCGCGGTGCGAAAAGACCAGGCCGAGCGGGATTTTCAAAGCAGCCGGGAGGCCCGCCTGGCGGTGGCCGAAACGGCCCGTGAGGTGCGGGAAACTCAAATCCGGCCGCTTCGGGTCAAGCTTCAGGGGTTTACCGCCCGGGTCGAGGCCGGCCTGCCCGAATCCGATTCGTTCGAAAAGCGCCGGGAGAATTCGTCATGATACCGATTCGCGACACTACCGAATCCAAAATCGTTCCGGTCGTCAATTATTCACTGATCGGAATCAATGTCTTCTGCTTTCTGATTCAGCTGACCCAGGGCAGAGAGTTGGCCCAGTTCGTCTATATCTACGGGCTGGTGCCGGCCCGGTATTCGATTCCCGAGATCAGCGCCTATTTCAGCACCGGGCAACAGCTGCTTTCTTTCATCTCCTTCATGTTCCTCCACGGCGGGTTCTGGCATCTGCTGGGGAATATGTGGTTTCTGTTCATCTTCGGCGACAATGTGGAAGACCACCTCGGATCGGTCCGGTACCTGGGGTTCTATCTGGCCTGCGGATGGGCTTCGGGAGCGGCCCACATGCTGCTCAACATCCACTCCAACATGCCGGTGATCGGCGCCAGCGGCGCCATTGCCGGGGTGATGGGGGCCTATCTGATTCTGCATCCCATGGCCCGGGTATTGACCCTGATTCCCATATTTATTATTCCCTTTTTCATTGAGATTCCGGCCTTTTTCTTTCTCGGATTCTGGTTCCTGCTCCAATTTCTGAGCGCCACCGGCGGGGCCATGACCGGGGTCGCATGGTGGGCCCATGTGGGCGGCTTCATTTTCGGGGTGCTTTTTCTGAAGCTCTTCCACCGGGTGCCCGCCCTGGGCATTTCCCGCCGGGCCCGGCAGATGGCGGAACGAAAGAAAACCCATCATCTTCAGGTGATTCGACCGTCCGGCCCGGGGGATGACCCCCACCTCTACGGCACCCTGGCGGTGACCCCCCATGAAGCCAAGATCGGCACCAAAAAGCTGGTCAACATTCCCTGGGGCTTTCAGCGCCGCCTGTTTCAGGTGTGGGTGCCGCCGGAAAGCGAGGACGGAGACAAATTGCGGATGGCCGGCCTGGGCAAGATCACCGGTGACGGCGGACGGGGGGATGTCTTTCTCACCGTGCGAATCCGCCCGATGTAGGCATCAGAGATAGGGGGTGAAGATCCAGCAGAGGGCGTCCCGAACCTTGACCGGCAGGGACCGGCCTTCGACCTCTTCCAGGGTGATCTCCCGGGAGCGGTTCAATTGGTCCTGGAAATGAGGGGTCAGGATTTCGGAGACGGTGGCGCCGTAAAGCTCGACCATGAGTTCGAAATTGAGTCGAAGACTGCGGATGTCGAGGTTGGCCGATCCGATCTGGGCATAATGGTTGTCTACGATAAAAAGCTTGGTATGGACAAAAGGCGGCGGCTGATAGAACACTCGAACCCCTCGAATCAGAAGCTCCGGCAACAGATTGACCGAGGCCCGCTTGACGATGGGATGGTTGTTTTTTTCCGGCAGCAGAATATTGACCGTCACCCCGCGAAGGGCGGCGGCCTGCAGGGCGGCGATCAATTCGGCCGGCGGGAGAAAGTAGGGGGTCATGATGGAGATATGGTTTTGGGCCGAGGAAAAGGCGCAGAGCAGGATCATGTAAATCCGGTCGATGTCTTCGTTGGGGCCGTCCACGATGGCCCGGCAGATGGTGACCCCCGCATCCGGGGGCGGGGCCGGCCGGGGCTGAGTGGTTTCCCGGGTGCAGAACCGCCAGTCTTCGAGAAAGACCTGTTCGATCTGGGTGACGATGGGGCCCGTCAACCGAAAATGGAGGTCGATGACCCGGCCGGGATTGTCGGTCTTGTCCGCGAGATGACGATCCCCGATGTTCATGCCGCCCAGAAATCCGACCCGGCCGTCGGCGACCATGATCTTTCGATGGTTTCGAAGGTTCATCCGCAGGGTGGGGGGAAACAGTTTGGGGGGCAGAAACCGGACCACCCGGACCCCCCGATCCTGAAGCAGGCTGCTGGCCCGGGGAAGGGAATACCATTCACCGACCCCGTCGATGATCACCCGAACATCCACCCCCCGGTCCTTGGCCCGGCTCAGGGCGTCGATGAACTGCTCCCCCGAGGCGTTGGTTTCAAAGATGTAGGTGGTCAGATAGATAAACCGTTCCGCCGCCTCGATGGCCTCCATCATGGCCGGGTAGGCGGCCTCTCCGTTGTACAGCGGTTCAATTCGGTTGCCCCGGATCAGGGGGCGTCGAACCAGGGCATTGGACATCCGGGCGATTTCGGTCAGGCTCGGTGGAATCTGCACCGCCAGGGCGTGTTGCCATTCCACATCTTCGACCTGAATGCGAAAGGGAGAATCGAGTTGCAGTTTCTGGGCCCGGGTCCGAATCCGGTTGATGCCGAAAAGAAAATAGAGTATGGGTCCGGCCAGGGGAAACATCAGGCAAATGGTGATCCATCCGAGGGCGGACCGGGGGTCTTTTTTAAACAGCAGGGCATGCCCCGCACTGGGAAGCGTCAGCCCGACATAAAGAATAATAAAGAACCAGTTAAACATGCTCGAAGATATCTGATTCGCGGGTTCGATCCGTTGGAGGTTTGCGCCAGACTGAAAAATTTCGCATCCATTCCCTGCTTTACATTCGTGAAAATAAAGACCTCAAATCGGGCAATTTATCAAGGAAAATATTTTGGCGTTCATTTATCCTCTGCTTTAGATGGATTGGTCCTTGTCAAATCGGAAAGATTCTAATAAAATTCGGTCGGACGCGATGGGAAATGCAAAGAGAGAATTCATGATTCATTTGGACGCCGTCCAGGCGGCGGAAAAGCGCATTCAGGGGGCGGTCATCCGCACCCCGTTGATTTTTTCGCCCACCATCAGCCGTCTGTTCGGGGCCGATCTCTATTTCAAGCTGGAAAATCTCCAGCGAACCGGCTCCTTTAAAATTCGCGGGGCGGAAAACAAGATTCGGGCCCGGGCGGCCGATATCGGTCCCGCCGGGGTGGTGGCGGCTTCTGCGGGCAACCACGCCCAGGGGGTGGCCCTGGCCGCGAAAAACGCCGGATTCCCGGCCACCATCGTGATGCCGGAGTGGGCCTCCATCAGCAAACAGGAAGCGACCCGGGCCTACGGGGGCGACGTTGTGCTGGCCGGCCGAAGCGTGGGGGAAAGCCTCGAAAAAGCCCAAGAACTGGCGGCCGAGGGCCGGGTGTTCATCCATCCCTTTGATGATCCGGATATCATCGCCGGCCAGGGAACCGTCGGGCTGGAGATCCTGTCGGAGTTGGCGGACGTCGAGATGATCCTGGTCCCCATCGGCGGCGGCGGACTGATTTCGGGCATAGCCGCGGCGGTGAAATCCTTGCGGCCGCAGACGAAGATCATCGGTATCCAGGCGGCGGCCTGTCCGGCGGCCCGGGAATCGGTGAAACGGGGAAAGCGGATTCAGACCCCGGCTTCCCAGTCGATCGCCGACGGCATCACCGTGAAACAGATCGGCGAACGCAATTTCGATCTGATTCAGCGATTTGTAGACGACATTGTTCTGGTGGAAGAGGAGCAGATCGCCGCGGCGATTCTGATGCTTCTGGAGCGCAAGAAGATTCTGGCCGAGGGGGCCGGCGCGGTGCCCCTGGCGGCCCTCTTGAACGGGGCGGTAGTTCCTGCGGCGGGAAAGAAAACGGTCCTGATCATCAGCGGCGGAAATGTGGACAGTCCTCTGCTGGGGCGTATCATTCGAAAAGGGCTCTTGAAAAACGGCCGAATCATGCGGCTCAAGATCAACCTGAGCGACGTCCCCGGAGCGCTTTCCAAACTGCTTCGGCAAGTGGCCCGGCTGAAAGCCAACGTGCTGCATATCTTTCATGACCGGGATGTTCGGGACCTTCCCATTCACATGACCTATGTGGAACTGGAGCTGGAGACCCGGGGACCGGAACACATCGAAGTGGTCAAATCGGCGCTGACCGAGGCCGGCTATCCTCTGGAAGCGGAATGCTATCCATGACCTTTCCCGGTACTGTTCTTGTATCCCGTCGAATGCATATAAGACAAGTGAATTACCGACACGGAATACCGTCGTCCCATCAGGAGGCATGATCAAGGAAACGGAATGGCTATTTTCGACTTCATCAAACCCAAATGGAAACACAGCGATCCCCGGGTCCGCCAGCAGGCGGTTCGGGAAATGGAACCCGATGCGACTGAGCGGCTTCAGAAGATCGCCATCACCGACCTCGATATGCGGGTGCGGGTGGAGGCGGTTCAGAAGATCACAGACGAACATCTGCTGACCGATTTCGCCGCCAGCACCGGAGATTCGCCGGTGATCGAGGCGGCCCGGAACCAGTTGAACGCCCTGTATCAGGAGAGCCTGTTTCGGGTGACCGATTCGAATACTCGAAAACAGATTCTAAAAAAACTGGAAGATGAGGAGATTCTCACCCTCATCGCCGAAGAGATCGATGACCCCGACATTCGAATGGCGGCGGCCGATAAGGTTCGGGCGCCGGAGCGGCTGTGCCGAATCGCCGAGAGCCACTGCGGTTTAAAAACCGGCTTGTCTATCGTGGCGCGGCTCGATGACCCCGAGCACCTGAAGCGGGTCGCCCGGAACGCCACCAATAAAAAGGTGCGAAAGCAGGCCGAGGAAAAACTGGCCGAGACGGCGACGGAGGTCCATCTGCCCGAAGTCGAGGCGCGAAAAGAGGCAGAATTGACCGGGCTCTGCCGGACCCTGGAGGACCTGGAAAATACATGGAACTGGGCCGTGGCCGAAGACCTGCTGGAACAAACCGCCGCGGACTGGCGGTCCCTGAATCCGGAGGAGGACCATCCTTTATCGGATCGATTCCTAGCGGCTCGAAAGCGGATTCAAGACCGGCTGGAGCGGTTGGAGCGTGAAAAACAGACCCGGGAAACCCTTCAATCGCTGTGTGAAGCAGCCGAGGGGTTGACCGATTCTCCGTCTCAGGAAGCGCTTTCGCATATGGCCGATCTGGAGGCCCGATGGAATGGAGCCGATCTGACGCCCCTTCCCGACTCGGCGGCAAAAGCGTTGGAAAACCGTTTTCAGGAAGCCCGGAAGTCACTTGACAAGCATCTGGAAATCATGGAAGAACAGGCGGCGGCCCGCCGGCGGGCGAAAACCGGGTTGGAGGCGCTCTGCCGAGAGGCGGAGGCCTTGGCCGCCGATTCGGGCGGCACCGATTCGAATCGGCGGTGGTCCTCCCTTCAAGACCGGTGGAAGACGCTGTATGTGGAGGACCCCGAGACTGCACCGCTTCTGGCGCGGTTCGAAACCGCCCGCGAGGCTTTCTCGGCCGCCCGAGAAGCCCTGCAGGCGGCCGATGCGGCCGCCCGAACCGCCCAGGAAGACCGGCTTCGGGAGCTTTGCTGCGAGGTTGAGGCGGCTGTGGATGCCGAGGACCGGGCCGGTCTGGTAAAAAAGGTGAAATCCGCCCAAGAGGAATGGCGCTCCCTCGGGGATCGTGCGCCCGAGTCCAAAGCGGAGTTGAGGCCCCGGTTCGAGGCGGCCTGCGACCGGTTTTTTGAAAAACAGCGGGCCCATTGGGAACAGCGCGAATGGGAGCGATGGGCCAATCTGAACCAGAAAGAGGACCTGTGCAAGGTGGTGGAGCTGCTGGTGCGGGACGGCGTGGTGGAAGGCGCCCCGGACGTGGTTCGCGACGCCCGGAATCGGTGGCGGAACATCGGGCCGGTTTCCAAAGAGGCTTCGGAAGACATCTGGAACCGCTTCAACCGGGCCTGTGACGAGATCTACGGGCGGTGCCTGGCTGAAAAACAGACCCTGGCGGACCGGCTTCGAACCCTGACCGACCCTCTCAAAGGGGAGCCGTCCGAAGACTTCAACTGGACCGACACCGCCGAGGCGGTCAAAACCTTGCAGGCCCGGTGGAACGCCGTCGGTCTCTTACCCGCGGGGGTGGAAAAGGACCTGCGCCGGGAGTTTCAGGAGACCTGCAACGACTTTTTTGATCGCCTGCGCAGCTTTTACCAGGAGCGGGATCAGGCCCGGCAGGAGAACCTGGCGCAGAAAACCCGGCTGGCGGAAGAGGCCGAGGCCCTGGCCGACTCGGAAGACTGGGCCGAGACCGCCGGCGCCCTGAAAACGCTTCAGCGCCGATGGAAGTCGGTGGGCCCGGTTCCCAAACCGGCGGGGGATGCATTGTGGAACCGCTTTCAGACCGCCTGCAATACTTTTTTCGATCGCATGAAGGCGGCCGAACCCGATAACCTGGCCCGTAAAGAGGCGCTCTGCCGAAAGGCGAAAGAGCTGACGGCCGGTGCGGTGGATGATTCGGACATCATTCGGGTGAGCCGGGAATTGATGGATCTTCAGCGGCAATGGAAGTCGATCGGCCCGGTTCCGGCGGAGCTGGCCGAGGATCTCTGGACCCGGTTCCGGGAACCCTGTGATGCCTTTTTCACCCGCCGAAACGCGTTTTTCAAACGGCGAAAAGCCGAACAAGCCGACAATCAGTCCCGCAAGGAGGCCCTGGTCTCACAGGCCGAAGCCCTGGCCGATTCCACCGACTGGCGGGAGACCGGTGAAACATTGAAGGCGCTTCAGCAGACCTGGAAGTCGATCGGCCCGGCCCCCCGGAAGCACGAACAGGTGCTTTGGGAGCGGTTTCGCGGCGCCTGTGACAATTTTTTCACCCGGCGGAACGACCACTTCGGACGGCTCGACCGGAGCCGGGCGGAAAACCTGGAAAAGAAAGAACAGCTTTGCATTTCTCTGGAAGCCCTGGCCCGGCTGCTGATGCCCGAGGCGGCGATTTCCGGGCGGGGGGCGGCTCCGGCCGAACAGCTCAGCATGGCACTGGATTATAAGGAAGAGATTCTGGTGCCTGGAAACCGAAAAGAAACCTGGGAGCGGGCCATTCAAAAGGTACGGGCCCTTCAGGCCGAATGGAAGACGATCGGACCCGTGCCCGCCGATAAAGACCGGGACCTCTGGGCCCGGTTTCGACAAGCGGCGGATCTGTTTTTCAGGTCCCCTTCAACATCCTTCGGGGCCAAAGATGCGGGCTCCGTGAATGACGACGATCGCATGAAAGAAGAGGAACAGACATGAACCCAACATCCGATTCCGCCTGCAGGCCGGAAGAGGTGCAGAAAATAGTGGTGTTTCAGCAGAACGGCAGCGGCGAAGCCAAAATCGAAGGCATCCGCAAATACGGGGGGGATCGGTTTGAGCTGGAGACCGTCTCCATCGATGAGCCGCTGCCGGATATCATCGACGATTCGGACGAATATCTGCCCGAGAAGATCGACGCCGATATGGTTCTCGATTTTTTGAAACATCCCGATCTTTCCCAGGATCTCGGCGAACGATGCGGCGAACTGGGGATTCCGGTGGTGGCTTCGGGCAAGAAAAACCGAATCGAGGGCGTCTACGAACCCCCCACCTGATGCGGGCTTTCCAGGCAGGTCGGTCTGGGTTGCTACGGGGCGCAGTTCGGCGCTCCGGAATTCAAGGTGAGGGTGAAAGACGAGAAGATCGTCGATGTTGAAATCCTGCACGGCGCCCCCTGCGGGGCCACCTGGGAGGCGGTGCGGGGGGTCATCGGATTGCCGGTGGAAGAGGCGGTGGTCCGCATCGGACTGGAAACCCAGTTTTTCTGTTCCGCCGATCCGGCGGGATGGGATCCGATGTACGGCCACAGTCCGGTCCATTTCGCCGGTGAGATCCACATGGCCGCTTTAAAGCGCGCGATCCAATCGGCCGCTTTTGAACCGGATGCCTGAAAATTTTTCCTTAATGAAAAATTTTTTCTTAAGATGATAAGCCGTTTCAGAGGCTTTTGAGGGCGTTTGCTTCCTTCAGTGGTGCGAATCCTGGAAACGCAGTCCCGAAACTGGGGAATGCAGACCGAAACGAACCCGTGTATCGCCGGAAAAATGCGGTTTCTTCCATTTGACATTCGGGGTTCGATGAACTATAGACAAAAAAATTCACACCTGTTTGATTTTTTTTTCAAGATTTATGAAAACCGCTGAACCAAAAACATTCAACAGAGGCCGGTCCCACCGCATCCCCAAAAGGAGAAAACAATGAATGATTTCTTGAAGAGCCTTCGCACCAAAGAAAAACAACGGTACGATCGGAACAACCGAAAACCTTACAACAACCAGTACAACGGCAATCAGTACAATGGGAATCCCCAGTATAAAGGGAACGAGGGGAACTTCAAAAAAGGACCCGGTTACCGGTCCGAGGAAACGGATAAGCTGATGGCCGCCCTGGGACAGACCGTGCCGGAGATTAAGATCGTGCTCGAGAATATCGCCGAGAATCAGAATCGGCTGGCGGAAGCCGAAGAGCGCCGGGCCGGGGCCGAGGAACGAAAGGCCGGCGCATTCGAGGCCCTGGCCGAATCCATACAGGCGCTTCTGAGCAACGGCATTCAGCTTCCCTTGAATTCGGGAATTCCCTACACGACGTCGCCCTCACCGGTGGAAGTAGAAAAGCCGATCCGGTCTTCGGCCGCAGATCGGGAAAACGTACTGAACACTATCTTCGGCATGCGGGACCAGGGCGCCACCTATACCGAAATCGCATCCCATCTTGATTCCGAAAGCATCCCCACCTTCTCGGGGAAAGGAAAATGGCACGCCCAGACCATCCATCGGCTGTGTCAAGAACGGAAATAACCGCCGCCGTTTCGGCGGTTTCTAAATCCTACTTGAAATGAAGGCTCTAAACCGATATAAGCGTCGTTTCCGCAGAAACGGGTCTGCGGTATTTTCCTGAACGGATCTTTTATTGTAACTGGTTGCATTAAATCAACAATTCAGAATCGCCGCTGTTTCGCCGATCCGAACGGATCTCTAAGCGGAACATGGGCCGGTCGCATCTTTCGGCCGCACAGAGGGCGTTTTTTTGCCTGCGGACAGGCATACACGGAATGAGAAAACAGATTCTATGATCGAGTTATCCGAACAGCAACGGTTGGCGGTGGAACATACCGGGGCCCCGGCTCTGGTGGTGGCCGGGGCCGGTTCCGGCAAAACCCGGACCCTGACCGCCAAAATCGGCCACCTGGTGAACCAGGGCATGGACCCGGAGCGAATCCTCGCGATCACCTTTACCAACAAGGCCGCCGAGGAGATGAAATCCCGCCTGGAAGCACTGACCGGCATGCCCGCCTTTCGATTCCCCTGGGTCCGGACCTATCATTCCGCCTGCTTTCAGATCCTGAAACGGCACTGCCACCTGCTGGGGTATACGCCGCCCCTGCAGATCTACGCCGGATATCAGCAGCAGAAGCTGATGAAGGAGATCCTGCTGGGGATGAACTTCGACAAAAAGCATGTCGGCGCGGTGATTTCCCACATCTCTCATGCCAAGAATTCGGGTGATCCGATGCGGTATTTCGACGCCCATCCCCGCTATTCCCACATTCGATTAAACCAGGTCTACGCGCGATATGAAAAGGACCTGCTTTCCCGGAATGCGGTGGATTTCGACAACATTCTCCTGATGACCCGAAATCTGTTCCGGGACCATGCAGCGGTGCGCGAGCAGTATCAGGCGCTGTTCGAGTATATCCTGGTGGATGAATACCAGGATTCCAACAATCTTCAGGAGGAACTCACCCGTCTGCTCCTTCGCAACGGCAATCTGTTCTGCGTGGGGGACGACTGGCAGGCCATTTACGGATTTCGGGGAAGCAATATCGACCATTTTCTGACCTTTCCCGATAAATTCCACCAGGCCAAAATCTTCCGCCTGGAGCAGAACTACCGCTCCGCCGATGAAATCGTTCAGGTCGCCAACGACCTCATCGGGTTCAATGAAGACAAGATGGACAAGAAGTGTTTTTCCGACAAGCGGGGCGGGGTGGTGGAGCTTCACGATTTTTTCGATGAACATCAGGAGGCCAAATGGATCTGCCGAAAGATTCAGTCCCTCAAGTCAATGGGAATTCCCTACCACCAGATGGGGGTGCTCTACCGGACCAAATTTACCTCCCTTGCCTTTGAAAGAGCCTTTCGAACTTACGGCATCTCCTACCAGATGCTGGGGGCCAAAGGATTTTTCGACCGCAAGGAGATTCTGGATATCAACTGTTATCTCACCGCCGCGGTGTTTCCCAAAGACGATGTGGCCTTTGAACGCATCCTCAACACCCCCAAGCGGGGCATCGGTCCGGGCATGATCAAGAAGATCAACAACGTCCGCACCGGCGACATGAGCCTTCAGGATGCGGCCCGAAAGGTCGTGGCCGAGCGGGTCATGACCCCCAAGGTCCATGAGGCCATGAGCGGGTTGATTCAGGGGCTCGACGATATTCGCGACATGGCCCCGGATACCGCCGTTCACGCGGTCCTCTCCCGGTTCGATTACCTCGACCATCTCAAGGCCTACACCAAATCCAACGCCATGGATTACATCACCCGGGAGGAGAACATCAAGCAGCTCATCTATTCCGCCTCCCAGCACCAGACCCTGCTCGATTACCTCGAAGACGCCTCTCTCATCAACGAGGATCGAAAGGACGAGGATGACGACGCCGGCGGGCAGGGTGTGAAACTTTCCACCATCCACGCCAGCAAAGGGCTCGAATACCTGACCGTCTTCATCACCGGCTGCGAAGAAAACCTCTTCCCCCACTGGAAAGCCCTGGAAACCCCGGCCGGGCTTCAGGAGGAACGCCGCCTGATGTATGTCGCGGTGACCCGGGCCGAGCGCAACCTGTATCTCACCTGCGCCGAATACCGCCGCGG
>JBKHDE010000006.1:0-53946 GCA_046541495.1 Desulfococcaceae bacterium
CTCCATCCCCCCAAAAGCCCCTCCCTTCAAAAAACGAAATAAAAGAAATTTCCCAATTTATCGCCCAAGAGATCGTTGCCGAGAAGTACAGCGGACCTATACCCGCCCCGGAAGCTCTGCGCCAGTATGGAGATATTAATCCGGACTTTCCTGATCGGATCATCCAAATGGCAGAAAAAGAGATGAAACACCGGCATCGAATGGAGGAAAAAGAGTTCAGGAGAATGCCAAGAACAATTTATCCTCCCCTTTCTGATTTCAAGAAACCTCAACATAGAACTTCCATAAACCTACCTTCAAATACAGTGAATCCCCGATTTACTTCTGCATTGAACTTGTTCTAAATTCATGATAAATCTCATCTTGTAAGTCGTTTTAATAAGATTGACTGATTCTTTAAGCTCAGTGAAAAAGGTTTTACTGAATATCCACTTAAATAAGGAGGAGGCGTATGGACAGACCCAGCCGGCTGAAAAACCAGGGCGTTCGTAAACTGTTTTGGTTTCTCCTGGTGATGCTGGTCCCCCTGTGCCTTGCCTATTGCGGGGATGCCGGGGAAATGGATGATCCCGCGGGCGGCGATGGTTCACCCGCCCCCGCTCCTTCCCCGAATGCCACCCTTTCCAGTGAGGTGGAATGCCCCCAGCCTTTTCGGGCGGAAGGGCATCTTCTGTTTGATATTTCCCGATCCGGGGAAGGTCTCTACGATTTCACGCTGGTCAATTTCGCCACCCAAGAACCCCAGGCATTTCTTGCTCGCGGAACCGGGCCGTTCGAGGGGACGGTGGAGACGGTGGTCCCCCCGGGGGATTATGAACTGGTCGTCAATCCCGACAGCACTTGGCAAGCGGATATAATCGGGGATGTTCAGCGATACCGGACCGATTGCGATTTTCCGGACACGGGCACGGATATCGATCTCAGTGCCAGATATACCGGATGCGGGGCGGGATGCTGTGCTTTGGAAAACGGCGTCGCCGGGTGCGATTGCAATTCCGGCCGCTGTTACTGCAACAACGACACATTCAGTGATATTTGTACCTGTTCCTGCAACTAAGTTCTTATCCATCCACAAGCAAAACCTGAAGATCCATCACATTGGTCCGGGTGGGGCCGGTGATAAACAGATCTTCCAGTTGTCCAAAGAAATGGTAGGAATCATTCCGGGTGAGATATTCAGATGCTGATAGACCCGATGCCGCGGCCCGGGAGATCGTCGTCCCGTCGGCAAATGCGCCGGCCGCATCGGTGGGACCGTCGTTGCCGTCGGTACCGGCGGAAAGCAGGAGCATACCGGACGTGCCTGCCAGGGATATTCCGGCCGACAGGGCCAGTTCCATATTTCTGCCGCCCAGACCGTCCCCTCGGACGGTGACGGTGGTTTCACCGCCTGAAAGCAGACAAACCGGCACCGACGCCGGTTTTCCGGACCGTTGCACCTCCCGGGCGATACCGCACAGCACCTTGGCGACCTCCTTGGCTTCGCCCTGAATCATGGACGAGAGCACCAGAGGAGAATACCCTTGGCGGCGGGCTTCGGCCTCAGCGGCCGCCAATGCATTCGAAAGGCTGCCCACGATCCGGTTCTGAACGCGCTCAAAAACCGAATCTCCAGGCTTCGGGGTCTCCGCAACCTGTCCGTCTCGACCTGTGGTCAGGTGATCACGCACCGGATCCGGGATTTTGCCGGTCAGATCATACCGGGACAGGATGTCAAAGCAGTCGCTGAAACTGCTCGGGTCCGGCGCCGTAATCCCGGAGGCGATGATGTCGAGGTCGTCGCCGACCACGTCGGACAGTATCAGGGAGACGATTCGGGCGCCATTGGCGGCGGTGCAGAGACGCCCGCCCTTGATTCGGGAGAGGTGTTTGCGAAGGGGGTTGATCTCATGGATGGTGGCCCCGCATTCCAGCAGCAATCGAGTGGTCTTTTGTTTATCGACCAGACTGATCCCCTCCGCCGGAGCCGGCGACAGGGCGGACCCGCCGCCGGAAATCAGACACAGAATCAAGTCTTCCGGTCCGGCGCCGGACACCAGACCCAGAAGCGCATGGGTGCCCCGCACCCCGTTTTCATCCGGCACCGGGTGTCCGGCCTCGATCACTTTACAGTGTTTCAGCGGCACGCCGTGACCATATTTGGTCAGGATCACTCCGTTTTTGATCCGATCTTCCAGAATCGCTTCCACCGCCCGGGCCATGGCCGCGGAGGCCTTTCCGGCGCCGACCACATATAGCTGATCGATCTGATCGAGGGAATATTCCGTGTTCCCCGCTTTCAGGCGGTTCTTCGACCGGGAAAGATGACGCCGGATGCAGGTTTCCGGCGCCACCGCCCGAACAGCGGCCTGAAAAACGGCCGAGGCGATCTCTTTTAAATTCTGACCACCGGGAGTGGTTTTCAAATCGGCCTCCTTTTGTGAATTCGCCAAATTCTCGTATGGAATGGGAAGCAAATGGAGCGGTCTTACGGACCCTCATCTTACGGACTCTCAATGGATGAAAACGTATCCATCAGAAGAATTCATCCAGACAAAAGAACTCATCCAGAATAATCCATCTTTATCCGGATGAGCCGCCGTCGTCCACCTTTAAATCGCCCCGTGCGTCTTGCAATCCTTTGCTCCAATGGTAATTTTTAAATGTTGTTTATCTGAATCGAGGCCGGAGCAAGCCGCCTTTGGTGTACTTTTTTTTCTAAGAAGGCGCTTATCGGCCTTGTGGATCAGCCCAAGGCATTTCACTGCCTGTGACCGGGCTTTTAACCGCAAATACCTTGAAAAACTGTGTTATCTCTGTTATTGCTCATGAGAATGGGAATCTGCAAAAAAGGAGGAATGGGTGATCCAATCCAAAGCCCTTGAAGTCAACCTCGCCAGCTACCATGTGGATGTGGAAATCGATCCGAAGTATGAACCCATCCAGAAGGCGATGTCCAAATACTACGGCCTGACCGAAGGCGTAAACACCTTCCTCAAAGAGCTGTCCCATCCGCGAAAAAATCTTCAGTTCATCGTCAGCGAGGCCCGGGGATACTGCCTCAACTATTTCCACCTGATCAAGGACCATCCCGAAGGACCGGAAGCGGCTCATCTGTTCGTGGAGATCTTCTCCGGAATCATCGATTCCGACGCATCCGTCGAGATCCGCACCGATGCGGTAGACAACCTGCTCCTGTTTCTCCAAAAGATGATCAAGGATACCGGTGCGTCCCATATTGATACCTTCATGCCGGTCTTGAACCGGGCCTTTGTGCGAATCTCCGAAATGGACGGCGACACCTTTTTCCTTTTTGTCAAAAGCTACTACCGAATGGCCAAACTGGGAGAAGAGCTGATCTACTACACCTCCAAGATGTCACTCGACCTCAAGGAGCTCAACCGGCTGCTGATCCGTTATTTTCAGCATACCTATGATTACTGGCTGAGTGAGGAAGATCCCCTGGAATGGTTTGAAAGCGAGGTGGACCGGATCGAGAATCGCGGACGCCTGGCGGAGATCTTCAAGGGGATCTCCCATGCCAAGCTTCGGGAGCTGAACCGTCACTTGAGCGATGTCCGCTATCTCAAAACCGCCCCCTCCGGAAAACACGGTTCCCTGTTTCAGCTCAGTCAGCTGCTCACTTTTCCGGGATACAACCGGTTCGTGGATACCTACCGCGAGATTCCCCAGATTCTGCTCAAGGCCGGGATCGACCAGACCCAGGGAAACCAGTGGAAGGTGATCTTTCTGTTCCATATCATGAATATCACCGGCCTGTCCCAGATTCATGAAGAGGCACTGCGGGATATCAACCGGACTTTGGGGTGGCTCATCAACCATGAAAAATACTTGAATGTCGAACGGCTCATCGAGAAGACCTTTTCCATTCTCAAGGACCGCACCCGGGAGTTTCCGGCCACCGCTCTCAACTGCGTGTTGAACATGGGCCGGGGCGTCTACGAAACCGATGAAAGCGATCTGATCAAGTTTTTCATCAGCGGGGTCAGCGATCTCGGGTTTCAGCCGCCACGCATCGGCGGGGTGGGCAATGACTGGCAGATTCAAGTCAACCTTGCCCATATTCAGAACATACGTATCTGGCTGGAACTTATAGAGCTTAATCCTAAATGGTCGACCCGGCTGCTGTCGGATCTGATCATCTATCTGTCGGTCTGCGGCGTCTTTATCAAGGACACCGATCTCTTTCCCAGGGACATCACCCATCTGCTCAACAGCGACATTCGACCGGTCTATAATCTGGTCAAGCAGCTGGCCCGTCTGATGCCGGTCTTCTTCAACGACATCGGCGCCGAAGGCGAATTGCGAGACATATCCACCGATCTCGACGAAATCACCCAGCGCAAGGACCTGCTGATTCATTTTCTGCGCAAACAGACCCATGTGGAAAGCAGCAACCGGGTCGTCGGGTTTATCGAGGCGACCCTTCGGTTCTGGCGGACGGCGGACCCCGAGTATGTGGAGCCGTTTGTTCCTCCCAATATTTTCGACCAGATCGAAGCCGACTCCCCTTACGTGAAGGGGGTGCATCGATTGATGACCCACCTGGAAACCGAACGCGGAATTCAGGTGCCGAATGATCTGCTGAACCTGGATGAAGCCACCCTGCGGAAGTACCTGGAAGCGGTTCCGGAGGTGCCGGAACGGGATGCGGAGCGGGTGCTCCTGATCGTTCGGTTTTACCGGCTCCTGCACCAGAAATACAACCTGGCCCTGAATCCCGACACCGCCGGTGATATGGGGGGCTACCTGGCTCAGCTGAAGGCGGAGGCCTTTCCCAGTCTGGACAAGCTTCAGACAGCCCTCAAAGAGCCCGATCTCAATCGCAAATTGCCGCTGCTGCTCGACTACCTGGAGCTTCTTAAGGAACTGATTCTTTCGGAACGGACCTACGAAATTCGGGAGGATATCTATAAAAAGCGCCATTTCACGGTGGATATCCCCTCCATGTACGGGAGTTACCATGAAGTCAAGTTCGACGCCATGGGGCTGACCTTTCGCATCGAATCCCTGGTCAATGTCTATTTCGACGAAATCGTCAATCGGCTGGATCTGACGCTGATCACCAAAGAGACCTTTTATCAGATCCATGACCTGTTGAAGCTCTTCAACCGGGCTCTGAAGCTGGACGGCATCTCATCGGTGGAGATCGAAAGCCAGCTGGAGCTGCTGGCCCACTCCCTGGCGGCCAGGGGGTTCACCTTCACCCAGTACCTGGATATCTTCAAAGGGTTTGCCCGGGCCGTGACCAACGTCATCAACGACTACTTCAACAATATCCATGAAAACAATCTGGACCGGATCCTGTCCAGAATTCCCCGGGAATGGATCCTGGACAAATACCTGGCATCCGACGACCGGGATGATTCCGAAAAGATGAAGCACCGGGTATCCGAGGTCTTTCTGCGGGAGAAGATCGCCCTCTCGCTGGGGCTGCAGCAGCTCGATCAGCTCCTGAGCCAAATTCTCAAAACATTGTTTCATCAATCTTACCGGCTGCCCGATGAAAAACTGAGACTTCTCCTCAATTACGACCCCCAGCGGGCCATGACCTCCATCACCGAACCCGAGGACCGGGCCATCGGCATCATTCACTTGGGAAACAAGGGCCATAATCTGGTGAAACTGGACCGGCTCGGGTTTCCGGTGCCGCCCGGGTTCATCATCACCACCGAGGTTTTCCGGTGCCGGGAGATCGTCGAGTACTATCCGCCGGCGGAGCAGAACTTCAAAGAGCAGATCGCCTGGCACATTTCGGCCCTGGAAAAATTGACCGACAAACGCTTCGGTGATCCCAAAAACCCGCTGCTGTTTTCAGTCCGCAGCGGCTCCTCCATTTCCCAGCCCGGCATGATGGACACCTTTCTGGATGTGGGAATGAACGACGACATCGCCGCCGGTCTGGCTGAAAAAAACGGCAACCCCTGGTTCGCCTGGGACAACTACCGCCGGTTCATTCAGTGCTACGGCATGTCTTTCGATCTCAAGCGGGACGATTTCGACGCGGTCATGGGGGATTTCAAGAAAAAATGCGGGGTGCCCTTCAAACGGGATTTTTCAGGGGACCAGATGCGGGAGCTGGCCCTGGCCTACAAAGACCTGGTGCGGGATTCGGGCGTCGATCTGCTGGAGGACCCCTTCGACCAGCTCCTGGTCACCGTCAAAAAGGTGCTCAATTCCTGGGAATCGGCCAAGGCCAAGGCCTACCGGAAGATTATCGGGATCTCCGACGACTGGGGCACCGCGGTGACGGTTCAGACCATGGTCTACGGAAATATGTCGCCTTCCGCCGGATCGGGAGTTATTTTCACTCATAATCCCAAATGGTCTGAAGACGATGTGCGGCTGTGGGGGGATTTCACGGTGGGGAATCAGGGGGAGGATGTGGTCTCGGGCCTGGTGACCACGCTGCCCATCTCCCTGATTCAGCAGCAGAATGAGATGCGCAACACCGATGTCACCCTGGAGACCCACTTCCCGGATATCTTCAAGACCCTCAAGGAATGGGCGAGCGAGCTGATTTACGCAAAAGGGTGGAGCCCCCAGGAGATCGAATTCACTTTTGAAAGTCCCCATAAGGAAGATCTGTATGTGCTTCAGAGTCGGAACATGTCGATTCGGGAGCGCAAAAAATATTTCGCCTTCGATCCGGAAGGCGTGGAGAGCGCGGTCCTGCTTGGAAACGGGGTCGGGGTCAGCGGCGGGGCCATGAGCGGGCGGGCGGTCTTCAGCCTGGAAGAGATCGACAAATGGCGGAAGCTGGAGCCCAACACCCACCTGATCCTGCTTCGGGCCGACACGGTGCCCGACGATATTCGGGAGATCAATGCGGCCGACGGCATCCTGACCGCCCGGGGCGGCGGCACCTCTCATGCCTCGGTGGTGGCCCACCGGCTGGGAAAGACCTGTGTGGTGGGGTGCGGCACCATGGTGTGTGATGAAAAGGCCAAACGGAGCTTTTTCGGGGACCAGCGCATCGAATCGGGGGATTTTTTGTCCATCAACGGCCAGGACGGCACGGTGTACCAGGGAGTTATGAAAGTAAAAGAAACCTGATTTTAAATACCAATCGAACACAGGCAGAAAATCGGAGGGGATCATCATGGACAAAGGTTTAGAGGGGAAGGGGCTGCGGCTCGGGATCAACGGGTTGGGCCGGATCGGAAAACTCAGCGTCTGGCATCATGTGGGCCGCAAGTACTTTGATGAGCTGGTGGTCAACCTGGGACGGGAGGTCGGCACCTCGTTCGGGGATATCGCCCACTATCTGGAGCGGGATTCCACCTACGGACTGCTGCAAACCTATCTTCACGGGCACAGCGCCGAACCGGTGATTCGGAATATCGATGAGAAAAACAAGATCATGGATATCGACGGGGTCAAGGTCAAGTTTCTGATGTCCTCCCGGGACCCGGCCGGCATCGACTGGAAAGGGGAGAAGGTGAAGCTGGTGGTGGACACCACCGGCCGGTTTCTGGACCCCACCGCCGCGGGGGATGATTCCAAGGGCAGCGTGCGGGGTCATCTGGAAGCCGGGGCCGAAAAGGTGATCGTCTCGGCCCCGTTCAAGATCAAGGACAAGGGCCGGCCCATGCCCGAGGATGCGGTCACCACGGTGATGGGGATCAACGACAACGACTATGACCCCCGGCGGCACCGGGTGATTTCCAATGCCTCCTGCACCACCACCTGTCTGGCCCACATGATGAAGCCGCTGCTGAATGTCTTCGGACCCAAGCGGATCCTGTCGGCCTCCATGGCCACCATCCATGCCAGCACCGGGTCTCAGCAGGTGCTCGACCGGCTTCCCGGAACCGGAAAAGCGGACCTGCGGAAAAACCGAAGCGTGATGAACAACATCATTCTGACCACCACCGGTGCGGCCGCGGCCCTGCGTCTGGTGATTCCGGAGATGGAGGAGATCGGGTTCATCGCCGAATCGGTGCGGATACCCACCTCCACCGGTTCTCTGATCATTCTGGTGGTCAATTTTCAGGAAGAAATGGTGGGCGGCGAAATCCGGCGGGAGACCATCAACGACGTCTACCGCCAGGCCGCGGCCGATGATCCCAAGGGCTATCTCCACTATACCGAAAAGCAGAACGTCTCCGGAGACATCATCGGATACCCCAAGGCCGGAGCGGTGATCGAGGGCCATGAAACCCATACCCGAACCGGAGAGGCCAGCATCAATCTCGGCAATATTCCGGGACTGGCCAAGCATCTCGGGGTGGACCTTCAGGGGACCATGGTCCGGGTGCCCATCACCCAGGCCGATATCTACGGCTGGTACGACAATGAAATGGGCTCCTACGTCAATCTTCTCGGAGACCGGACCGTCACCATCGCCGAGGACCTGTAGCCGGTTTTTTCGAACCGGATTCAGGGACTTCGAGGTTATCGAAGTTCCTGAATCCGGTGGCTCAGTTCAACGAATTCCGGGATCGTCAGGGTTTCGGCGCGGCGGATCGGGGCGATGCCGGCCGCCTCCAGGGCCGCTCGGGCGGTGTCCGGCGGAATCCGCAGGTCGCTTCCGGACAGGGCGTTTTTGAGATTTTTGCGGCGTTGACCGAAGGCGGCCTTGATCACCCGAAAGAGAAACCCCTCATCCTCGGCCGGAAAGGCCGGGGTCTCCCGGAATCGGATCATCAGCACCTCCGAATCGACCTTGGGCCGGGGATAGAAGAGCGGCGCATTCACCCGGGCCAGGGGCTCGACCTCCGCACAGTAGCGCAGCATGGCGGTGAGCCGCCCGTAATCCTTTCCCCCCGGCTCCGCCAGCAGCCGCAGGGCCAGCTCGCGTTGAAACATCATGGCGGCCCGGTCGACGCCTTCTCTGGCATGAATCAAGCGCACCACCACCTGGGATGAAACATTGTAGGGCAGGTTGCCCAATACCACCAACCGACCGGGAATCGCCTCTTGTCGAATGAATGCCTTCAGGTCGAACCGGAGGATGTCCTGCTTCAAAACCGCGGCATTGGTGATGCTATGGGCCAACAGTTCGGTTTCGAGAAGCCCGATCAGCCGGTCGTCGGTTTCCAGGGCGTAGATCTTCCGGGCGGCCCGGGCCGCGGGGATGGTGAGGGCGCCGAGTCCGGCGCCGATCTCCAGAACCGTTTCATCCGGTTTGATTCCGGCCCGGTTCACGATCATATTCGCCGTTGACGGGTCCGCCAGAAAATTCTGGCCCAGCTGCTTTTTGGGCTGCAGATTCCAGGCCTTGAGGAGTGTGCGGGGCGATGTCATGGGGAGGTTTTTACCACGGTCCCTTCGGTTTTTCAATTCCTCTTCTTTTTCAGGTCGGTGAAAATGCATAGTGAGTTGTTTTTCCTGAAGGGCGGCTTGACTTTTCTTTGCCGTTTACGTAGTCCAGATTCGTATTTATTGTATTTATATTCTGTTAGAAAACAGGAATCGTTTTCAGGGAGGAAAAACCGGATGGCGGACAAACGTCGGAAGTCCGTGAGTTTCAATGCCCTGGTGAGAATGTTTTTGCGGGACTACAACATTCCCACCAAAAAAGACGTGGACCGGCTGATGGCCCGCATGGATCAGTTGGAGCAGCTGATCCGGACCATGGCCCTGGAAAACCGGTCCCCAACGGCATCCAAGGGCGGCGGACGGGGGAAAAACGGGTCGGGCATTACCGCCTCGGATATGGTGGTGGAGGTCATCGCCCAGTTTCCCGAAGGCGTTTCCTTGTCGGATATTCAAAATCGAACCGGCTTCGGCGAGAAGAAGCTTCGCAACATCATCTATCGGCTCAATAAAGACGGCCGAATCGACCGCATCCGTCGAGGGGTCTACATCGTTTCCGAGGAGGGGGATTGAACTCCCGAATGATCATAGCTGAATTCTTTGAATCACATCATAGCCCATGAGAGGATATAACCATGACTGCATTTGACGACCCCCATAACCCCGGCATCCAGACCGGCGATCGCATCGGCGACTATGAAGTCCGCCGCACCGCCCTCATCGAGACCATCGACGCTTATTTTTATGAACTGGCGCATCTGCCCACCGGGGCGAAACACATCCATATCAGCAAGGACGATTCCGAAAACACGTTCAGCGTCGCCTACAAAACGGTTCCTACCGATTCCACCGGGGTGGCCCATATTCTCGAACATACCGCCCTGTGCGGGTCCAAGAAATTTCCGGTCCGTGATCCCTTCTTTTCCATGATCAAGCGAAGCCTCAACACCTTCATGAATGCCTTTACCGCCTCCGACTGGACCATGTATCCCTTCGTGACCCAGAATGAAAAGGATTTCTACAACCTCATGGATGTCTATCTGGACGCCGGGTTCTATCCCATTCTGGACGCCCTCAACTTCAAGCAGGAGGGGCATCGTATGGAGCTGGAGGGGGACCGACTGGTCTATAAAGGCGTGGTCTTCAATGAAATGAAGGGGGCCATGTCGTCTCCGGACCAGGTGATGGTCCGCTCTCTGATGAACGCCCTTTATCCGGATACGACCTACGGCAACAACTCCGGCGGTGATCCCAAGGAGATTCCGTCCCTGACCCACGAAGCCCTGCTGGCGTTTCACCGGCGCCATTACCATCCCAGCAACTCCTTTTTCTATACCTACGGAAACCTGCCGCTTCGCCGGCACCTGGAGATGATTCAGGAGAAGATCCTGGACCATTTTCAGCAGATTGATCCGAATACCGATGTTCCCAACCAGTCCCGGTGGAGCGAACCCCGGGAGATGACCTATGTCTATCCCCTGGATCCCGGGGAGGACCCGGCCAAAAAATCCCAGGTGGCCGTGGGATGGCTGACCGCCGACATTCGAGACACCTTCGAGGTGCTGGCGCTTTCTTTGCTCGGGGAAATCCTGCTGGGCAATCCGGCCTCGCCCCTTCGCCGGGCCCTGATCGAATCGGGGCTGGGCTCGGCCCTGTCCGACGGTTCCGGATTCGACGGCGACAACCGGGACACCTCTTTTTCCTGCGGACTCAAGGACGTAGCGGAATCGGATGCCTCCAAGATCGAAAAGATCATCTTCGATGTCTTGAACGAGCTGGTCAAAGACGGGATTCAACCGGATCTCATCGAAGCGGCCATCCACCAGCTCGAGTTCCACCGCAAGGAGGTGTCCAACTCCCCCTATCCTTACGGCATCAAGTTGCTGCTGTCTTTTTCCGGGGGCTGGTTTCACGGAGGGGATCCGCTGCGCATCCTCAATTTCGAATCGGACATTCAGCGGCTTCGGGAGGAGATGGATCAGGGTCCCTTCTTTGAAAACCGGATTCGTAAGCATTTTCTGGACAATCCCCACCGGGTGCTCTTCAAGCTGGTGCCGGACACCCAGATGGGCCGCCGGGAAGAGGAACGGGAAAAAGCGGAACTGGACAAAATAAAATCGGAACTTTCCGCCGACGAGATCGACCGGATTCAACGGGATGCCGTAGCGCTTCAAGAACTTCAGGAATCCGAAGAAAACCTGACGGTGCTGCCCACCCTCGAATTGTCGGATATTCCGCCTTCAGTGAAGAGTGTGGTCCCTGACGATCCCTACGGGGATCTGCCGGATACCTGGTGGTTTGAACAGCCCACTTCCGGGATTTTTTATTTCACCGCCACCGCCGGCATCGGCACTTTGCCGGAAGGGCTGGTTCCCCTGCTTCCCTTTTTCTGTCATGCCTTTACCAAGGTGGGGACGGCTCGGCGGGATTACATTGAACTATCCGGATTGCTGGACCTTTACCTGGGCGGCATCGGGGTGTCGACCCATGCCCGCAACCGGTATGACGAAAACGGCCTGTGCGTTCCCTTCATCACCTTGAACAGCAAGTGTTTGAACCGCAATCAGGAGAAGATGTTCGAGATCCTTCGGGAACTCCTGTTCGAATTCAATTTCGCCGACACCCGCAGACTGAAAACCCTTCTGATGGAGTATCGGGCCTCTCTGGAGGCCGGGGTGGTTCGAAGCGGACACAGCCTGGCCATTTCCCTGGCATCGAGAAACTACTCGGTGACCCGCCGACTCAATGAAATCTGGCGGGGGGTGCATCAGCTCAAGACCATTAAATCGATTACCGAGGATGCAAGCGAGAAGCGGCTGCGGGCCCTGTCCGAGGATCTGGTATCCATCGGCAAGCACCTGTTTACCCGAAAAAACCTCAAGCTGGCTCTGATCGGGGAGGATTCGGCCTTGACCGCCGCGGCCCCGCCGGTTCAGTCCATTCTGGATGAACTGGACCCCGGCGAGGCCGAAGGATACCGGCCCCCGTCTCTGGACACCGGTGCCGGCGGATTGCCCCGGGAAGGATGGGCCACCTCCACCGCGGTCTCTTTTGTGGCCAGCGCCTTTGAAACGGTCCGAATGGGCCATTCGGACGCCCCGGCCCTGGCGGTGATCGGCAAGATGCTCCGTTCCCTGTTTCTCCACCGGGAGATTCGGGAAAAGGGCGGGGCCTACGGCGGCTTTTCCATCTACAATCCTGAAGACGGAATCTTCTGCATGGCCTCCTATCGCGATCCCCACATCGTCAACACCCTGAAAGCCTTTACCGGGGCCGCCGATTTCATCCGCTCCGGGGATTACAGCGATGAGGACATCAAAGAGGCGATCCTTCAGGTCTGCTCCGACATCGACCGGCCGGACCCGCCCGGGCAGGCGGCCCGCAGAGCCTTTTACCGGCAGCTGATCGGGCTTACCGACGAAACCCGGGAGCGGTTCAAATCTCGGCTGCTTCAGCTGAACCGGGACCAAATTCAGGCCGCCGCCGGAAAGTATTTTGAAGCGGGACCGGACCAGCGCGGAGTGGCGGTGATTTCCAACGAAGGCAAACTTCAGGCGGCCAACGGAGAAATGGCGGACACGCCCCTGGCCCTCTACCGCATTTAGATTGAGGGATGAGCAAATGCGCATCGCCATCATCGGCGCCGGGGCCATGGGATCTTTGTTCGGTTCGTTTCTCTCGTCGGCAGCCGAGGTCTGCCTGGTGGACCCCTATGAAGAGCATGTGCGGACCATCACCGAGAAGGGGCTTACCGTGGAAGGGGTCGACGGAACGGCTCGGACCTGTCGTTTATCCGCCGTCACCGACTCCGGACAGATTCAGCCGGGATTCGATCTGGCGATCCTCTTCACCAAATCCTATTTGACCGAATCGGCGGCCCGGACCGCTCTTCCCCTGTTGGGAGGCGAAGGGAGGGTTCTGACCCTGCAAAACGGGGTGGGCAACCGGGAGACGATTGCCTCGGTGGTTCGGGAAGACCGGGTGATGGCCGGGGTCACCTCCCACGGCGGCACCCTGTTGGGGCCGGGCCGGATTCGCCACGGCGGTGAAGGGCCCACCCACATCGGCGGCTCAGGTGAAGCCACCGAGGCTGTTGTGGATGTATTCCGGGCCGCCGGGATTGAAACCCGCCTGTCGGAAGATGTGGATTCTCTCCTATGGGGCAAGTTGATCATCAACGTGGGAATCAACGCACTGGCCGCCGTCCTTCGGGTCCCCAACGGGGTGCTGGGAAGGACGCCGGAGTGCGAACCGATCATGGCCGGGGCGGTGGCCGAGGCGGCAGCGGTGGCCGAAAGATTGGGAATTCGCCTGCCCTATGAAAACCCCCTGTCTCATGTCAGGACGGTCTGTGAAAAGACGGCGGCCAACCGGGCCAGCATGCTTCAGGATATCCTGCGGGGGGCCCGCACCGAGGTGGACGTCATCAACGGCGCCGTGGTGCGGGAAGGGAAGGCGGTCGGCATTCCCACGCCGGTCAACCGGTTCCTGTGGGAGACAGTAAAGGCGCTTGAAGCCACATCCAGCGATCGGTGCGGCTGAATTTTATCCAATCGACGGCCCGGAAAGAGAGGAGAATCCATGACAGAGCGGAAAAAGACGACCATTCCCGATATCAAGGCCCGAAAAGCATCCGACACCCCGATCACCATGCTGACCGCCTATGACTATCCCTGGGCCCTGCTGGTGGACCGGGCCGGGATCGACATGGTCCTGGTGGGCGATTCCCTGGGGATGGTGGTGTTGGGTTATGAAGACACCGTTTCGGTGACCATGGACGAGATGATCCACCACATCAAAGCGGTGACCCGGGCGGTGCGGCATGCCCTGGTGGTGGGGGACATGCCGTTCGGGTCATACAACGTCTCGGTTGAAAAAGCGGTGGAAAACGCCACCCGGATCATGAAAGAGGGCCGAGCCGACTGCGTGAAGCTGGAAGGGGGGCTCTGCGCAGCGCCGGTGGTGGAGGCGATCGTACGGGCCGGCATTCCGGTGCAGGGCCATATCGGCCTCACCCCTCAGACCGCCTCGGCTTTGGGCGGCTTCAAGGTGCAGGGAAAGAGCGCCGAAGCGGCCCAGGCCTTGGTGGAGGATGCGCGGGCCCTGGAAAAGGCGGGGTGCTTCTCCCTGGTCCTGGAGGCCGTTCCGGCCCCCATCGCCAAAATGGTCACCGATGCGGTCGCCATCCCCACCATCGGCATCGGCGCCGGCGTTCACTGCGACGGCCAGGTCCTGGTCACCCATGACCTGGTGGGCCTGTTCGACCGGTTTGTGCCCAAATTCGTCAAGCAGTACGCCAAAATCAGCGATATCGCCACCGAGGCATTTGCTCAATTTAAGGACGATGTGAAAGCCGGGCGGTTCCCGGAAGAGAGACACAGTTTTAAAATGAAATCGGATGAACTGGAGAAGATAGCAGCCAAAACTTAAAATCTGAACGGAAGAAGGAAAAAACCAGTTGGTTAAAAAAGCCGACCGGGTCGTGTAAAATCTTCAGGTGACAGGACGTCGACTTTTTTACTGCCGACACTTGAACCGAATCAATTCCGGATGATCGGCCTCGATCTCCTGCCCTAAACTGATGACGCCCTGGCCGTGAAGGTAGAGTTCTTCCCGGTGGAGGAAAATGGGGTCGGTTTCGTTCATGCGGACGTAGGTGCCGTTGGTGCTTCGGTCGATGAGGGTGTAGCGGTTTTTTCGGTATTCGATGACGGCGTGCTGGCGGGAGACGGACGGGTCGTCGATGTGGAGGCGGTTGTGATCCCCCCGGCCCATGGTAAAGGGGGGGTCGGTTTCCAGCACTTCGATTTTGAGGTCCCGGTGTCGAAGCACCAGTTTGGCGAAGGAGAGGATTTCTTTATTCAGCGGCGGCCGATTCAGCACGGTGATGACGGAGATATCATCGTGCCACAGGATTTCAATGATCTCCAGCGGCTCCGACTTTCCCCGCACCCGCATCCGCCCGAGATCCCGCCGTCCGCCGCAGGCATCTTGAGATACCCCCCGGGCGGTCCGGCCGGTGGTGATGATCTGGTCCGCTTTGGCGATATCCACCATGCGGGAGGCGAGGTTGACCGCATCTCCGAACACATCCCCGTTTTCCTGAAGCACATCCCCCTGGTGAAATCCGATGCGGATGGCGATCGGCCACGGCGCCAAAGCCGAGTCCTTGTGTACCGCATGTTGCATTTCACAGGCCGAAACCACCGCCGCTTCCGGATCGGGAAAGGTACACATGATTTCATCCCCGATCGTTTTCACCACGCATCCCCCGCGGGCCCGGGTGATGGCCATGAGCGGGGCGAGGGTTCGGGAGACGATTTCCCGGGCCCGAATGTCTCCGCAGGTTTCGAACAGCCGTGTGCTCTGGCAGATATCGGCGAAGAGGACGGTCATGGAGGCTTTTTCATAGGACATAAGAAACCGCTTTTATCACCTCGGCCGACCGGCCGTCCACATGGGTATTTTCCAAAAACGGTGGATGCGCATGGGTTTTCCAATCTTTCTTTTTGGAGCAAGGATAAACGTGGAGAAAAACCAATCTGCCCCGTAATTGCATAAAAGTCAATTGCAAATGGCGAGAAGATCATTAATTTTTCTCATCAAGCCCTTCTTTACGAAGCCGGTTCTAAAGGGGATTGAGTCGGCTTTTCCGGGTGCAAGATTATTGTGATTCGGATTCGGCCAGAAGTCGCTTCACCAATTCGACCATCTCCTTGGGCAGGGGATTCCAGGCCGCTTTGGTCGCATCCCGCCCATGCCAGGTGAACTCGGCCAGATCGAACCGTTCCCGGGAATATCGAATGTTGTCCTTTTCCGCCGGTTCCGGGTAGTGTTCGATCCACATCATTCGGTGGGGATCGATATCGAATTCTTTGACCACATTGCTGGCGATATGGCTGGCGCAGCTTTTGACCGTCATTTTGGTCGGGGCCCAGTCGGTCTCATCGGGGAGATCCGAAATGACCACGATAATGGGTTTGAGATGGGCCACGCCTTTTTCGCTTTTTTTTCTCAAATCATACATCCGCAGGCGGCATTGACCGCTGCCGAGTTTCAGTTTGCCGCCCCAACCTTTCCAGGAATAGATGTCGTCGTACAAGATCATGCCCGCTCCTTATTATAATGGGTAAATGCAATTCACAGGATTGAATATGCTTTATTGTTCAAAAAATAGGCCGCCCGCGGACCGGTGTCAAATTTTAATGGAATAAATCCCTATTTAAGGACGGGGACGGTCGGAAAGAATACTATGATCTGCTATCGGCGAAAATTGGCCTTTTTTCGGTGGATTTTCGACCGCTCCGCCGGCATACTTCCGGCCGTGCAACGGAAAGATCCAGGGAATCAATGGATTCGATCCCTTATGACGTTTGGAATGGATTTTGCTTTAATAATGGAATCAAGGAAGGAGGTGAACGAACGCGTTATGAGGGGCTTAGGGGAATCCGTTTGCTCTCGAACATTCAGTTCAAACTTACTACGACCAACTTTGAGGAGGAATCGTATGAAGCGTCCAAAGCTGTTTACCGTACTGGCAAGCATTTGTGCCATTCTCGTTCTGACCCTGGGTTTTTCCGCCGAATCCCACGCCGTTAAAAAACGGGTTGTCTTCGGCGGCGGGCCTGCCGGCGGTACCTTTCAGGTGGTTGCAAACGCCATTCAGGTCTATAAACCGGTGAAGAATCTCGAAGACATTCGGGTGCTGGCCCAGTCTTCCGGAGGTTCCGTGGAAAACCTTCGAAGCGTCAACTCCGGCAAGGTCCAGATGGGCACGGTCTATTCCGGCCATGTCTACCAGGGGCTGCACGGGATGATGAAAAATGATCCCAATAAATATGAAAACGTCAAGGCGGTGGCCTATCTCTACGGCGCACCGGCTCAGTTGGTGGTTCAGGCCGATTCCGACATCACCTCCACCAAACAGCTGACGGGCAAAAAGGTCGGGGTCGGCAATGCCGGGTCCGGCGCTTTTGCCAACTGTGAGCTTTTCTTCAACCACATGGGCATCTGGGACAAGATTGAACGAAACGCAATGGGCTACAACGATGCCGCCGCCGCATTCGGCAACAATCAGCTGGATGCCTTCTGGCTGTTCACCGCCTTTCCCAGCGGCGCCGTGATAATGGCCGCGCAGACCAACGATATCGCCCTGGTGGACCTCTGGGAAGACGCCGTCGAATCGGGTTTCATTGAAAAATATCCTTATTTTTCCAAGATCGTCATTCCGGCGGGTACCTACAAAGGCGTGAAAAAGGATGTCAACTCCTTCCAGGATGCCACCCTCTGGGTGGCCAACGCGGATGTCCCCGAGGATGTCGTTTACAAGCTGCTCTCCGTCATCTACACTGAAGAAGGGCTCAAGCACATGGTCAGTCAGAAGAAGACCTTCAAGGAAATGAGCATTGAAAACGGCCCCAAAGGCATCGTCACCCCCTTCCATCCGGGTGCTGAAAAGTTCTGGAAAGAAAAAGGGGTGCTGGACAAGTAAAGACGTTTCCATGAAAGCAGTTCCATGACGGATCGCGGGGGACCGGCTGAACAGGGCCGATCCCCCATTTTCCTTTCCTGACACCCGTCCCCGCGAGGAAGACATGTACAAAAATTTAAAAGGTTTTGAAAAAATCATCTTTGATGCCCTGTCGGTGTTTCTGGTCCTCTACTACTCCTATTCGGCGGTCATCGAACCGGCCTCGACCCAGTATCATCGAGGGATTTACGTCATCGTCACCTATATTTTGATTTTTCTGGCCTACCAGTCCAAATCCAAAATCGGGCGGGTGATCGACTATATTCTGATCTTGCTCTCCATCACTACCATCGGGTACTGGATCATCAATTTTGAAGCCATCAATTATCGAACCGGCATCGAGACCCCCCTGGACCAGGCGGTCGCCGTGGTCGGCGTTCTGGTGGGAATCGAATTGGCCCGGCGGGTGGTCGGAAGCGTTTTCGTGATCCTCGGCGTTCTCTTGCTGCTATACGGGGTTTACGGGCCTTACCTTCCCGAGTTGTTCGCCCATGCCGGCGACACCTTCAAGGGGCTGTGCACCAGCATCTTCTACCGAAGCGACGGGGTGTTCGGGATCATGGCCAATGTTCTGGCCACCTATGTGGTGCTCTTCGTGCTCTTCGGCGCATTTTTGGAGAACTGCGGGGCCCAGAAATTCTTTATCGATTTTCCATTGGCTGCGGTGGGACACAAAATCGGCGGGCCGGGCAAGGTCTCGGTGATCGCTTCCGGGCTTTTCGGTTCCATTTCGGGAAGCGCCATTGCCAATACCGTTTCCACCGGCGCCTTTACCATTCCCATGATGAAAAGGGCCGGGTTCAAACCCCATATCGCGGGGGGCATCGAGCCGGCGGCCTCCATCGGCGGCATGTTCATGCCGCCGATTATGGGCGCCGGCGGTTTTATCATGGCCGAGCTGACCGGGCTGCCTTACTCCCGAATCATGCTGGTGGCCATTTTTCCGGCTCTGATGTATTTTTTCAGCGTCTTCGTGATGGTCCACTATGAAGCCAAAATGCACGGCGTGGTGGGGGAGCGATCCGGACTGGACCCCATGCATATCCTCAAAACCGAATGGCTGTATACCATGCCGCTGATCATCATTACCATTTTCATGCTCACCGGATATTCCCCCGGCTATTCGGCCATCCTCGGCCTGGCGACCTGCATCGCGGTCAGTTTCAAGGAAAAACAAAACCGCATCGACCCCACCCTTGCGGTGATCATGGGGGTTATTTTCATCGCCAACATGCTCTTTCTGGTGACCGGCAAAGGGGTCAAATGGGGGTGGTGGGAGGCGGATGTCGCCCAGGGCCTGCGGAGTTTTCTGACCAGCAATCGGCTCATCCTTTTCGGGGTGATCGGGGCTTTGGTCCTCAACTGGTTCCGGAAAGTTCCCCGGTCGGAAACCCGAACCGAGCTGATGCGGTTCGTGGAGACCTCGCGAAAAGGCGCCGAGTCCAGTCTCAAGATCGGGGCCACGGTCGGCGTCATCGGCATCATCATCGGGGTGCTGACCTTCAGCGGTCTGGTGCTCACCTTCGCCGATATCGTCATCGAGCTGGCCGGCGGGTCGCTGGTAATGACCATCCTGCTGGTCGCCCTGGCCTCCTTGGTGCTGGGGATGGGGGTTCCGGTCACCGCGGCTTATCTGATCACCGCGGTGGTGGCGGTGCCGGCCCTGACCTATCTGGGGGTCAACGAAATCGCGGCCCATATGATCGTCTACTGGCTTTCCCAGGACTCCAACATCACCCCGCCGGTCTGCATCGCCGCTTTTGCGGGCGCCACTATTGCCGGGGCGAATATGTGGAGGACCGCTTTCGCGTCTTTCAAATTTGCAAAATTTCTCTATCTGGGTCCCTTCCTATTCGGATACGTGCCGGCGTTTTCGCTGGACGGCACCCCCTGGGATATTGCAAAGGCGTTTGTTCTGATCATCATCGGCACCTATGTTTATGCCTACCTGCTGAGCGGAATCTGGATCAAAAATTTGCGGAACATGCTGCGGAGCGCGCCGGCCGGCTGATCCGCAATCATTCAGGTTCAGCCGAAACGATAAGCAAAGCCAGGAATCACACGTGAGGAATAAAACCATGATATTGCCGAAAATCGAGATCAAACGGATACTCTATGCCACCGATCTATCCGAAAGCGCAAGAAACGCCCTGGCCTATGCGGTCAGTCTGGCCAATACCTACCGGGCGGAGCTGACCATTCTCCATGTACTGAATGATGATCCCCGAATGAACGCCGCGATTATGGGGTTTGTCGATGAGGACAAGTGGGAGGCGATTCGGGACCGAAACGCTCAGGAGGCGCGGACCGCCCTGATCGGAAAACGGCGGGAAAATGTGGAAATGCGGGAGGTGATGGAGTATTTCACCGATACCATGAAGGAGGACATCGGGGAGCACCACGTGACCATGGATGAAACCGTGATCGTTCGCGGAAACCCGGTGGACAAGATCGTATCGGTGGCGAACGAGCGCAACAGCGACCTGATCGTCATGGGTTCCTACGGGCACGGGGGCATCACCGGCGCCATCATGGGGTCCACCGCCCAGAAGGTACTCCGCCGGTCGAAAAAGCCGGTGCTGGTGGTTCACCTGCCTGAAGAAGCATAAGGCTTCAACCGCACCCGGCTCCCGCTCGGTTTTCCTTTCGCCGCCGCCGAGCGGGGGCCGGTCACACCATTTTCTTTTACTGATTTCCTACAGACCTTCGGGGAGTTCGCAGGTGTCGAGCCCCCCTTTTTTGGTCTCCACCAGATGGGCCGCCGCCAGAGCGGCGGTGCAGCCGTCTGCCGCCGAGACCACGATCTGTCGGGCGTATTTTTCCCGAAGATCTCCGATGACGAAAATGCCGGGGATCTGGGTTTCGCACTTGTCGTCGGTGACCACGTACCCATCGGCATTGTGCTTGATGCCTGCCGGAACCAGCTGGTTGCTGGGCACGAACCCGATGAAAACGAACACCCCGTCGGTGGCCAGATCCCGGGTGTCTCCGGTCTGAGTGTCCTGAAGCGCCACCGCATTCACCCCGCTCTCATCGGCCTTGATTTCGGTCATGATCGTATTCCAGAGGATTTCAATCTTGCACTCGGATTTGAGCCGCTGCTGAAGGATCATGCTGGCCCGCAGGGCGTCCCGGCGATGGGCCAGGTAGACCTGTTTGGCGATTTTGGACAGGTAGAGCGCCTCTTCGGCCGCGCTGTCTCCGCCGCCCACCACCACCACGGTCTTGTTCCTGAAAAAGAAGCCGTCGCATACGGCGCAGTAGGAGACCCCTTTCCCGTAATATTTGTCTTCGCCCGGTATCTTCAGTTTGCGGGGGCTGCCCCCGGTAGCGAGGATTACCGCGTGGGATTTGAGGATGTTTCCGCCGGCCAGTTTGACGGTATGATACTCCAAGCCCGGCTCCACTGCGGTCACTTCATCGGAGAGCATTTCCAGGCCGTACGCCTGGGCATGCTGGGAAAATTTCATGGACAGTTCCGACCCGGTGATTTTTTCAAATCCGGGATAGTTTTCGACCTCATCCGACAGGGCCACCTGCCCGCCGGGAACCGCCATTTCCACCAGTACTGTTTTGAGAGCGGCCCGCATGGCGTAGATGGCGGCGCTCAAGCCGCCGGGTCCGCCGCCGACGATGATCACGTCATAGATGTTGTTGTCCGACATAGTATCCTCCCTGAGCGGTATCTGGTTGTGCCGGTTTGAACCTTTCCCGGTGGTCGCCGAGCCTGCCTCGGTACCGAAAGGAACCTGACAACAGGTGAATTTCCGAGTCCGGTATTCCGACATTCCGGATCATCTTCACTGTTTTAATATGGAACCGATCTTTTAGAATTTCAATATTCCGATTACGATTCCCTCTCATTTTCGACTCGTTTTGCGGATGAACCTCGATCGAAACCTCCGACCGGCCGAGTGCATGGGTTTGAATCAGATCCATCGCCGCATTTAAAAATCGGCGGCCGTGGACCAGATGGCCGAAGGCCGGATGGTAGGGACCCGCCAGAAAGGCTGCCCCGGGTTGAAGATCGGCATCGGCCTGAAGGCCCATTCGAATGACCGGAATCCCCTGTCCGGAAAATAGATCATAAAGATCTGCCACCACAGAGACCGATTTATCCAGAGACCAGGGGTGATAGCGTTCCGATCGATACCACCGGGCCAGGGGGCTTCCCCGAAGGACCACGGTGGGATAGATGCGGACGAAATCGGGGCGAAGCGCCGCGATGCGCCGACCGGTCTCCATGGCGGTGTCCATGTAGTCACCGGGAAGTCCGACCATCATCTGGAGTCCGATTCGAAATCCCCGTTCCTTTAAGAGATTTACCGCCTGTCTGGTATTCTCGGCGGTATGGCCCCGGCGGGACCGGGCCAGGATACTGTCCGCCATGGATTGGGCCCCGAGCTCCACATCGGTCACCGGAAAGGGTGTCAACAGGTCCAGGCTGTTGCGATCGATGGTATCCGGCCGAGTGGAAAAACGGAGGCTTTCCGCCCGTCCGGTGTGGATGAATTCGGCCGCTTCACTCAGCAGGAATTCGATTCGGGAGGGGGGCAGGCCCAGAAAATTGCCGCCGTAAAAAGAGATCTGGGCGGGTGACCGGTGGGGCCTTCCATAGGCCAGGAACCGCTCGATGTGGGCCCGAAGCCGTTCCGATGAGGGAAGATCGAGGGAGCCCCGGGTAATGGCCGTTTGATTGCAGAAGACGCACCGGTGGGGACATCCGGCATGGGGAATGAACACCGGAACGATAAACGGTTTGGGCGGTTTATGCCCGTTCCAGACGTTCAAGGGCATTCCTGGCCGCGTCCTGTTCCGCCGTTTTTTTGCTCTTCCCGATACCTTTCGCTTCGATCCCCCGGACCTGAATACGGACGGTGAAGGTTTTGTCATGATCGGGACCGGATTCTTCGATCACCTCATAGGTGGGCACCGCATGTCGGCCGACCTGAACCAGTTCCTGAAGCTTGCTCTTGTAATCGAATGCGGAAGCCGTGGATGGGAAACTGGAGACCAGGGTCGAAAACCGTTTCTGAACGAATTCAAATGCGGCCTGAAATCCGCCGTCCAGGTAAACGGCGGCGATAACCGCCTCCAGAGCATTGGCCAGGATGGATTGCTTTTCTCGGCCGCCGGAGAGGATTTCTCCCTTTCCCATGCGAAGATATCGGCCCAGGTCGAGATTTCGGGCGATTTCGGATAGCTGGATTTCATTGACCAGGGTGGCCCGCATTCTGGAGAGGTCTCCTTCCGGAACATGGGTGTGGTGCATCATGAGCAGATGGCTCACCACCAGACTCAAAACCGCATCCCCCAGAAATTCTAGGCGTTCATTGCTGTTGACCCCGGACTCGGGGTGTTCGTTGACATAGGAGCTGTGGCGGCACGCCTCCGCCAGCAGGGATTCATCCGAGAAATCATAGGATAGTTTGCGTTGCAGTTCGGAAAATTCCATGGCGGGCCTCATCTCCGGCAGCGTCGCCTCAGTTGCTCGTACACGATAAAAGGAATGTGGAATCCTTCCCCGCCGCCCAGCGGAATGTCGGGTTTGATGGCGCCGTGAAAATCGGACCCTCCGGTGATCATAAGATCGTATCGGCGGGCGATATCGCCGTAATATTCGGTTCGGGAGACCGAATGTTCCGGATAATAGACCTCGATGCCCTCGATCCCCATTTCCTTGAGCATCGATATCATGCGGTCGAAGGGGACATCGGTTTCGGGTTTCAGCAAGCCCGGATGGGCCAGCACCGGAATGCCCCCGGCGCCGCGAATCAGGCCGATGGCGTCTTCACAGGGGATTCGGTATTTATCCACGTAGGCCGGCCCATGAGTGCCGAGGTAGCGGTCAAAGGCCTCGTCAATGGAGGCGACAAAGCCTTTTTCGAGCATCACTCGGGCGATGTGGGGCCGGCCGATCTGTGCATCCCCCACCGAGGCGATCACCTCCTGAAGGGTGATGGCCAGACCCATTTCCTGAAGACATTCGATAATTCGGGGGTTTCGATTCTTCCGCGCCTCCTGAAGCACCGCCAGGGTGCGGTTCAGGGGGGGATCATTCAGGCGAATTCCGTAGCCGAGGATGTGGAAGCTGCCCGGGCATCGATAAAAGGGCGGCGATTCGGCACTGATTTCGATGCCGGTCAAGATCTCCACCGAAGACCGTGGGGCTGTCTCCCGGGCCGCTTTGGCGCCGTCGATGGTGTCGTGATCGGTGATGGCGATCGCCCCCAGACGAAGCGCTTGGGCCTGGTGAACGATTTCGGCGGGGGAGAAGGTTCCGTCCGAGGCGTTGGAATGGATGTGAAGGTCTATCTTTCCGCGGCTTTCAGAGCCCAAGGGCCTTCTCCATCGCTTCTTCCTTGGTCTTGCATTCGATGCACTGGGTGGTCACCGGCCGGGCCTTGAGTCTGGCCACAGAGATGTCTTCCCCGCAGGTTTCGCAGATCCCGAAGGTGCCGTCTTCGATCCGCTCCAAGGTGGTTTTGATCTTTTTGATGAGCTTGTTTTCGCGATCTCGAATGCGAAGCAGAAAATTCCGATCGGTTTCCAGGGAGGCCCGATCCGTAGGGTCTGGAAAATTTTCTTTATGGTGGGTCATTCCGGAAACGGTATCATCTGCGTGGCTCAACAGTTCCTGCAGCCGCTCTGAAAGGAGTATCCTGAAATATTCGATGTCTTCTTGTTTCATGGCGAGACCTTTGCATTGAACGAGTGGATATTACAAAATGCTCACAATAACAAATCAGAATATCAGAAGTGCGATTCCATGTAAACAAGAAAAATGGCCGCTCAGTGGCGAGCGGCCGAATGATTCATCCTGCGGCTTCGAGAAAAAAACCCTGAAACGCCTACCCCCGGGCCGCCGCGAAAATATGGTACCCCTTTAAAATTTCCAGGGCCCGCATGACCTGGTGGTCGGTCTGGAGATTTTCTTTGCTCAAGGGGCCGTACTGGTTTTCGGATCTGCGTCGCTGTTTGGATTTTTGCCCGGATTTTTTTCCGGGGGACTCGGATGCTTTCGAATCTGCTTCATCCTCCAAAACGGGCAGGGTTTCCAGATGGTTCCGAAGGTCTTTTTCCTTGAGCATCTCCATGTCCGATTCCTCGGCTTCTTCCATGTATCGGTGCTTGACCAGGATGTCAGGGACGATGCCCTGGGCCTGAATCGACCGCCCTTCGGGGGTGTAATAACGGGCGATGGTGTATTTGAGGCCGTATCCGTCGCGAAGGGTTTCCCAGGTCTGAACCGAGCCCTTTCCGAAGGAGGTGGTGCCCAGAATGACCGCCCGTTTATGGTCCTGAAGGGCCCCGGAAACGATCTCCGAGGCGCTGGCGCTGCCGCCGTTGATCAGCACCACAATGGGAAACCGGTTGTCATCTTGGTCGGGATGGGCCTTGTACACCTTGGTGTGCCTTTCCTGACGGCCCTTGATGGAGACGATGTCTCCCTCCTGAAGAAAGGTGTCGGATACCTCCACGGCCTGATCCAGCAAACCGCCGGGATTGTCCCGAAGATCCAGCACCAGACCCTTTAAGTCGCCGTCCTTTTTCAGGTCGGCCAAGGCCTTTTGAAGGTCGTCCGTGGTGCTTTCCTGAAAGTTGGTGATGCGGATATAGCCGTATCCCGGCTGAAGGGCCATGTGCTTGACGCTGTCGATAGGAATGATATCCCGCACCAGCGTAAACTCGATGGGGTCCGGTTCTCCCTCCCGAAATACGGTGATCACCACCGGTTCGCCTTTGGGCCCCCGCATCTTTTTGACCGCCTCCCACAGCATCAGGTCTTTGGTGGTTTCCCCGTCCACCTCGATGATGATGTCGCCGGCTTCCACGCCGGCTTTCTGAGCCGGGGTTCCTTCGATGGGGGCGATCACCGTCAAGAGTTCTTTTTCCATGGTGATCACGATGCCGATGCCGCCGAATTCCCCCTGGGTATCGATGCGAAGCTCTTCAACCGCTTCGGGGGGCATCAGTTGGGAATGGGGATCCAGGCTTCCGACCATCCCCTGAATCGCTTTCTGGATCAGGTCCTTGGTTTCCACCGGGTCCACATAATTTCGCTCTATCAGTTCGACCACCTCGGCAAATATCTTCAATCCGTCGTCGGTCCGCATATCCCCGGCCGAAAGGCTTCGATAAAACCCCGATCCGACGATGCCGCAGACCACCGCGGCGACGATTGCCAGAGATAGGGTCAGTTTGCTGTAGCCGTCATTTTTGTGAAACATGAATCGCACTCCTTTGATCAATGGTCAGCTGATCCGTCTGAAAGCCTAAAGGGGTTTCCCTACCTAAAGGGGTTCCCCTGAAGGATAAACGCATAAAGCGGGTAAGCGTGGGCAAAAAGGTGATTTCTTCTTCATTCGGCGCATATCACCCGACGGTATGAACCAGGTGAGAGGCCGGCACGATTTCAACCCGCTGTAAAAGCCTCGGCAGTTCCCTCTTCAGCACCGCATAGGTGACCGGATGAGGGTGGCCGATGGCGACGGCTTCCCCATAGATCTCCGCCAGCCGGATCAGTCGATTGATCTGGCTTCGGACATCCGCCGGATCCTGGGAATGGTCGAGGAAGACATCCCGCCGTGCAAACGGAATCCGCATCAGGCGGGCGGACGGGAGGCAGGCGCTGTCCGGGGTGGTGTAGCTGTCGATGAAAAACAGTCGCCGTTCCTTGAGAACCGAAAAAATGCGGTACATATCCGGAAACCGGGCCGTCATTCGGGAGCCCATGTGGTTGTTCACCCCCGCCGCCTCGGGCATGTCGTTGAGATGCGCTTCTAGCCGATCAAGAAGCCGATCCGGGTCCATGCGGGTTATCAGCGCGTCGGGGCCCGGATCTACTTTCGGATATTCGATCGGTTCCATTGGAAGATGAAGCATCAGCTCCCGCCCCTGGGATGCGATCTTCGAAATGAGTACTTTCCGGTGAGGGCTGTGGGGAAGAACGGAAAAGGTGAGCGCCGCGTCCAGGGAAAGCAGGTTTTCAGCGATCGTTCGATCATATCCTACGTCGTCGATGATGATCGCCACCCGCGGGATGCCTTCGTACTTTCGAATCGCTTTACCGGGGATCTCCTTGGAAGGCATCAGGATGTCGGGTGAATAGACCTCGTAGACGGGTCTTCCCCGGTCCGGAGGAATGGTGTCGACCTCGGTTCGATAGCCGACCGTCCGATTCGACGAACACCCGGCCGCCCCCAGGAGCACCCCCAGGAAAAGCCCGGCCGCCCCGATCCATCCGAATCGGGCGGCCGAACCGGTTTTTATATGCGGTGGAAGCGGCATGTGCTTTAATCTTCAATCGGCCTGCATAAGGCCGAAGAATCAGCCCCGCGCATCCGAAAAGATCTGGTAACCCCGAAGAATTTCCAAGGCCCGCATGACCTGATTGTCCGATTGGAGATTTTCTTTAGTCAGGGGGCCGTACCGGTTCTGGGATCTCCGTCTGCGCTCTTTTTGCCGGTTCGACCGGTCTTCGGCTGGATCGAGCTCTTCCGTTTCATCTTCGGACCCTTCCTCTTCCTCCTCGATCATCGGCGGCAGAGCGTTCAGGTGGTTTCGCAGGTCTCTTTCCTTGAGTATTCGAAGCGGTCCTTCTTCTTCTTCTTCTTTCTCCTCCACATATCGGTGTTTGACGATGATATCGGGGACGATGCCCTCGGCCTGAATGGAGCGTCCGTTGGGGGTATAATACCGCGCGATGGTGAACTTCAGGCCGTATCCGTCCCGCAGGCTCTCCACCGTCTGAACCGAGCCCTTGCCGAAGGAGGTGGTGCCCAGAATGACCGCCCGCTTGTGGTCCTGAAGCGCCCCGGAAACGATCTCCGAGGCGCTGGCGCTGCCGCCGTTGATCAGCACCACCATGGGAAACCGTGCGTCATCCCGGTCGGCATGGGCTTTGAATACCTTGGTGTGCCGTTTCTGACGACCCTTGATGGAGACGATATCGCCGCCCTGAAGGAATGCGTCGGACACACTGATGGCCTGGTCCAGCAGGCCGCCCGGGTTATCCCGTAGATCGAGCACCAGGCCTTTCAAGGGGGTGTCGCCCTTTTTCAGCTTCGACAGGGCCGCCCGAACGTCGTCGGTGGTGCTTTCCTGGAAATTGGTGATGCGGATATAGCCGTATCCCGGTTGAAGGGTCAGGGATTTGACGCTCTCAATGGGAATGATATCTCGTACCAGGGTAAATTCGATGGGCTCGGCTTCCCCTTCCCGGAGCACCGTGATGACCACCGGCTCCCCTTTGGGTCCCCGCATTTTTTTGACCGCCTCCCACAGCATCATATCTTGGGTGGTTTCTCCGTCCACTTCGATGATGACGTCGCCGGCTTCCACCCCGGCTTCCTGGGCCGGGGTCCCCTCAATGGGGGAGATGACCGTGAGCAGCTCTTTTTCCATGGTGATCACGATGCCGATACCGCCGAACTCGCCTTTGGTGTCGATGCGAAGCTCTTCATGGGCCTCGGGCGGCAGCAGCTGGGAGTGGGGGTCAAGGCTGCCGACCATCCCCTGGATCGCCTTTTGAATCAGATCTTTGGTATCCACCGGGTCGACATAGTTTTTTTCCACCAGGTCGATGACGTCGGCGAATATTTTCAGGCCCTGATAGGTCTCTTCATCGCTGGCCGACAGGGTGTGGTAAAACCCGGAGCCGATGATTCCGCACAGGGCGGCGGCGATGATCGCCAGAAAAAATGTCAGTCTCGTGTATCCCTCGGTTTTGTGAAACATTCCTTAAACTCCTTTTATCCTTTTTTGAGCCATTCCAGCGGATCTACCGGCTTTCCGTGGTGTCGCACCTCGAAATGGAGCCCCGGGCCGGAAATCGAGCCGGTGTCTCCCACGCTTGCAATGGTTTCTCCGGTTTTCACCGGCTCACCTTTGGATTTGAACAGTTCTTCGGCATGGGCATAGAGGGTATAGTAATGGTTCCCATGGTCGATAATAATCATATTTCCGTAACCTCTGAACCAATTGGAATAGATGACCTCTCCGGGTGCAACCGAATGAATCGGCTTTCCCCTGTCCGCTGCGATTTGAATGCCGCTCTGAAAATTGAGGGTGTCGAATTCGGTGTTTTTGTAAGGCCCGAAAAATGAAGTTATTTTACCCCTTACCGGCATATTAAGCAAGCCTTTTAACGCGGCGAACGGACCCTCTGCGGTTTCCGCCGGTTCTTTCGGCCGGTGTTCCTGCTGAAGCCTCCTGAGTTTTTGATCCAGCTTGTCGGCCGATCGCTTGAGAGCGAACAGAGAGGCCCGAGCCAAGGACTTTCGGGTGCGGATCCGCTCCAACAGGGCCGCCCGGCCGGTCTTTTGGCGTTTCAGTTCCCGCATCTGGCCGTCGTATTCCGATTGAATCCGGGTTCGGGTCTCTTTTTTTTTGTGGAGATGTTCGGCCAGATTCTGAAGCTCGGTCTGCTGTTTTTTGAGTGTAGCCAGCAACTGTTCATCATGGGTCAGAATCCGTTCCAGGGCGTTTTTCCGCTGAAAAAAATCATTCATGGAGTCGGCCCCGGCCAGTAAGTGAATCTTGCCCAGGCTGTTCAACTTATAAAGCCCGACCACCCGCCGGGAGGCCACCTTCTCGGTCTGATGAATTCGCTGCGTCAGCGCCTTGAGCCGGGTTTCGGTCGCTTCAATCCGAGTCGACAGATCCGACAATTCCTTTTCGGATGCGGAGACCTGTTTTCGAACCTGATTCAGGGATTTGTCTATATCGTTGAGGCGCTCGACCGTTTCCAGCTCCTTCCGGGTGAATTTCCGGACCTCTTTTTGCCGGGTCTCGATTTTGTCCTTGACCGCGGAGGCTTCCTGCTCGATACGTTCTTTCTCCGATGCCGGCGGTTCGTCGGGCGGCGTTTCCGAGAGGGCGGATCGGCCGTCCGCAAGAAGAAGAACAATTCCGACCGCCAGGGCCGGGATCAGGTTTTTAAAAATTGTCTGAGAGAAATAAAACATCCCAACCATCCGACAAACATGCTTCCCAGAAGAATTCCCAAGGAGATTCGAAAGGGCAGAAAGATCAGCTGAAAGGAGACCGTCGAAAGCTCCGCCGCCACATTGGCCGCGATAAACCGGTACCCGAAATAGAGGATGGTGATTCCGAGGAGTCCCCCGAGGGTTCCCATGATCAGGTTTTGAATATAAAAGGGGTCTTTGACGAACCCTTCAGACGCTCCCACCAGGCGCATGATCTCCACCTCGTCCCGCCGGGAATAAAGCACCAGCCGGACGGTATTGGCCACAAAAAAGACGGCGGCTCCGAAAAACAGCCCCCCGAGGGCATACCCGGCCACCCGGATCAGATTCAGCACATGAATAAACCGACCCACCCATTGCTGGCCGTATTCGACCTCTGCCACCCCGTTGAGGGTCTCGATCTCCCGGGCCACCGGTTCGATCTTCCGCCACCCCCGGGCCGTGATGTCCATGCGGACTTCGAAGGATTCCGGAAGCGGATTCTCTCGAAGGCCATCCAACAGCGAGGATTGGCGTTCGAGCTGGTCACGGAATCGATCCATGGCCCGGGATTTGGAAATGAACTCCGCCTTCCGAACCCCGGGCAGGTTTTCGATGCGGGATTTCATCCGGTCGACAGCCTCGGGTTGGACGCCCGGCTTCAGGTATACCATGATCCGCATGTCGGCGATCCAGTGGCGCAGAAATCCGTCGGCATTCACAAAAAAAAGCATAAAAGCGCTGAAAATCAAGACCGACAGGGCGATCGTAATGACCGTCACCGTATTTAAAAACAGATTGGCCCGAAGGTCCCGAACCGCCTTCTGAAAATAGAGAATCATGAAGCCCCGGCGGGAAGATGGGCCGCAGCATCCACACGGCCTTCCTTGAGCAGGATCACGCGGCCGCCGGTAGTGCGGATCAGTTCGGTGTCATGGGTAGCGATCATCACCGTGGCCCCGCGTTGATGATATTGCTTCAGCAGGTTGAGAATGATTTCCGCGGAATCATGGTCCAGGCTGCTGGTGGGTTCGTCGGCCACGATGATCTTGGGATCGCCTGCGATGGCCCGAGCCACCGCCACCCGCTGCTGTTCCCCGCCGGAGAGGCTCGGGGGAAGCGCCCGCCAGCGCTCCTCCATCCCCACCGTTCTCAGCAGGCTCATGACCGTTTTGCGGATCAATTGGCGTCTGGTTCCCACCGCTTCCACCACCAGGGCGATGTTGTCGAAGACGGACCGACTCGGGATCAACCGATAATCCTGAAAAATGATGCCGAATTTGCGCCGAAGAAATGGAACCCGCCGGCGGGCGATTCGAGAGAGATTCAGCCCGTCCACCACGATCTGACCGGTGGTTGCGGTTTCTCCCATGTACAGCAGTCGAAGCAGCGTGGTCTTGCCCGCACCGCTGGGCCCGCTGACAAACACGAACTCGTTGTCGGCAACCTCCAGGGAAATATCGACCAGGGCCGCTTTGGCGCTGTAGCGCTTGGAAACGTGGAACATCTGAATGATCGCGCTGGGTTTTTCGAAGACTTCCAAAGGGATGTCGCTCCTGAGTCCGCGCCCGAGTGCATACCCGAGTGGTAACCCGCCTGAGTTTAAAATTGACCTCGCCGGTTTTTATTGGTATGAGAAACCTATGCGTGCGGGGAGTGCCGTCTCCGGTTTTCCTTGCCCCAAAGCCTCCACTGAATCCCATTAACCATGCTTCTTCCATACCAGTGGAGGCTTTTTTATCGGAAGATCGCTTTAAAATCAAGTGCTTCTTATGAAGACCTCATCTCCCCGGCCGGAATCCTATGATTCCTCATACGCCGGGAAAGAACGGCCCCGGACCGGATGTCCGCCGGATAACCGGATAACCGGATAAAAAGGTGAACGAGAAAATGGTAAATGACCCGGAATCAGAGCTGAAGCCGGAATTGATCGCCATGTTGTGCGACAAATCCTTCAAATACACCCCTGAGCCCTCCTTTAAGCTGGTCTCCGGTCGAATGAGCCGGTTTTACGTCAACTGCAAACCGACCACCCTGAGCCCTCGGGGCATGTATCTGGCCGGGCACCTGGTGTTCGAGGCGATTCGAGACGCCGAAGTAAGCGGGGTCGGGGGGCTGACCTTCGGGGCCGATCCTATCGCGGTGGCGGCAGCATTCGCCTCCGAGCTGAAGGGGCGGCCGGTGAAGGCGTTTTCTATTCGAAAGACACGGAAGGACCACGGTATCGTGAAGTGGATCGAAGGGGATATGACCCCTGAAGAGCGGGTGGCGATTATCGATGATGTGGCCACCACCGGCGGGTCCACCATCCAGGCGATCGAACGGGCCCGGGCAGAGGGCTTGAATGTGGTCAGGGCGGTCATTCTGGTGGACCGGCAGGAGGGCGGGCTCGACAATATCCGAAACCATGTGGCGGACGTCACCGCCGTGATTTCCCGGGACGAACTGCTGAAACGGTGGTCTGAAACGGGCGGGGCGGTGTAAGACGGCTGTCGAACAGCCTCGATACTAATCAGGTATATAGGCGGCGCAGGCGTCATCCGATTCCCACGCCGTCACCCGGGTCACCCGGATTCCCGGTTCGGTGATCCGTTTTTCCAATTCCCTGCCGATATACCAGGCGATATGCTCCGATGAGGGGGGCGCGCCGTCCCTGAAAAACTCGAGTTCGTTCAAGAACTTGTGGTCGAGGGTCTTCATGAGGTCGGCCACATGGGTTTTGATGTCGCCGAAGTCCATCAGCACCCCGGCCGAATTCAGTCGATCTCCCCCCACATAGACCTCGATCTTCCAGTTGTGGCCGTGAAGGTTTTCACATTTTTCTCCCACCATTTTGAGTTGATGGGCCGCGGCGAACCGGGTCGTCACTTTCAGTTCAAACATAATTCCGTATCCGTTATAGGCCGTCCCGGGTTATTGAGCGGCTCTCGACTGGTTTCCGCCCTTGAACATGTTCTTCAGCTTGGTGCTGAACTTTTTGGATTCGAGGCTGGCGAATTCTTTGAGCAGACTCTCCTGTTTTTTGGAGAGATTGGTGGGGGTTTTGACGTTCACCTGAATGATCTGGTCGCCCCGCCTGCTGAACCGAAGCGAGGGAATGCCTTCTCCGTGAAATCGGAAAATGTCGCCCGGCTGAGTCCCCTTGGGGATTTCCAGGGTCTTTTCACCGTTGAGTGTCGGCACTTCGATTTCATCTCCCAAAGCCGCCTGGACAAAACTGATGGGTATTTGGCAGATCACATTGTCCCCGTCCCGCTGAAAATAGTCGTGGGGTTTCACATGGAGGAAGACATACAGGTCGCCCGGAGGGCCGCCGTTGCCGCCGGGTTCGCCTTCCCCGGTAAGCCGAAGCCGGGAACCGGTATCCACCCCGCCGGGAATTTTGACAGCCACCCTCTTTTTTGCCTTGATTTTACCGGCTCCGCGACAGGTGGTGCAGGGGTTGGGGATGCTTTTGCCGGTACCGCGGCAGTGGGGGCAGGCGGTCCGAACCGTAAAAAAACCTTGGGACCGGGAGATCTGACCGGCGCCGCCGCATTGGGAGCAGGTCTCCGGCTGGGTGCCCGGGGCGCAGCCGCTTCCGTTGCAATCGGAGCATGTCTCCAGTTTTTCGACATCAATATGGGTTTCGGTGCCGAAGGCGGCATCCATGAAATCGAGCTGCATGTCATATCGAAGATCCGCCCCGCGCTGGGTTCTGGCCCGGCCGCGTCTGCCTCCGAATCCGAAAAAATCTTCAAATATGTCGCCGAAGCTTGAAAAAATGTCCTCGAAACCGCCGAAATTGGAAGAAAAACCGGAGCCCTCAAGCCCGGAGTGGCCGAACTGGTCATAAATGCTTCGCTTTTGGGGATCACGAAGCACGTCATAGGCCTCGGCGGCCTCCCTGAATTTTTCTTCGGCCGATTTATCTCCCGGGTTTCGGTCCGGATGAAATTGCATGGCGAGTTTTCGGTATTTCGCCTTGATTTCACGGTCATCCGCATCGCGGCTCAGTCCGAGCGTTTCGTAGTAACATCTTTTGGTTGTCATGAATGGCCCCTAACTCAGTCTTCTGAAATGGAAATTGGAAATGGTCATACTTTTTGAAAAAAACGACTTGAAATTTTGGTTTAAAATAAGGCCGAAATCAGGCTTGTCAACGCGATTCAGCGGTTGAAAGGACCCGCCCCCCTAAATGATTTATCCCATGATCGGACGTCGAATCAGGGTGTCGTTGGACCATCGCTTGTCGTCCCGATAAGGATACCGAAGGTTGTAATGCAGGCCCCGGCTTTCCTTGCGATGAAGGGCGCTTTTAATGATGAGCTCGGCGACCATGGCGATGTTGCGCAGTTCCACCAGATCCGGAGAAACCTTAAAATTCCAGTAGTATTCCTGGATCTCGCTCTGGATGATTTTGATTCGTCGCCGGGCCCGGGCCAGACGTTTGTCGGAACGGACAATTCCTACGTAGTTCCACATGCAGCGTCGAATTTCGTCCCAGTTGTGGGCCACGATAATGGCTTCATCGCTGTCGGAGGCGCCCACCTCGTCCCACAGCGGAAGATCGGGAAGACCGTCCGTCTTCAGAAGCTTCAGTTCCTCGGCCGCTTCCCGGGCCGCCTCATGTCCGTAAACCAGGGCCTCCAGAAGCGAATTGCTGGCCAGCCGGTTGGCCCCGTGCAGGCCGGTGCAGGCGGTTTCGCCGATGGCGTACAGCCGATGCACATCGGTTCGACCGGCCAGGTCGGTGGCCACCCCGCCGCACATGTAATGGGCGGCCGGCACTACCGGAATCGGTTCCCGGGTCATGTCGATGCCGAAAGAGAGGCATTTTTCATGGAGATTCGGGAATCGTTCCCGAATAAATTCAGGGGAGCGCATGGAAATATCAAGGAACACCGAATCGGCCCCGCTTCGTTTCATCTCCGCATCGATGGCCCGGGCCACCACATCTCTGCAGGCCAGGTCCTTCTGGGGATCGTATTTTTTCATAAAGGCGTTTCCGGTCCTGTCGATGAGCACTCCGCCTTCTCCCCGGACCGCCTCGGAGATGAGAAAGTTTTTGGCATCGGGATGGTAGAGGCAGGTGGGATGAAACTGAACGAATTCCAGGTTGGCCACCGTGGCCCCGGCCCGGTAGGCCATGGCGATGCCGTCGCCGGTGGCGATATCGGGATTGGAGGTATACAGATAGACCTTGCCCGCTCCGCCGCAGGCCAGAATGGTGATGCCGGCGCTGAAGGTCTCCACCTGCTGGCTCTCCCGATTGAGGATGTAGGCGCCGCAGCAGTAAGCGTCTTGTGCGGTGGTGATCAGTCCCCGCTTCATTCGAGTGGAGTAGGTGATGAGATCGACGGCGATGTGGTGTTCAAACAGGCGGATGTTCGGATGGGACCGGGCTTTTTCCACCAGCACCCGTTCCACCTCCCGGCCGGTCATATCGAGGGCGTGGACGATCCGGTTCTTGGAATGGCCTCCTTCCCGGCCCAGATCCAGGTGGTCGACTTCTTTCACCGGTTCCGATTCGTCTGAATCGGTGGTGTTGAAGTGGACCCCCAGATCGATCAGTTCCCGAATCCGGTCGGGACCGTTTTTGACCACCTGCTCCACCACCTCCCGATTGCAGAGTCCGTCTCCGGAAGCCAGGGTGTCCTGAATATGAAGGTCGAACGAATCGAGCTTGTCGAACACCGATGCGATCCCCCCCTGGGCCAGGGCGGTATTGCTGTCGGGGGTTTCCTTTTTGGTGACCACCGCGACCCGTCCGTGCGCCGCAACCTTGAGAGCAAAGGTGAGCCCTGCGACGCCGCTGCCGATGACCAAAAAATCGGTTTCGTGTTTCATGGGTGACTCCTGTGTTGTGCCTGTTCATCGACATTCCGTCGCCGGTTTGCGGCCCCGGCAAGTATATCTCGGAAGATCTTATAGGTAAGGAGAGCGCCGGCGTTTTCCTTTTTCATTGAAGCCGCCGATGATGAATCCCAACAGAAAGACCCCGGCGCCGCTCAGAAACCACATCACATTGCGTTTCCATTCCAGCTTTGAAACCCGCGCGGTCATGACCTCCGCCTTTTCCCGCTGGGTTTTCAGTTCGGTGGCGGCTTCTTCGTAGGCGGTCTTGACGTTCAGGTAATCTGCCGACTCCGATTTCAAATTGGAATAGGATTCGGACAGTTGCTCCAGGTCCTGGCGGGTCGCCTCGGACCGGGACAGCAGTCGCTGGTTTTCTTCGTGAAGTTCCGCATTTTCCTGAATCAGGGAATCGGCTTTCTGATCCAATTCTTCATAGGCTTCTTCGATCTGCCGCAGCTGAACTTCATTCGGTTTTTTGCTGGTGAGAAAGCGGGTCAAGGCCCATCCCTCTTTCCCGTCGGGAAGCCGCACCTTGGACCAGTCGGGATTCTGCTCCAGCATCTGCACCGTTTCTCCCGACTGGAGCATGGCGATGACCTTATGATCGATGCCGGGGCCCGTTCGCATGGTGATCTTGATGACGTCGTTTACATACATGGTGTTCTGGGCATTGGATGGGGAAGCCACAAGCAGGAAAAAAATTCCGATGGCTGCACTTAACCATTTCATCAGCGATATCTCTCCGTAAACTATTGTCGATTTTTGTTAAAAGACCTTATATTGTGTCTAATTGAAATAATCTGTCAAATAATTTCTTTGAAAATGTTTAGAGGTGTGATAATTTGACAAAAAAGAGTTATTTTTCAACCGAGGTGGGTCGTGTATGATTGTGTTTGATTTACAATGTGTGCAAGGGCATCGATTCGAGGGGTGGTTCGAAGACAGCCGAGGGTATGAGGAACAACAGGCAAAATCCCTGATCTCCTGCCCGGTGTGTGATAGCACCGAGATTACCAAGGCGCTCAGCACTTTCGGTATCAAATCTCCCTCTCCGAAGCCGCCGGCGGGCGCCGAAAATTCGGAGCAGCTGACGGCACTGCGGCGGCAGTTTACGGAATTTCTGGATACCCATTTCGACGATGTGGGGTGTGATTTCGCCAAGGAGGCCCTAAAAATCCACTACGGAGCGGCCGAACCGCGAAATATTCGGGGGAAGAGCACCTCCGACGAGGAAAAGGTGCTGAAAGAGGAAGGGGTCCAATACCTCAAGTTTCCCGTGGAGCCCAAGCCCGAATCGGATTCCTGAATCTCTTATATCCCTTATATCCGCCCTCACCGGACCGCCTTCAGAAAGGTTTCCAGACCGGGAAGGTCGTTGATGTTGTAGATGTCGCACGGGTAATCCCGGTCCACTATTTTTTTGACCAGTCCGGTGAGCACCTTTCCCGGCCCCACCTCCACGAAGACCGCCGTCTTTTCCGCAGTCAGTCTGAGCACCGAATCATACCATCGAACCGGGCTGCACAACTGCCGGGCCATCAGGGCGCGGATCGACTTCGGGTCCTGCTCCGTATCCGCGGTGACATTGTGGACCACCGGGGCGGCCGGCGGGGAAAAGGGGACGGATTGAAGAACGCTTTCAAATTCCGCCTCGGCCCCCTGAATCAGTGAACTGTGCCAGGCCCCGCTCACCTTGAGGGGTATGGCCTTTGCCTTTTGGGCCGCGGCCGCTTCCGATACCGCTTTCACCGGTTCCGGGGCCCCGGTGATGACGATCTGTTTTTCCGCATTGTGGTTGGCCACCGAAACCACCCCTTCCGTATTCTCGACCAGTTCCCGGACCGCTTCAATGGGCAGCCCGATCACGGCGGCCATGGCGCCCTGATGTTTCAGAGCCTCCCGGTGCATCAGTTCCCCTCGGCGGTGCACCAGCTTCAGGGCATCGGATTCGGATATCACGCCGGCGGCGCACAGGGCGCTGTACTCTCCCAGGGAATGCCCGGCAGAGATATCGGGCAGAATCCCTTCCCGGGTGAGGATCGATAAAAAGGCCAGGTTGACGGCCGTGACCGCCGGCTGAAGGTTCACCGTTTCGGTCAACTCGGCCATGGGGCCTTCGAAACAGAGCCGGGCCAGATCGATGCCGGTCACCTCTCGGCCCCGATCGAAAATCTCTTTGACAAAATCATATTTTTCGTAAATATCCTTTCCCATTCCCACCGATTGGGAGCCCTGCCCGGGAAACAGAAACGCTGTTTTTTTCATGTCCAACCTCGTTGTTTCGTTCTATTCCTCATCCAGTTTGAAGAGTTTTCGGGTCACATCCAGATAGACGGATTTGCCGCCCCGGCAGCCGTCGGTTTTCAAAAAGAGGGTCGGGTCATGGAGGATCTTGTTGATGAGTGCGTCGGTCATCCGCCGCAGGGCGGCGGTATCCTCGTTTGAAAGATGTGACAAGGAATGGGCCAACGTCTTGCGAATTTCCCCCTCGGCGATGGTCAGCATTTTTTCCCGCAGGGCCACGATGGTGGGCACCACGTCCAGACTCTGATACCACCCGCGAAACCGGATCACCGCCTCGTCGATGATCCGTTCGGCCCGGGCCGCCTCGCGGTTGCGGTCTTCGATATTCTCCTCGATGACATCCTTCAGGTCGTCGATATCATAGACATAAACATTGGAAAGACGGTTGATCTCCGGATCGATATCCCTCGGAACGGCGATATCGATAAAAAAGAGGGGCCGGTTTTTTCGGGCGCGCATCACCCCCTTGACCTGATTCCGATTGAGGATGAACCCGGCGGCCCCGGTGGAGCTGATGATGATGTCCACATCCTTTATACGGGCCGGAATCTCTTCGAAACCGATGGCCCGGCCGTTGAAGCGATCGGCCAGCTCCAGCCCCCGTTCAAAGGTGCGGTTGGCCACGAAAATGGTTCCGGAGCGGTGGCGGATCAGGTGCTCCACCGCCAGTTCCGCCATTTCGCCGGCCCCGATCAGAAGGACCTTTTTTTCTTCCAGGGCCCCGAAGATTTTGCGGCCCAGTTCAATGGCCGCATAGCTGATGGACACGGCATGGTCCCCGATGCCGGTTTCGCTTCGCACCCGTTTGGCTACAAAAAAGGTTTTGTGAAGCAGCCGGTTCAGGATCACCCCGGAGGATTTTTTGAGGGTGGCGGAGCGATAGGCTTCCTTGATTTGTCCCAGAATCTGGGGTTCACCTACCACCATGGAATCGAGGCTGGCCGCCACACGAAAGATGTGCCGCACCGCGTCGTCCCCTTCCAGAATATAGAGGGCGTGCTCGAACCGCCTCACCTCCAGGGCCTTGGATCGGGCCAGGTAGGTTTTGGCCGTTTCCACCGCGGCTTCCGGTGAAGGGGTGGCCATCAGGATTTCGATCCGATTACAGGTGGAGATCAGAACCACCTCGGCGATGGCCGGTGCGTCTTGAAAACTCTGAAGGGCGGCATCCGCTTCTTCGTGGCTGAAGCCGAGACATTCCCGCAGCTCCACCTCGGCGGTCTTGTGATTCATACCGATCAGCACGATCTTGAGCCGGGCGGCCCCGGGCGTGGAATCGAGCGCCTTTCGGGCCGGATGACCGGGCACGGAATCGCCCTTGGAACGGCCCGGTTCGGTTATATCGGTTCGGAGCGCATGATTTACCATTGCGTAAACTCTCCGTGGTGTCCTTGAAGTAAAAAATTAACCCCCAGGAACGTAAACATCAGGACCATGAAGCCGATGATGGACATGATGGCGGAGCGTCGCCCCCGCCAGCCCACCATCAGCCGTTCATGGAGCAGCACCGCATAAAAAAGCCACATGATGCCCGACCATACCTCCTTGGGGTCCCAGCTCCAGAACCTGCCCCAGACCGTTTTGGCGTACAGGAAGCCGCTGATCAGGCCGATGGTGACCATGGTGAAACCGGTAATTATACAGGCATAGCCGGTGTTGTCAAGAAACTCGAGTGAGGGAAGCCGTCGGTAAAAAAAGCCGCGCTTTTTGGTCTTGATGGCGTGCTCCTGGACCAGGTAGAGAATGCCGACCCCGCAGGCGAAGGCCAGGGCCGCTTCTCCGATGAAGATGACGATCACGTGAAAAGCGACCCATATGCTCTTGAGGGAATCCTGTATCCGGTCGGGTTCCATGGGCAGGCGGGCCGAGATGATCATCATCGTCGCGGCCAGTGGGGCCGCATACAACCCCAACAGCTTGAAGGGATAGCGGTAATGGAATACCAGAAAAAATCCGGTGACCGTCCACCCGGCCAGAGAGAGGGTCTGATGCAGGTTGTGTACCGGAATGGAGCCCGACCGAACAAAGGCGTACCCGACCAGCAGGGTATGCCAGAAAAATCCGGCGGCCAGCAGGGCGTACCCGATTTTGTACAGGCGATCCCGCTGCACAAACAGGTAGACCAGGTACTCGGCGGTGCTCAGAATATAGAACAGGATCGTCATTACGATGAGAAAAGTCATGGTCTATGGCGCCTCGGCATGGGATTCCAACAGGTTTTCATAGGTGTATTCCGGCCCGAGGGCTTCCCTCAGCAGTCGATCCACGGCCTCGATGCGATGATCCCGCAGGTGCTGAATCATTCCGTCCCGGATCAATCCCCTGAACAGGTGTTTGTGTGTCTCCGGATCATGTCCGACCGCCAGCAGCCGTTTCCGTGCCGCGCCCAGGAGCCGAAGCCCCACGGCGTATTCGGGGCCGAATTGGTTCTGAAGGTCTTTTCGCAGTTTTTTGGCCAGGGCCGGGCTTTGACCGGAGGTGGAGACAGTGATCAATAGATCGCCCTGAACCACCCGGGCGGGCAGGGTGAAATCGCAGTCTTCGGGCCGGTCGGCGATATTGCAGAGGACGGACCGACGGCGGGCGTCCTCTGCGATCTCTCGATTGGTATCGGCGTGGTCGGTGGCGGCGAAGGCGAGAAATACATCGGCAAGATCGGAGGATCGGTAGGGGCGCCGTTTCAAGGTGATGCACCCCGCGTCGGCCAGGGCTTCCATGGCTCGGTCGGTTTCAGGGCTGACCACGAGCACGGCGGCGCCGCAATCGACCAGGGTGCGGGCCTTGCGGGCGCCCACCGATCCGCCGCCCACCACCAGGCAGCGTCGCCCCCGCAGGTCCAGATTGATCGGATAAGGGGTCATGGAACGGATTACCCTTCGGCCACCCGAATTCTCATCAGGTCCTCGGCCAAACGCAGCGGGCCCGAATAGGTCTTTCTGCACTCAGCCACGATATCGGCGTTGTCGCATTCCGGATAAAAATGGGTCAGAATCAGCTCCGATACCTCGGCCTCGGCCGCAATGGCGCCTGCCCGGGACGGGGTCAGGTGGCCCGCCGCGTTCAGGTCGTCGGGCAGGGCCGATTCGCAGATCAGAAGATCCGCCTTCTTGGCCAGGGTGATCAGACGGTCGGTGTAATCGGTATCCCCGGAGTAGACCGCGGAGGCGCCGCCGGGGACGGTTACCCGGTACCCCAGGCTTTCCGGGTTGTGGGCCATGGGCGCCGTTTCCACCATGATCGATCCGAATGTGCGGCGGTCGGGGGCGGCGGTGTCCAGTTCGATAATTTCCAGCATGCCCGGCCCAAGCTCGATCCATTCTCCATAGGGCTGCTTCAAATTTTCGAAAAATTGAAGGATACCGCGGCCGCCCGCCAATTTGAGCGGATGTTTCCGCCGTTCTTTATCCGGATACTTGGTGGCGAACAGAAAAGAGACCAGTTCACCGCTGTGATCCGGGTGGAAATGGCTCAGGAAAATGGTGTCGATTTCGAAGATTTCCGTACCCGCTTCCAGGAGTCGGCGCAGGGTGCCGGCCCCGCAATCGAAGAGCCATTTGATGTCGCCTGTTTCCATGAGCAGGGCGCAGGAACTTCGCCGCAGGGAGGGGACGCAGGTCCCCGATCCCAGAATCGTGATATCCAGCCTGTCTTTTGCAGGTAGGGTCATTTTTTCTCTTCCGAAGCTTCTGCCAGGCCGGCCTCTTCTCGTTCGCTCTTGCAGACATGGGTGGTAATATGCTTTCCCTCCACCCGGTCGATGATCCACTGCAGGAGTCCCTTGTCGTCGGTGGCGTCCACCTGATCCGCAAGTGCGTCGATAGGAATTTCGGCCCGGGCCATGCTTTTGTGCCCGCCGGCCGAACCGAGCTGACAAAAACTTTTTTTGGCCAGTTTGCCGGCGCTTTTGCGCAACCCGTCATTGCGAATAATCAGAATCAAGGTGTTGTTGTAGGTGCCGGCGACTACCGTCCAGGTCACCGGATTGACCCGCATGAAAAAATCGCCGATCAGAACGCAGACATCGGGATTGACCACCGCGCCGAGATTGACGAAGATTCGGCCCCGATGCATCCGCATGGTCTCGATGGCCTTTTTGAAGTATTTGAGAAAATCGATTCTCAGATCGGCCTGTTCGATTTTTCGCGCCAGGGTGGTATTGGCGTGCTTGAACAGAAACTGAAACGCCCTCACATCCTCGATCAATGTCTGCCGTTCAAAATTCCGGGTATCGGTTTTGATGGCATGAAACAGGCCGGTGGCCAGTTTGGCCGAGGGCTTGATCTTGGCCGAGCGCAGGTATTCGGTCAGGATGCTGGAATTGGCTCCGTAGTCGGGTCGGATGTCCACAAACGGCGCGTCAACCTCGGTCTTGGGATGGTGATCGATGACCATGGAGAATTTGAATCGGGAGAAAACTTCATTGTGGCAGGGCTGTGAATCGAGCAGGACGACCCGGTTGTACCGGTCGGGATCCGTCAGGTCTTCCACAAAAATGAGCTTTACGTCCAGAAGCCGAATCATGGCCACATTGTCGGGCCGTTTGACCACATTGATGTTGGAGATGGTGACGCTTGCCACCTTGCGCCACAAGAGCCTTTTGACCGCCATGGCGCTGGCGATGGCATCCGGATCGGCGTTGATCATGATCAGGACGTGGTCGCTGCCCGAGAATTGAGCATAAAAGCGGCGCAATCTTTCGGCTGCGGAAATTTTCATCAAAGAAGTTCCTGAAAATTATGAAATTGGGGTCCGCCCAAAAACCTTGTAACTACCGGTAAAATTATTCGTTAGGGGCGCTGAAAGCGGGTTCGCCCCCGCCGATCCGGATCAGCCGAACCGAAGGTGAATCGCCCTGAATTCAAATGCACAAAGCTAACACATCGATGGGGGGAATGCAAATAATACCTGGGGCTTTTGGGGCTTTAAACGACGGCGCGGCCTCTTGGGGCAATCCGCAATCCGGTGAAAACCGACGGGTCCCGGGCATCGTTTTCAGGGGCAGGGTCGCACCCGGAAGCACCTTTGGGAATGAAATCATATCTTGACAATGGTGGATGACCTCTGCTATAGGCGGTTCAGCAAAAATGAAGAATATGGATTTTAATTTCTTTTCGGATATTTAAATTATTCTTCAAATACCCTTTCCGGTTCCGGAACATATGTGAATTCGAGAAAGGGGAGCGGCTATGGGGCGGTCTGAAGGGGAGGTTGAAACGGGAAGAAAAAAGCTTTTCAATTATCGCGAAAATCGGGACTGGGCGGAGAATCTGACCATCGTCATGCAGATCGGCCTGACCATGGCCGGATGCATCACCTTCTGCTTTTTCGTCGGTTGGTCTATTGACAAGTGGCTCGGTACCCGGGGCGTGTTCGTCACCCTGTTCATCCTTTTCGGAGTGGCGGGGGGCGGATACATCGTTTACCGGGAAATCAACAAACTCATGAGCCAGGGAAAGAGCGAGGACACGGAACCATAGCACCATGGAACCCCTTAGAGATACCGAAAAAAAATATTGTTCCAGAGCCATAATGACCGCCATTATGGCGGGATCTCTGCTTATCGTCGCCAATTACAGCCCCATCGGTAAGGGGTTGATCCTCGGCACCCTCTTCAGTATCCTGAACTTTATCTTAATGGGCGAAACCCTGCCCAAACGCATGGACCCGTCCGTGCGCAAGACCTTCGCCAAGGCCCTGGGGTCGATTCTGTTTCGCTATATGCTGCTGGCGATTCCCTTCGTGGCGGCCATCAAATCGGACACGTTCAATCTGTTTGCGGTATTAGTCGGTGTATTCATGGTCCAGATCATGATACTCCTGGATCATTTCGCTCATCTGTTTCGAACCGTGGAAAGGTAAATTGGGGAAATAGCGCTATGGAGGAATTAGGCAAGGTCTACCAATTGATCATTCCGGTGAACGGGCACACCATGACATTCAATCTCGATGCCATCATCATGACTTGGATCGTCATTCTGTTGCTGACCCTGTTCGGGTATTTCTCAGCCCGCAACCGGAGTCGTCTCCCCGGGCCCTTGCAGGTCGTGGGGGAGCTTTTTGTGGAACAACTGTACGGTCTCACCGAGGACGCTTTAGACAGGGAGCTTGCCAAAAAATACGCACCCCTGATCTGCGCCCTGTTCATGTTCCTTCTGCTGTCCAACTGGCTGGGGATCATCCCCCACCTGGGCGAGCCGACCAAGGACCTGAACACCCCCCTGAGCCTGGGAATCATGGGGTTTTTCATCGCCCACTATGCGGGCATTCGGGCCAAGGGGTTCAAGACCTATATCAAGGCCTATTTCGAACCGGTCTTTTTCATGATGCCGCTCAACCTGATCGGCGAACTCGCCAAGGTGGTTTCCATTTCCTTTCGTCTTTTCGGGAATATTATGGGAGGCTCCATCATCATCCTGGTGGTCTCCTATCTTACCTATAGTATCGTTCTGCCGCCCCTGTTGAATGCGTTTTTCGGGCTGTTTGTGGGTACGATTCAGGCGTTTGTGTTCACGATGCTAACTGTGGTTTATATCTCTGTACAGGTGAAATAGCATGGCTATCGACATCGACACGTGGGTTAAAGTGGCTGCGTTTTCCGGAGGCGGATTGGCAATGGGGTTCGGCGCCATCGGGGCAGCGATCGGCGAGGGGTTGACGGCCGCGCAGGCGAATGAGGCCGTATCACGAAAGCCCGAAATGGCGGGCGATATCTTTAAATCCATGCTGGTGGGCCAGGCGATTGCGGAGTCCGCATCCATTTTCGCCCTGGTCATCGCCATGATTCTGTTGTTTACTTCGTTTTCGGCCACATCTTACGTAATGATTTCGGTGGTATTAGGGGCCGGTCTCTGCATGGGGCTGGGGGCCATCGGCTCCGGTGTGGGGTCCGGATTTCCGGCCGGCGCGGCCTGTATCGGGATGGCCCGGCAGCCCGGCATGAGCGGTCGGTTGACCACCAACATGCTGATCGGCTCCGCGGTCTGTCAGACCCCGTCCATCTTTGCGCTGGTGACCTCCTTCATTCTGCTTTTCACCGACTTTTCAGGGCGGCCGGTATCGCCTACCTGGGCCGCCCTTCTGGGCGCTGCTTTGGCCTCGGGGCTCGGCGCCATCGGTTCCGGGCTCGGCGGCGGATTGGTGGCGGAGACCAGCTGTCAGGGGGTGGCTCGACAGCCCGAGCAGACCACCCCGGTAACCAATGTCATGCTGTTGGGGCAGGCGGTGACCCAGACCACCGCGATTTACGGCCTCTTGATCAGTTTTATTCTGATGTTCAAGGGGTTTCCGGCCACCGAAGCCTGGGCCCCGCCCATGGCGCTTCTGGCGGCCGGTCTCTGCATGGGGATCGGCGCCATCGGCCCCGGCGTCGGCGAAGGGTTTACCGCCCGAAGCGCGGTGGACCAGATCGCCCGGGCGCCCGAAGCGACCGCCGATCTGACCCGGGTCATGCTGGTGGGGCAGGCGGTGGCCGAATCCACCGGGATCTACTCGTTGGTAATCGCACTGGTCCTGATTTTCGTGGTGTGACCGGAGGCGACCGGATATGCTTGTTGAAGTTTTTTTTAACTTAATCGTTTACGGAGGATAAAGCGATGGCGATTGAAGGTGTAGACATTATTAAAGCGGCTGCGTTTCTTGGAGCGGGTCTTGCAATGGGGCTCGGAGCGATCGGGCCGGGCGTGGGTGAAGGCATGGCCGCGGCAAAGGCCTGCGAAGCGATCGGACGGAACCCCAAGGAGGCGGGCTTGCTGACCCGGACCATGCTGGTCGGCCAGGCCGTTTCCGAATCGACCGGAATCTATTCTCTGGTTATCGCCCTGTTGCTTTTGTTCGTAGTTTGATGTGTATCCTCTGACGGAGGAAGAAGATAGCCGATGCAGATTATCAGCAATATAGCGCTCATCAGCATCAATGAGACCATGGTCGTTCAGCTGGTCTCCTTTCTGCTCTTCGTATTCATTATCAATCGCGTCATGTTCCGTCCCCTTCGAGACTCCATGTCGGAGCGGGAGGAATACATGACCGCATTGAGCCGGGAAATCAAGGATTCGGAAAAAGAGGTTTCCGATCTAGTCTCCCGAATGAAGACGCAGGAAGCGGCCGCCCGCAACGATGCCAACGCCTCACGGATAGCCCTGGAGGAAGAAGGGGGCCGGGAAGCCGCCGACATTCTGGCGGAAGCCAACCGTGAGATTGCGGAACTTAAGCGGAAGACCGAGGCGAATGTCCAGTCTCAGCTGAATGAGGCAAAAAAATATTTGGAAGAGGAATCCGAAGCGCTTGCCCGTCAGGTAATGGAAAAGGTGCTGGGTCGGAGGCTGTCTAATGGGTAAATCCAAAAAAAGAATCATTGCCGGCATCGTATCGGTTTCGGCGGTCGCGGCCCTGGGCCTTCTGGCGACCCCCGGGCCGGTGTGGGCCGAGGAAACCGGCGGAGATTGGCGAAGCACTTACGATACGGTCATGATCTGGGTCAATTTTTCCATTCTGGCCTTCGTCATTTACAAGTTCGGCAAAGATCCCATCCTGGATTTTCTACGGTTGCGGAAAGAAGATCTCGCCTATGAGATCGGAATCCTGGAATCCCAAAAGGAAAAGGTGACCGCCCGCATCGAAGAGACCCGGCAGGCGATCACCGAGAGCGATATCCGGTATGCCGACTTAAAGGAGAAGATCCTTCGCCAGGGGGAGCGCCGAAAACAGGAGATCATCGATGAGGCCAAGGCCCAGAGCCGGATTATGATAGAATCCACCAAAGAAAAGGTCGGCAGTCAGATTCAACAGGCCAAGCGGCGTTTCAAGGAAGAAATGGTGGATGCCGCCATCGATCGGGCCCTGGAGCGGCTTCCCCGGGTGATTACCGACGAGGACAATGAAAAATTACTGGATCAGTACATGGCCAGCGCAACGGCAAAATAAAACAGGGTCCGCGATTACTGCAAAGCCCGGCTATTGGAAGATAGCCGGGCTTTCTATTTCAAACCATGCAATTTGAGCATATCATCGATCAGATCGGACAGGTGATTCTGGGCAAGGAGGAACAGATTCGGCTGGCCCTCACCTGCCTTTTCGCCCGGGGACACCTGCTCATCGAGGACCTGCCCGGGATCGGCAAAACCACCCTGGCCAAGGTGCTCTCCAAATGCCTGGGGCTCCAGTTTCGCCGGGTTCAGTTCACCAGCGATATGCTGCCGGGGGATATTCTGGGGGTGTCGATATTCGACCGGCAAAGCAATCTATTTATTTTCCACCCCGGCCCCATTTTCACCCAGGTTCTGCTGACCGACGAAATCAACCGGGCCACCCCCAAAACCCAGAGCGCCCTGCTGGAGGCCATGGAAGAAGGGCAGGTGACGGTGGAGGGAGAAACCCGTCCGCTGGAAACCCCCTTTTTCGTGATCGCCACTCAGAACCCCCTGGAGCAATCGGGCACCTTTCCCCTTCCCGAATCCCAACTGGATCGATTTTTGATGCGGATCGACATGGGGTATCCCGACCGGGCTGCCGAAAAAAAACTTCTGATGGGACAAGGGGCGGAGGTCTTGCTCGACCGAATGGACGCGTGCCTGATGGCCGAGAGCGTGGCCGAGATTCAGGACCAGGTCCGGCAGGTGCATGTTTCGGACCCGTTTTTAGAGTACCTTCAGGACATTATCGGGTTCACTCGGATCTCCGATCATTTTCAGGTGGGACTCTCTCCCCGGGCCGGATTGGCTCTGCTTCAGGCGGCCCGCTCCTGGGCCTTTCTTCAGGGGCGGGATTATACGGTGCCGGAGGATTTGCAGAAGATTCTTCCGTGGGTGACGGGTCATCGGCTGAAATCCCGGGAAAACCTGGCGGAATTGAACCGGGACCGGCTCATGGAGATCCTCAAGACGGTTCCGATTCCATGACCCTTCCGTTTCGCCGAAGGCCGGTGTTTCGCTCCCCTTCGACGGTGTCGCTTCCCTATGTACTGAGACGCGGCGGCATCTATATTTTCCCGACCCGGTATGGATTTCTGTTTATCCTGGTCCTGGCGGGAATGCTTCTGGGCTCGGCCAATTACAACAATAATTTGGGATTTCTTCTCACCTTTCTTTTGGGAAGCATGGCCTTTGTCTCCATTTTGCATACCCACCGGAATCTGTCGGGAATCGAAATCCGCTCGGCCGTACCCCAACCGGTATTTGCCGGGGATCGGGCGGTCTGCCGTTTGCGGATCACTGCGGGTGATCGCTCCCGGCCCGCTCTTGAATTCGGGTTCGCCGGTGAACCGGCGGCCCGGCGAAGCCTTTCGGAACGGCAGGAGGCTCGGGTCGACACCGGTTTACAAACCGCCGCCCGGGGTATTCTCAAACCGGGGCCCCTGGTCATCGCCACCCGGTACCCCTTGGGCCTGTTCCGGGCCTGGACGCGTCTCGACACAGGTGTGGCGTGGACCGTTTATCCTACGCCGGTTCAGGGTCCCGAGGCCTTTCAGGAGGAGGATTCCGGTAAAACGGCCCATGCCGCCGGGAAAAAGGCGACCCGAGGAGTGGAAGATTTCCACGGCCTGAGGCATTATCAGCCGGGGGACCTTCCCCGACACATTTCCTGGAAATCCTATGCCCGGGGTCAGGGACTGCTGACCAAGGTTTTTACGGGAAAGACCGGTTCCACGGTGATGCTCGACTGGCGCCTGCTTGGCGAGGAGGAGACCGAAAGAAAACTCTCCCGGCTCTCGGGGCTGGTGTTGCGGGCCGGCGCATCGGGGCGAAAATACGGCCTGAATCTGCCGGGGAAAACCATTCCTCCCGACCGGGGAGCCCCCCACAAACATGAATGCCTGCGAACCCTGGCCCTGTTCGGACTCCCCCGGAGAACTCCGTGAGCCGGTTCGACACTCAACTGCCGCCGCTGCTGGGCGCCCTGTTGGTGGCGGCCGGACCCCATATCTTTCGGCTTCCTCCCTGGATCGCCGGCTGGTGCTTCCTGTTGTGGGGGTACGCCCTGGCCGGGGCGGTCCGGTCCTGGCCCCGGCCCGGCAGACCGGTGCTTTGGATACTGGCGACGACCGGATTCAGTATGGCCATTCTCACCTTCGGGGGCGGTTTCGACAGTGACGCTTACGTGGCCTTGCTTTCCGTGATGGCTTCTCTCAAACCGCTGGAAATTCGATCCTATCGGGACAAGATCATCACCGCTTTTCTGGCCTACTTTATGGTCCTGGCCAATCTGTTTTATTCCGACACCCTGCTGATGACGCTCTACCTTTTTTTATCGGTGCTGGTCACCACGGCGGTGCTGGTCCATATCAATCATCCCGGGGGTGCGGTTAAAGCCAAACTGCGGCTGGCCGGTATTTTGATGATGCAGGCCATTCCCCTGGCGTTGATCCTCTTTGTGCTGTTTCCCAGAATTCAGGGCGGGCTGTGGGGCATCACCCGGAAAACCACCGGAACCTCCGGCTTTTCGGACAGCATGTCGCCCGGGTCGGTCTCCAACATGGTGGAGAACACCGCCGTGGCCTTTCGGGTCCGGTTCGAGGGGCCGGCGCCGGCTCCGGAGCTTCGCTACTGGCGGGGGGTGGTTTTCGCCTTTTTCGACGGCCGGGAATGGCGCCGAATGCCCGGGCTGCATCCGTTGCGAGACGGGGTTCCCGGCGAAAAATCGGTGGATTATACCGTCACCCTGGAACCCCATCGGGACCGATGGCTGTTTCTTCTGGAGATGCCGGGAAATTCGCCCGATCGCGGGGTTTTGCTGAGCGACCTCACCGCGGTGGCGAGACGACCGGTGAATGAGCGGCGCATCTATCGAATGCGCTCTTTTCTGGACTACCATACCGGGCCCCTTCGCCAGTGGGAGCGGATCAGCCTTCAGGTGCCGGGCCGAGGAAACAACCAGGCCCGGGAACTGGCCCGGGAGTGGGCCCGAACCGGCGCCGCCCCCCGGGAGATCGTGGCCCGGGCCCTCGACTATTTTCAAAGGAACGACTTCGTCTACACATTTCAGCCGCCCCTGCTGGGTCCGGAACCGGTGGATGATTTTTTGTTTAACACCCGAAAAGGCTACTGCGAACATTTCGCCTCGGCCTTCGCCTTTCTGATGCGGGCGGCGGATATTCCGGCCCGGGTGGTCGGCGGCTACCAGGGCGGGGAAATGAATCCCTACGGGGATTACCTGATCGTCCGCCAGTCCGACGCCCACGCCTGGACCGAGGTCTGGTTTCAGGACACCGGCTGGACCCGGGTGGATCCGACCCTGGCCGTGGCCCCGGAGCGGGCCCGGCGGGGCGTGCAGGAGGTTCTGTCTTTAGAGGATCGCGCCCGTTTGTCCGCCTTTCCGGACCTGGGCCCCTTGACCGATTTTCTTCGATCGGCCCGTCTCGGTTGGGATTCGGTGAATGCCTACTGGACGCTCTGGGTCATGGGCTATACCCGTCAGGACCAGGAATCGCTCCTGAACCGCATCGGAATCCGGTTCGATACCTGGAGAGGGTCCCTGTTGACCATTCTGCTGGGCCTCGGTCTGATCACCGGCCTGACCCTGCTGTTCGCCGTCGGGTTGAAGTACCGAAGCGGTCTTCGAAAAGACCCGGCGGGTCAAAGCTACGACGCTTTTCGAAAAAAACTGGCCCGGAACGGAATCGAGGCGCTTCCTTCTCAGGGGCCGTTGGATTTCGCTCAAGAGGTGATTCGACGACGACCGGACCTGCAGCAGCCGGTTCGAGAAATCACCGATCTCTACATTCGGCTTCGGTACGGCACCGGCGAACATGAAGCCGGCGACGGGAAGGCGGCCTTTCGAGACCTCAAAAATCGGGTGCAGCGGTTTGACCCCCGGAAACGGACCGGACTTGACCGATGAAGATCAATTCCATCGCCAACCGGTACCTGTTTTCGGAAATGGTCGGCCCTTTTGCGGTGAATGTCTTTTTTTTCACCTTCGTCTTTCTGCTCACCGAAATTCTTGAAATCACCAACATGATCGTCAACTACAGGATCGGTCTGCTCACAATTTTCTGGCTGCTCGCCTATTCCATGCCCTATTTTCTGGTCTTCGTGGTTCCCATGTCGGTGATGATGGCGGTGCTGCTCACCTTCCTTCGGATGTCCGGGGACAATGAAATCATTGCCCTGAAATCCTGCGGTATCGGCATTTATCAGCTGCTTCCGGCGGTGGTCGGGTTTTGCCTGATCGGCACCCTGATGACCGGGTTCATGATCATTTACGGGCTGCCCTGGGGGAAACTCTCCCTAAAGCGGATGACCATGGAGGTGGCCCGGTCCAATATCGACATCGGACTCAAAGAGCGGACCTTCAACGATAATTTCGAAGGGGTTATGCTCTATGTCAACAAGGTCGATTTTCAGAAAAAGGAATTGATCGATGTCTTTATTCATGATGAACGCAGTGCGGATACCGGTGTTACCATCATCGCGCCCCGGGGAAAAATGACCACCGACCCGGATCAGCTGAAATTCCATCTTCAGCTCTATAACGGCGCCATTAATCAGGTCAGCCTCAAGGATCAGACGGTCAATTCCACCCGTTTCGAGACCTATGATTTGAATATCGATCTTCAGCAGGCGGCGCTGCGGCAAGACCCGGGGCCCAAGGATGAAAAGGAGATGAGCCTGACCGAACTGAATCGATTCATTCAGACCCGTCCGGAAAAGGATAAGGAATATTACAATGCCCTTCTGGAATTTCATAAAAAGTTCTCGATCCCGTTTGCCTGCATCTCCTTGGGAATTCTTGCGGTGCCGCTGGGGGTTCAGTCCAAGTCCGCCCGCACCTCTTTCGGGCTCGGATTGGGGCTTTTCCTGTTTTTGCTCTATTATCTGATGCTATCCGCCGGACTGGTTTTCGGTGAAGCCGGCGTCTATCCGCCGGTCATCGGCATGTGGGCGCCCAATATCGTGACCGGCATCATCGGGGTTTATCTTCTCGTCCGCACCGTCAAGGGCCGCCCTATTTATATCGATCTGCTGCCTCGAGTGTTCAGGAGCTTGAGAAAATGATGCTCTTGTACAATATTTTCCTTTGTGTCGGGGCGGTCCTTGCACTGCCGGTCCTGCTGCCGACGGTTCTTCGGTCTCGAAAACGGCGGAAAACCGTGCGCCAACGGCTGGGTATGACCCGCATGCCCCTGAGCGGCCCCGGTTCCCGGCGGCGGATCTGGGTGCATGCCCTATCGGTGGGGGAGGTGATCTCCTCCGTGCCCCTGGTCTCGGCCATACGGGAGGCCTTTCCGGAGCGGGAGATCTTTTTTTCGGCCTCCACCCTTACCGGTTTCGAAACCGCTCGAAGGGAGTTTCAGGGTGGGATCACCACCTTGTTCTATTTTCCCTATGACCTGATGTTTTCAGTGAAACGGATTCTCGGCGCAGTGAACCCCGAGGCCCTGGTGATCGTAGAGACCGACCTCTGGCCCAATTTTTTATTCGAGGCGGCCCGGCGCGGAATTCCGGTTTTTTTGGTCAACAGCCGATTGTCCGATAAATCCTTTGCCGGTTACCGGCGGTTCCGGTTTTTTTTCAAGCCGGTTTTCGATACACTGATCCGAATCTGCACCCAGACCCGGGTGGATGCGGATCGGTTTCGGCGGCTGGGGGTTGCCGAGGGCAAGATAGCGGTGACCGGAAACGTAAAATTCGACAATCCGATCGAGCCTCTGTCGAAGGCCGACATCGACGCGCTGCGGCAACAATCGGGCATCGGTCCGGATCGACGGGTCTGGGTGGCCGGGTCCACCCATGACGGGGAGGAGGCGATCCTTCTGGCGGCATTTAAACGGCTTCGGCGGTCCTTTAAAAACCTTTTCCTGATTGTGGCGCCGCGGAACCCGGATCGGGCCCCGCGGGTGTGCGATATCGCCCGAGGGCTCGGCCTTTTTGCCGCCGCCCTGTCGGCGGTTGAGGCGGATCTTTCCGGGGCGGATGGCGAGGTGCTGGTGGTGGACCGGATCGGTTTGCTGAAACGCCTCTATGGTTTGGGAGAGGCGGCCTTTGTGGGCGGCAGTCTGGTGGACCTGGGCGGACATAATTTTCTGGAACCGGCGGCCCATGGCAAGCCGGTGCTCTTCGGACCGCACGTGTCGGCATTTACCGAAATTTCCCGAATGCTTTTACAAGCCGGGGGGGCGGTGCAGGTATCCGGTGAGGAAGACCTTCACAATGCGCTCGCCGGGTTGCTGGCGGATCCCTTTCGGGCGCGGGAAATGGGAAGACGGGGTCGGAAGGTTTTCGAGCGGAACCGGGGATCGGTGGATCGAACGGTATCCGTGATTCGGGAGCAGATGGGCCCGTGAACCCGCTTCGCCGAAAAGTGGAAGGCATTATTTCCGGCCGGGATTCTGATCCCCTGTTGAGCCGATTGCTCGGATTTTTCTCGGTGTTGTACGGCGGTATTCTCGAACTTCGCGCCCGGGGGTACCGCCGCGGGATTTTGAAATCCCGACGGCTTTCCTGCCGGGTGATTTCGGTGGGCAATATCACGGCCGGAGGCGCCGGGAAAACCCCGATGACGATTTATCTGAGCCGGGCGCTTCAGCGTTCGGGATACCGGGTTGCGGTCGTGAGCCGCGGCTACGGCGGAAGGGCCCAAAAGACCGGCGGTATCGTTTCAGAGCCCGGGCGGATTCGAATGGGACCTGAAACCGCCGGAGACGAACCCTTCATGATGGCGCAAACCCTGGGTAAAACGCCGGTTCTGGTGGGCGGCGATCGGTATCGGTCCGGCATCACGGCCCTGAAACGGTTTCAGCCGGAGATTATTCTTCTGGACGACGGATTTCAGCACCTGAAGCTGAAGCGGGATCTGGATCTGGTGCTTCTCGATTGCCGCCGACCGGTGGGAAACGGCCGTGTGCTGCCCCGAGGTCCGCTTCGGGAGCCGCTTACAGCGCTGAAGCGGGCCGATGCATTCGTGTTGACCCGGTGCGCGGGTACGGCACCGGACCGGGAAGATGTTCCGCCGTTTTTGCCTTTGGGAAAGCCGATATTCCGATCCGTGCATCGGCCCTATGTTCATGGCGTTTTCAAAACCGGGCAAATCGGAGAAGCCGGGTCGTTCGAG
>JBKHDE010000007.1:0-51576 GCA_046541495.1 Desulfococcaceae bacterium
GAAAATTTATTAGACTTCATTCTATTCAACTAATGAAGGTGAACGTCATAGAATTATATATTAAATCTCATCATGCTCCAGATGAATCGATAGGAATAGAAGCGGACATCCCCTTTCTGGGGGGGCATACAGATCTCGACGATGAGAGTCGTCAAATAAGCGTTTTGGTAAAGGTTGAAATAGGAATTAATGAGAATAGCAAAGAAAAAGAAGGGGCGGAAGAGTTCCCTTTTTCCTTGCGAGTTGCAATTGAAGGTGAGTTCAAGGTTGGGGAAGAATTCCCGGATGACCAAATAAATGATTGGGCGCGCAGAAATGCGCCTATTATTCTAATGCCTTATCTGAGGGAGCACGTTTATGCATTAACCGCTAGGTCTGGCTTTAAACCTCTTATTCTCCCTTTGGTAGTGGTTCCCACTCTTGTACCCGAAACTCAAAAGGAATAAAAAGATTTGCATTATGCGAACGTAAGGACCAGGGTAGTGTATCTGAAGAAAAACTTCACCTGGGGTTATTTCCCGTATGCTTCCATTCAGCGTGTTTGAAGGTTTTCTTCAAACACGCTGAGAATCAAATGCTTTTCAGATCTTGTATTTTATTCTGATGACTGTATCGATTCCCCCATAAATTCATCCCACGCGGCCCGGACCCGGTCCCGCAGATCGGCGAACCTTGCTTGATCCACTTGGGTCGGGCGGTTCTGAAGGCTCAGTTTGTGCCCCACGGCCCGGTAGATGAGATAGGCCTTGCGCAGAAAATAGGCGGTGACATCGTCGATGACCCCGGCATCCCAGAGGGTGCGAATCTGACGGACATTGTCGGTCCACTCCAGAATTTCGGGATGTGTGTCTGCATATCGAAGCACCAGGTACTGGACCAGAAATTCGATATCCACCATGCCGCCGTCGCCCTGTTTGAGGTCGAACATCCCCGGTTCGGGTTTGAGCAGCTCTTTTTTCATGCGGGCCCGCATATTTCGAATTTCGGTTTTCAACGGTTCCGGATCACGGGCCTGGCCGAGGACCTCCCGCCGGATTTCGTCGAACCGCTCCCGAAGCCGCCGGTCCCCGGCAATGGGCCGGGCACGGATCAGGGCCTGCTTCTCCCAGGTCCAGGCCTCCTCCAGCTGGTAGTTCCGGAATCCGTCGATGGAAGAGACCAGCAGCCCGGAACTGCCGCTGGGCCGCAGCCGCATGTCGGCTTCATAAAGCGTGCCGGTGGTGGTATGGGCGGTCAGGATATGGACCACCCGCTGCCCGAGCCGGGCAAAGAAGGTGGTGGTGTCGATGGGCCGTTCACCCTGTGTCTGCTCCCCGGTGCCGGCATGGAGAAAGACCATGTCCAGGTCCGAGCCGTAGCCCAGTTCCAGCCCTCCGAGCTTGCCGTAGGCGATAACCGCAAAACCCCGGTCGCAAGGCATATGGTCGGCATGGCAGGCCGGTTCCCCGTGTTTTTTCACCAGATGGCGCCAGGAAATCTCCACCACCTGGTGCAATACGGTCTCGGCGATATCGGAGAGATAATCGCTCACCCGCATCAGGGGGATGGAGTTGCTGATGTCGGCGGCGGCCACCCGCAGCACATTGATCTGTTTGAAGATGCGAAGCTCGTCCATCCGGTATTCCAGATCATCCTCCGGAATCTGTTCCAGGCGGCGGCGAAGGTCTTCCTCCAGAGCTTCTCGATCGGGCGGATGGTATAGGGTTCGGGGATCCAGGAGTTCGTCCAGGAGTACCGGATGGCGGGTCAGGAAGTTGAGAATCCAGGCGCTGGTGGTGGCCAGCCGGACCAGATGGTCCAGGGTGTTCGGGTTTTCCAGGAGCAAAGACAGATAACAGGTCCGCCCCAGAATGGACCGGATCAGACCGAAGATGCGGTCCAGAGCCGTGGCCGGGGATTCGGCCCGGGCCGCCTCCTTGAGAACCAGTGGCATGAGGCGATTGATGCGGTCCCGCCCTTCCCGGCTCAGGGGCTGAGAAAAGAGATCATCCCGAAAATCGGCCAGATGCTTGAGCACCGTATCGGGGTCTTCGTACCCCACCGCCGAAAGAATCGCCTGGTTGTCTTCATCCGAAGCCGGATTCTGCCAGACCCCCTTGAGGGACGACTCGGCTTTGTGCTGGGAGTCTTCGATATCTTCGGCCTTGAGGAGTTTGCTGAAGTGGTCGTGGACCGTCCCCATGTGCCGCCGAAGCCGTTCGGAAAAGACCGCCCAATTCGCACATCCCATGGATTCGGCCAGGATCTTGCGCTCGGGTTCGGTTTGGGGAAGTTTGTGCGTCTGAAGATCGGCGTATTCCTGAAGCCGATGCTCCACGGTCCGCAAAAACCGGTATCCGGCATACAGTTCATCCCGCACCGATCCGGTGATGTAATTTTCCCGGGCCAGAATGTCCAACACCTTCAGGATGCGCCGTTCCTGAAGGGCCGGTTCCACGCCGCCTCGAATCAACTGAAAGATCTGGCCGAAGAATTCCACCTCCCGAATCCCGCCCGGACCGAGTTTGATATCCTCCTTCATCCCTTTGCGCCGGACCTCCAGGGCGATTTTTTGCTTCATTTCCCGAAGGGATTCGAACACCCCGAAATCCAGATATCGCCGATAGATAAACGGGTTGAGGGCCGCCAGCAGCCGACGGCCGCCGGCCTGATCGCCGGCCACGGCCCGGGCCTTGATCCAGGCGTAACGCTCCCATTCCCGCCCCTGCTCCAGGTAATAGGATTCCATGGCATCAAAACTCATGACCATGGGACCGCTCTGTCCGAAGGGGCGCAGGTTCATATCCACCCTGAAAACGAATCCCTCGGGAGTATTGGCCCCCAACACCTGAGCCAGACGGCGGGCCAGCCGCAAAAAGAAGTCGTTATTGGTGACGGTTCGGGGACCGTCTTGGGTTTCGCCGGATTCGGGATAGGCGAAGATGAGGTCGATATCGGAGGAAAAATTGAGTTCCCGGGCCCCCAGTTTGCCCATCCCGAGGACCACCAGTTCCAAAGCCTGCCCGCTCCGGCCGGTGGGCACCCCGTACTGAGCGCACTGCCACGCATGCAAACGGGCCAGAGCGAGATCGATGCAGGCATCCGCGAGGGCGGAGAGATCGGCGGTGACTTCGGTGAGATCGGACTTTCCGGCCAGGTCCCGAAAGGCGATACGGGTCATCTCCCGCCGTCTGAACCGGCGCAGCCGATCCGACAGCTCGGTCTCCGCTTCCACCCCCTTCAAAACGGCGGCCAGGCGCCGCGGATAGGCATCGGATTCATAGGCCCGGTCTAAATCCCCGCTTCCAAGAAGATCATCCAGAAGCGCCGGATCTCGAATACAGCTCTTCGCGACGAAATCGCTGAAGACAAAGACCCGCTTCAGAATATCGGCTGTACCGGGGTCGGCCGGCGGGGCCAGGTTTTCCGCTTCCGCGGCGGCTTTGTATTCCTCCCATTTTCGATCCGCCCCGGCTTGCAGCGATTCCGACAGCGCAACTGGTGGTTCCATATCATTCTCCTGAATCTGTAATCGGGTGCATGGCCCATTCACTATCATTGAATTCGGTTTCCGAACAAGGAAAAGATGGTGTATAAAAAGAGTCAGCTTCGATTCCCCTTCGAGCACAGGTGTGCTGCACGAAGATAACCCTTTCCACCGGCCGGCCGGCCGGACGACCGGACACCGGCATAAAGGAGACACTATGAACCTGCATGATTTAATCGATACGGCCCGAGGCGAGAAAAAAGCGGATCTTCTTTTGAAAAACGCGCGCATGGTCAATGTTTTTTCCGGCCGAATCGAGTCGGCCGATATCGCCCTTTCAAACGGCCTGATCGCCGGTTTCGGACAACATGACGCCCGGCAAACAGTCGATCTGGCGGGCCGGTATATCGCCCCCGGCTTCATCGACGGGCACGTCCACATTGAAAGTTCCATGGCCTCGGTGGTCGAATTCGCCCGGGCCGTGCTCCCCTGCGGCACCACCACCGTAGCGGCGGACCCCCATGAAATCGCCAATGTGCTCGGGGCCGAGGGCATCCGCTATATGCTCGACTCCGCTGAAGGCCTGCCCGTGAATATCCTCTTCAGCCTGCCCTCCTGCGTGCCCGCCACCGAGATGGAAACCGCCGGCGCCCGCCTGGGTGCGGCCGAACTCGCGCCCTTTATGGAAGAAAGCCGCATCATCGCCCTGGCCGAAATGATGAACTACCCGGGCGTCATCCACGGCGATCCGGATGTGCTCGCCAAAATCGAGTTGGCCCACACCTGTCGCAAACCGGTGGACGGCCATGCCCCGGGCCTCACCGGACCCGATCTGCACGCCTATCTGGCCGCCGGGATCGCCAGCGATCATGAATGCACCACGGCCGAGGAGGCTCGGGAGAAACTGGCCGCCGGAATGTTCATTATGGTTCGGGAAGGGACCTGCGCCCAGAATTTAGAGACCCTTTTTCCGTCGATTACCGAACGAAATTACAGCCGCATGATGTGGTGCACCGACGATCGGCATCCCCATGACATCCTTGGCGAAGGCCATGTGGATCATATCATCCGCAAAGCGATCGGTTTGGGTCTCGACCCGATCCGGGCCATTCAGATGGCGACCCTTCATCCGGCCCGCTATTTCGGCATCCGCCATGCCGGCGCCATCGCCCCGGGATACCGGGCCGATCTGGTGGTCTTTTCCGATTTGAACGAACCCCGGCCGGAACAGGTCTACTGCCGCGGGGTGCTCGCGGCGGAAGCGGGCCTGCTTTCCGAATCGCTTCGGTGGCCCGCGCCGCCGCCCGCCCCCAATGCCATGAACCTTCGCCCGGCGGATGTCGATTTCAGCATTCCGGCCCAAGGCCGGCGTCTACGGGTCATCGAAGCCGTTCCGGGACAGGTGGTCACCGGTCGGAGCTTCATGGACGCGACGGTCTTGGACGGCATGGCGGTGGCCGATACCGACCGCGATCTTCTTAAAATTGCGGTGGTGGAACGGTATACCGGCCAGGCGAACACCGGCAAGGGATTCGTCACCGGCATGGGACTCAAATCGGGGGCATTGGCCGCCAGCGTGGCCCATGACTCCCACAACATCATCGTAGTCGGCGCCAATGATCGCGACATGAAAACCGCCCTCACCGCCGTGGTGGACATGGGCGGCGGATTCGCCGCGGTGCGCGACGGATCGGTTCAAGACGAACTGCCGCTGCCCATCGCCGGCCTCATGTCGGACCTGCCCATGCAAATGGTCCGCGACCAATTGGATCGGCTCATTCAGACCGCCCAAAATCTCGGCTCCCCCCTGTCGGACCCGTTCATGACCCTCGGGTTTCTGGCCCTGCCGGTGATTCCGGCGCTCAAGATTACCGATAAAGGGTTGGTGGATGTGGAAAAGTTTGAGATTGTGTCGTTGTTTGAGGAATAAATATGGTCAGGGCTCGTTTCCTTCGTCAGCTTGGTCGCGAGCATCCATTGCCCGGTGCTCGCGATCATTTCCTGCCTCCTTGTTTTTTCAAATGTACATTTTTTGATAATTTAGCACGAAAATTTGCCAAAAAATACCCGCCGAGACACTGCCTCTGTTCCTTTCGATTATTTAAGTTGTCGGGGAGGCATTCATTTACATGACTTTTTTACCGCCTTCTTTGTTTTCTTGATTTATTTAAGAATCAGGCATGAATTTTGTTAGTGGAATAATTATCTATCTCTTAATTGCGTCATGCCCTGGCTATAATGGTCCGATTTATTCAAAGGAGGTTACAAGGTGAAAAAGGCTCTGATATTTGTGTCATTTCTGCTTCTTCTCCCGGGCATTGCTTTTCCCGCTCCTGTTTCACTCGATACCCTAAAACGGGTCGCCGTAAATTGGATGGCGGAGAAATCTACCGGGTATCTGGACTTCCCAAGCATTGTGGAAGACGGTGAAAAATCGATCAGCGGAGGCAAGAGCTTCTATGTATTCAACTTTTCCCCAGAAGGATGGGTCATCATATCCGCAGATGATGTGGCATTTCCCGTGATCGGGTATTCTTTGACCGGCACCTGGGCAGCAGATCACCAATCTCCGAATTTAACCGAATGGATGGAAAAAGTTGACCGTGCGATCATTACGGCGGGCAGAGAACGGAATACCATCCCAGCTTATATAAAAGAGGCATGGGTTCGGTTGAATTCATCCCCCGAAGAATTCAGCGGCAGCTCTGTTCCTCAAAGCCGTTCATTACCGCTCACGCCTTCCGATCCTCAGGTCGGGCCGTTATTGGGCACAATCACCTGGAATCAGGATTATTATTACAATGAAAGCTGCCCGGCCGATTCCCGTGGGCCCGGTGGGCACACCTATGCAGGATGTGTGGCCGCCGCCATGAGCCAGATCATGAAATATCACGCACATCCGGATCAGGGGATCGGTTCGAACAGTTACACCGATCCGCTTAATTACGATAAATTTAACAATATAATAACCGGATCTGATTATGGTGAACAGACCGCTGATTTCGGTTCAACCACATACAATTGGGCCAATATGCCCGACAGCATTAGTTCATCCAACCCCGATATCGCCCAATTGCTCTATCATTGCGGAGTATCGGTGAACATGAATTTCGGACCTGAAGGATCAAGCGGTTCCACCAAATCCGCGATGTATGCACTGATGAATTATTTCAAATATAAAGAATCGGCCTATTTCGTCGAAAAGACAAGCTATGTAAATTCGGATTGGGAAAACCTGTTAAAAGCTGAAATATCCGCCGGGCGCCCCATCCTTTACAGCGGGTCGGGTTCCAGCGGACACGCTTTTGTGTGCGATGGTTTCGACAACAGTGATCCGATCTTATTTCATTTTAATTGGGGCTGGGGCGGCAATCATGACGGATATTATCTTCTAAGCGGCTTAACTCCCGACGACAGAAATTACAGCGAAGGCCAAGATGCTGTCTTGGGGATTGAGCCCTCGGTCGATCCGACCCTCGTGTATCCTTACTCTGAAGGATTCGAAAACGGCTTGCCTGATGAATGGCTGATCTCCGGAAACTTTGCATCTCTCTCATCCCTGGAAGCTCACGCGGGTAGCATCAGCCTCCTATTGGGTGATCCCAATGTTCATACAACAGGTGTCAATACCGCGGTATTGAAAATCAATGTTCCTTCGGATGGAGCGGCGTTGAGTTTCTGGGTCAAAAGAGGATATGATTCCGGAGCCAGTGAGTGGAACTCTCACTATGTACTGATTAAACCCCAATTCGGAACCGAAATCTTGAGCACCATTTTTGATGGTAACTACAATGATGTTGAGTGGGTTCAAAAGGTCGTCGATTTGTCGCCATGGCAAAATCAGGTAATAACATTGATTTTCGGCCAAAAAAACAACTCAACAAGTTGGAATGAATGGATGTACATTGATGATATCAAAATCACGGAGTTGCCTTTCGTCGATTTCACCGTCGAGAGAACCGAATGGTTTGCAAATCGCCCCCTTCAGTTTACAAACCTATCGGCCAACGCAGATACCTATTCGTGGACATTTACCGGAGCCTCTACCGCCACTTCACCTCTTGTTCATCCCGAAATCATCTATCCCAGTCCCGGCACGTACAGCGTCAGCCTCACCGGACAAAACACCAGCGGATCAGATACCGTGACCCGAAACAGCTATATCACCATCCTTCCGGAACCGGTTTTGCCTTATACCAACAATTTCAACACCGATGACGGGGGTTTCAGCGCTTATGTGATTACAGGCTATGGGGGACAATGGGAATGGGGAAGCTGTAATAGCCCTTCTTTCAATGGTTCCCTTGCCACCATCGAAGGGCAAGCGGGCTGGGCCACGGTGCTAAATGATTACCATGGATATAACACCACGTATGCTCTGGAAACACCACCTTTTTCCCTATCGGATCCCGCCGGTAATTATATGCTGGAATTCAAGTTTCGGGCTGCTTGCGGCACCGATGCAGGCATGAATGTCGAATACTCCACGGACGGTGGTGATACTTGGTTCGTTTTAGGGGAAGTCAATGACCCTTCAGGCACCAATTGGTACGATTATTCCACTGTTCCAGGATTGAACAACAACCCGGGCTGGATGAATCAACCCATTTTATCCCAAGTAATTCAGCCGAGCTACGATATCAGCTTTTTGGCCAACGAAGCCGATGTGCGATTTCGATTTGTTTTCGGTTCCCTCACCTGGGCGTCGGATGGTATTCAAATAGACGAATTTAAAATTACCTATGAATCAGATTCTCTGATGCCTGAAATCGATCTTCGGGGCAACAACATCTCCATCGCAACTGCAGATGCATCCCCCTCACTCGCCGACGGCACCGATTTCGGGGAGGTGGAAACACTCGTCGGAAATAAAGAACAAACGTTTGTCATTTACAATACGGGTTCTGATGATCTTATGATCTCAAATCCTCTGATAAGCGGTCCACCAGAAAAGGATTTTAAAGTAATCTCCTGGCCATCATTGTTGATTCCGCCCGATGGGCAAACCTCCTTTGAAATCTCTTTTTTCCCGCAAATAGATGGGTTAAGATCAGCCACAGTTACCCTCGAAAACAGCGACCCCGATGAAAACCCCTATACCTTTTCCATTCAAGGAAATGGAACCACATCCGCTGCACCCGAAATAGAAGTGCAAGGCAATTCGATCCTTATTACCGATGGTGACAGTACCCCATCGTCGGCAGACAACACCGATTTCGGTGTTATCAGCATTTTCGATGAAACAGTCTCACACTCTTTTGTCGTGTACAATCTCGGCACGGGGACCTTGGATCTTACCTATCCTGAAATAACCGGCCAATCTGAGGCCGATTTTTCGATAACCCAACCGCCCGCCACTTCAATTTCGCCGGGAGGTCAAACAACCTTCACGGTAACTTTTAACCCGAGTGTTGAAGGAGACAGGACCGCTATTATTGAAATAGGAAACAATGATTCTGATGAGAATCCCTATAATTTCAACATACAGGGAACGGGTAAACCGTTCGGAGACGTGGAAGGGGATTCCGACGTCGATTTGGGTGACGTCATTATCACCTTGAAAGTTCTGACCGGAATTACCGCTCCATCGGTGAATCTCAATGCGGATGTCGACGGCGACCAAAAAACCGGTCTCCAGGAGGCGGTTTATATTTTACGAAAAGTAGCAGAGCTACAATAGCAAAAATTCCATTCCAGTATTTTCTTCTCCCCTTCTCCGCTATGCGGGGAAGGGGGAGTTGTTTTATCCGCAATCCGCTTGCTTTTCCGCCTGAATCTGCCTATCTTAGCCCTAAAATTTCAATCGATGGAAAGGTTTGAATCATATGAAGGTAGACGGAAAACAGATGCGGCCGATATGGCCCTCGGAAGATATGAAGACGGTTCAGGTGATTGATCAGCGGCAGCTTCCGCATGAACTGGTGGTGGCGGATCTGAAAAACCTGGATGACATTATTGAAGCCGTTCAGGAGATGTACGTGCGGGGGGCGCCGCTGATCGGGGCCACCGCGGGATGGGGGGTTTATCTGATTCTCATGAATGCGCCTGCGGGCGAGATTTCAGATGATTATATCCACCGGGAATGCGATCGGCTGAAGGCGGCCCGGCCCACGGCGGTGAATCTGGCCTGGGCGGTGGATCGAATTCGGCCGAAGATTCTGGCGGCCGGAAGCCGGGAAGAGAAGATCGACACGGCACGACGAGAGGCCGAGGCGATCGTGGAATTCGAAGCGGACAACTGCCGCCGAATCGGAGAACACGGCCTGCCGCTGATTCAGGAGATCAGCGAGCGAAAAAACGGGTCCACGGTCCACATATTGACCCATTGCAATGCCGGGTGGCTGGCCTGTGTCGAATTCGGCACCGCCACCGCGCCGATGTATGCGGCCCACGAGGCGGGCATCGATATCCACATCTGGGTGGATGAAACCCGCCCCCTGAATCAGGGGGCTCGGTTGACCGCCTGGGAACTGGGCAAGGCCGGGATCAAGCATACGGTGATCACCGACAATGCCGGGGGCCATCTCATGCAGCACGGGCTGGTGGATTTGGTCATCACCGGCACCGACCGGACCACCCACACCGGGGATGTGGCCAACAAAATCGGCACCTATCTCAAGGCCCTGGCCGCAAAAGACAACGACATCCCCTTTTATGTGGCCCTGCCTTCTTCCACCTTCGACTGGCGAATGCGGGACGGGGTGGCGGAGATCCCCATCGAGGAACGAAATCCGGATGAAGTTCGCTTCATTCAGGGTCGGGATGAGGACGGCGCTGTTCGCCGGGTGCTGGTGCCGCCCGCGGACAGCCCGGCCGGCAACTATGCTTTCGATGTCACCCCGGCCCGGCTGGTCACCGGATTCATCACCGAGCGCGGGGTCTGTCGGGCGAACGAACGGGACATCCGTCGGCTGTTTCCGGACGAAAACTGAGCACAAACAGCACCGCCGCGCCCCGATTCGGAGCGCGGCGGCAAAGTATCCGATAATTCCGACTGAATTTATTCGGGCTTGAAATACGCCTTGGGAAGCGCGCCGCAGACCGGACAGTTGTCTGTAGGGGCGCCCTCAAGGGTATGTCCGCAAACCGAGCACACATAATAATCCACCGCCTCCAGATCCCCCATCTTCTCCATCGCCTTCTGATACAGATTGGCGTGAACCTGCTCCACCTGATTCGCATAGTCGAAGGTCCGCTCGGCCGCCTTGTTGCCCTCGGCCTTGGCGTCTTCGATCATGGGCGGATACATATCCTTGAACTCATAGGTTTCGCCCTCGATCGCCCCTTTCAGGTTTTCCTCGGTCGACCCGACCCCCTTCATGGCACGAAGATGGGCGTGGGCATGGACCGTCTCGGCGGCCGCGGTGGCGCGAAACAGCTTGGCGACCTGTGCGTAGCCCTCTTTTTCGGCCTTGTCGGCGAATGCGAGGTATTTGCGGTTGGCTTGGGATTCTCCGGCAAACGCGTTCTGCAGGTTCTTTTCGGTTTTCGACATGGGTGATTTCCTCCTTCTGGGTTGGGGTTGTTTCTTCCTTTGGGTGCTGCTTAACGAAATCCGGTATGCCCGAAACCGCCGGGGCCGCGATCGGTCTCGTCGAGTCGATCCACCACCTCCAGCCGGGCCCGGCACACCGATTGAACCACCATCTGAGCGATGCGATCCCCCCGGCGCACCGTGTAGACGGTTTTTCCGAAATTGATCAGGGGCACCATCACTTCGCCGCGATAATCGGCATCGATGGTGCCGGGGGCATTGATGATGCCGACGGTATGCCGCACCGACAGCCCGCTTCGAGGCCGGATCTGAACCTCGTATCCCTCGGGAATGGCCAGGGCGAAACCGGTGGAGATGAGCACCACTCCGCCCGGCGCCAGTTCCGTGGGTTCGGTCACCGCCGCACAGATATCCATGCCGGCGGAACCGGAAGTCATGTAACGTGGCAGGGGAATGTCCCGGTCCTGTTCCGGTCGAATATAGCGAAAGCGCAGGATCGGGTTCATGAACGGGATCAAAAAGTACGCACCAGGTCCTCGAAAGGCCCGGGATCGGTCAGGGGACCCAACAGGGTCAGGGCGGCCGGTTCGGGTTGAAACAGGTCCCCGGCCAGCTCGCGGATGTCTTCCTCGGTGACCGCTTCGATTTTTTCTACGATCGCCTCCAGTTCCTTGAAACAGCCGAGGTGAATTTCATTCTGGGCCAGCCGGACCATCTGGTTGTCTACGCTTTCGGCGGCCAGCAACAGGCTGCCCTTGGTGTATTCCTTGGCATCCCGCAGTTCGGCGCCGTCCACCGGGGTTTCCTTGAGCCGCTTCAGTTCATGGAGAATCACCTCGATCGCCTCCGCCGCCTTGTCCGGATGGGTTCCGACGTAAATTCCGGTCATGCCGGTATCTTCGTAGGAGGAAACATAAGAATAGACCGAATAGGCCAGCCCGCGGCGCTCTCGAACCTCCTGAAACAACCGGGAGCTCATGTTGCCTCCCAGAAGCGTATTCAGAAGGGAGGCGGTGTAGCGCCGGGAATCGGTAATCGAAAACCCCTGCGTATTGAGGCAGATGTGGGCCTGGCCGAGCTTTCGCTCATTCAGAAAAATCCCGGAATGCCCCGGCGGCGTCTTCCTTTTGGGAAACCCGTTGCCCGGCTTGATGACCTCGAAGGCAGGCCCCAGCAGTTCCACCAGACGGCCGTGCTCCAGATTGCCCGCCGCCGAAATCACGATCCGTTCGGGCTGGTAAAACCGGTGGAAAAAATCGGTGATATCGCTGCTGCTGAATCGAAGGACGTTCTCCCGGCTGCCGCTGATGGGCTGCCCCAGGGGGTTGTCTCCCCAGAAAGCGCTCTCGGACAGCACATGGATATATTCTTCCGGGCTGTCCTCCTGCATTTCGATCTCCTGAGAGATCACCAGCCGCTCCCGTTCCACCTCCCCGGAATCGAAAATGGAATTGAGAAAGGTGTCCGACAAAATGTCGACCATGGTGTTGATGTGAGAATCCATCACCTTGGCGTGGTAGCAGGTGGTCTCCATGGCGGTGAAGGCGTTGGTGTGGCCGCCGATGGCGTCGAACTCCTTGGCGATCTGAAAGGCGTCCCGTTTGGCCGTTCCCTTGAAGATCATGTGCTCGATAAAATGGGAGAGTCCGCTTTCGGTAGGAGACTCGTCCCGGGCCCCCACATTGACCCAGACCCCCATGGACACGGACCGAACATGGGGAATCTTATGGGTCAGAATGCGGATGCCGTTGGGAAGGACGGTCTTGTTAACTGGCATTTTTTTCTTCTTCCAGCACCGCCTTTCGGCTCAGACGGATCTTCCCGTCTCTGCTGATTTCGAGCACCTTGACGCGAAGGGTATCCCCTTCCTTGACCACATCGGTCACCTTATTGACCCGCTCGGGGGCCAGCTGAGAGATATGCACCAGCCCGTCGGTGCCGGGTAGGATCTGAACGAAAGCCCCGAAGTCGGTCGTCTTGACCACCGTGCCCTCGTAGATCTCGCCCACCTCGGGCTCGGCCGTAATGGCCCGAATCCGGTCGATGGCGTCTTCCACCTCTTCGGCGGAAGCGGCGGACACCTTTACAATCCCCGAATCCTCGATCTCAATGCGGGTATTGGTTTCGGTCTGAAGCGCTCGAATCACCTTGCCGCCGGCGCCGATCACGTCGCGTATCTTGTCCGGATTGATCTGAATGCTGGTAGTCTTGGGAGCGTACGGTGAGATGTCGGTCCGGGCCTCGCCCAGGGTGGAGAGCATCCGGTCCAGAATGAAAATCCGGCCGTCCCGGGCCTGAATCAGCGCCTTCTCCAGAATCTCTTTGGGCAGCTCCAGAATCTTGATGTCCATCTGCAGAGCGGTGATCCCTTCGCGGGTGCCGGCCACCTTGAAGTCCATATCCCCGGAGTGGTCTTCATCTCCGAGAATATCGGAGAGAATCGCCACCTGGTCCCCTTCCTTGACCAGGCCCATGGCGATGCCGGAGACCGGATTCAGAATGGGAACCCCGCCGTCCATCAAGGCCAGGGTGCCGGCGCAGACCGTACCCATGGATGAGGAACCGTTGGATTCGAGCACCTCGGAAACCACCCGAATGGTGTAATCGAACTCCTCCCGGGGCGGCAGGACCTTCTCCAGGGCCCGGGTGGACAAACCGCCGTGGCCGATATCCCGCCGGCTGGGGCCGCCCATGCGCTTGGTTTCGCCGACGGAAAAAGGCGGAAAATTGTAATGAAGCATGAACCGCTTGGTTTCGTCCCCGGACAGGGTCTCCACCCGCTGTTCGTCTTGGCCCGATCCCAGGGTCAATACCGCCAATACCTGGGTTTCACCCCGGGTGAAAAGCGCGCTGCCGTGGGGTCTGGGCAAAACATTCACTTCGCAGGAAATGGGGCGGATTTCGTCGAACCGCCGGTTGTCGATTCGGCGGCCCTCGTTCAGAATGAGATCCCGGGAAATCTTCCGCTGAATATCATCCAGAATGCCGGAGACCTCTTTCCGCCGTTCTTCGTATTCTTCGCCGAGCATTTCCATGATCCCGGCCTTCACCTCTCGAAGCGCGGCCCGTCGCGCCATTTTTTCGGGAACCACAAGGGCTTCGCGGATTTTGGACGGCGCCGCTTCCTGAAGCTTTTGAACCAGATCCTCATCCCGGGGAGGCGTTTCGTAGGCGCGTTTGGCCTTGCCCACCGCTTCGCGCAGCTTGGCCTGGATCTCGATAATCGGCTGCATGGCTTCATGACCGAAATAGACGGCCTCCAGCATATCGGCCTCGCCGACCACGTTTCCGCCGCCTTCCACCATGACGATGCCGCTCTGGGAGCCGGCCACGATGAGGTTGATGTCGGATTCCTCCAGCTCGGCGATGGAGGGGTTGACCCTCAGTTCCCCGTCGATGCGGCCCACCCGCACCGAGGCGATGGGACCGGAAAAGGGGATGTCGGAAATCTCCAGGGCCGCGGAGGCGCCGATCATGGCGAGCACATCCGGCTCGTTCTCCTGATCCATGGAGAGCACGGTGGCGATCACCTGAATTTCATTGAAATACCCCTTGGGAAAGAGCGGGCGAATGGGTCTGTCGATCAGGCGGGCCGTCAGCGTCTCCTTTTCACTGGGTCTGCCGATTTCACGCCGGAAATAATTGCCCGGGATGCGGCCGGCCGCGTAGATTTTTTCCTGATATTCGACGGTCAGGGGCAAAAAATCGATGCCCGGTCGCGTTTCATCAGTGGATACCGCCGTTACCAGCACCGCCGTCTCTCCGTATTGAACCACAACTGAACCCGATGCCTGCTTGGCGACTTTGCCGGTTTGTATGGTGAGGGGCTTTCCCCCGATTTCCGCTTTTAATGATAATTCCATAAATTTCTCCTAAAAAAAAGCGGCTTTTCGAGCCTGATTCAGGCCGAAAACCGCATGATATGTGAGGCGTATTCGGACCCTGATATCGAAGGGTTTCGATGTCGCAAAGAGCCGGTTCGGCCCCGTAAGCCGATGTGCAGGCGTATTTCAGGCGGGCAAGCTGCTGCTTGGGATAGAAATGCGTCCATTCGAAACCGTCTCTACCGTCTCAGGCCGAGCCTTTCGATGATTCCTCTGTACCGCTGGACGTCTTTGTTTTTGACATAATCGAGCAGTCTGCGGCGTCTGCCGACCAACATCAGGAGCCCTCTTCGGGAATGATGATCCTTTTTGTGGATCTTGAGATGTTCCGTCAGATAAGAGATGCGGTGGGTCAACAACCCTATCTGCACTTCGGGAGAACCGGTGTCCGACTCGTGCAGCTTGTATTCCTCGATCAGTTTCTGTTTGTCTTCTGCTGTGAAAACCACTTTCTGTTTGCCTCCTGTTTTAAAAATTGACTGTACTCGTTCAATGGGTTCGAAACTTCGAATTCTCCATATAATTTCAAGCGGTCATGTCGTACTTTCCGCCGAACGGGCCTGCGGGGCGATCGGCTTCAGGCCGAATTCAGAGCGAAATTACCGCAATACTCGTATCGCTCTCGTCCTTTTTCATGGTGCAGCACCGCAAGCAGGTTTCCATCCCTATTCAGCACCTTGACATACCCGCCGTCGGTCTTCGGCGGCGGTAAGTCCCTCACAGTAATGGTATTGCCATACATTATTTTTTGAGTCAACGGCTTATCCGCCGCATGACCCGCCATGCCGACCAAGGCCTCGGCCATGGGGATCATTCGGTTCTCGATCCGACCGGCATCCGTCAATTCCGCTACCCGGTCCAGGGGAACCGCCTTGGCCAGGGTGAAATGGCCGCTGGCGGTCCGCTTCAGGGCCGCCAGATGGCCCCCGCATCCGAGGGCCCGGCCGATGTCTGCCGCCAGGGTCCTCACATAAGTACCGGCCGAACAGGTGACCGTAAACCGAACATCCGGGAGCGCGATCTCCTCGATCGTCAACTCCGAAATCAGGATCTCCCGGTCCGGTTTCTGAACCGCCGTTCCCTGCCGCGCCAGCTTGTACAGGGGCACCCCCCGGTGCTTCAATGCGGAATAGGCGGGCGGCGACTGCATCTGCCGGCCCTGAAACCGTTCGAAAACCGCCTGCAGATCTTTTTCCCGGATCATCCCCGGGTCGGCTTCGGCCGTAACCGTTCCCGTGAGATCCTGGGTATCGGTCTCCCGGCCCAGTCGAAGCACCGCCTCATATGTTTTGCGGCTGTGCAAAAAAAACCGGGAGAGTTTCGTAGCCCGCTGGATGCAGCAGACCATCACCCCGGTAGCAAAGGGGTCCAGGGTGCCGGCATGGCCCGCCTTTCGCGCCTTCAGAATCGACTTGACCCGGGCCACCACCCTGGCCGAGCTGATTCCCGCCGGTTTGTCCACCACCAGTATGCCGTCTACTGCATGCCGCATGCTTCGGGTATACGCTTGTCCATCCAATCCAGGATGCCGCTTTTCAGTTCGGGCAGGCTGGCATCGATATTGAAACCGGCCGCCATCGGATGTCCGCCTCCGCCGTAAGCGGCGGCGATAGCCGCCACATCGACGCTGCCGTCGGACCGCAGACTGACTTGCAGCCGGTGGTGTCCGGCTTCCCGGTATTCCTGAATCAGAACCGCCACCCGGACATCCTCGATCCGTTTGGCGTAATTGATCAACCCGTCCACATCCTCGGGATGGGTGCCGGTCTCCTCGAACATATCGCTGGTCAGGGTCATGATGGACAAATGACCGTCTCTGGAGATTTCAATGGAATCCAGCGCCAGGTTCAACAACTTGATTCTGCCCAGCGAGTAGGTACCGTAGACATGCTTGGCCACCCGGTACGGCTCCACCCCCCGCCGGACCATTTCATCACAGATGGAAAAGGCGGACCGGTTGGTATTGGAAAACCGAAACGAGCCGGTATCGGTGAAGATGCCGGTATAGATCGCCACGGCGGTGTCCCGGGTGATGGGCGCCTCCAGCGCGTTGATCAGTTCATATACGATTTCGGCGGTGGCGCAGGCCTCGGTATCGATCAGGTGCAAATCTCCGAATCGGGTGTTGGTCACGTGATGGTCGATGTTGATGACCATCGGAATCCGGTCGAGTTCTTCGGCGATGCCTCCCACCCGGGCGATGTTTCCGCAATCCAGAATCACCGCCGTGTCGAAGACCGTCGGGTCTTCCACCCGGTTGGTGATCCGGTCGATGGCCGGAAGAAACCGATACACCGCCGGAATGGGGCTTTCGTTATAAAGAGTGACCGCCTTGCCCAGGGCGTCCAGGGCCAGGGCCAGGGCGATCAGCGCGCCGATGGCGTCGCCGTCCGGATTGACATGGGAGGCGACCAGTATCCGATTACTCCTTTTCAGGTGGCGAAGAATCTTTTCCATTTTCAGTGTTGATCGACTTGAGAAGTGCGTCGATTCGAGCCCCGTAATCGAAAGATTTGTCATAAAAAAATTTGAGATCGGGCATATACCGCAATTCAAGTTCACTGGCAAGGGTCCGTTTAATAAATCCGCTCGCGCTCTGAAATCCCTGCTGCGCCTTTTCGATTCTATCCTCCCCGCCGGTGACGGCGAAATAGATGCGGGCGATCCGCAGGTCCTTGGTCATTTCCACCCCGGTGATGGTCGCCATCTCCAGCCGGGGATCTTTGATATCTTTGCGCAGGATCTCCGCCAGAATTTTCTGGATTTCATTGCCGACCCGGTCCGCGCGTGAAAAAGACTTCATAAACTGATGATCTCCATGTCGGTGTCGACGATTTCCGCAAGCCCCAGAGACTCCGCCATATTGAAAACCTTGTCTATTTTGGAGTTGATGACCTGCCGATCGTTTCCCACCATGGAAAAACCGATCTCGGCCTGCTGATAGACATCATTGGCGCCGACCTCGGCCACCGACGCGTTGAACTGATTTCTCAGCCGCGCGACAATGGATTTGACGACGCTTCGTTTGCCCTTCAATGAATGGCAGTCATGAAGCCTGAACTCGATAAACCCGATTCCGACAACCATAGGTTTGCTTTATCTCTGTATTCCGATGGTGATATGGATAAAATCCATGGATTAAAGCTCCGGCCGAATTTCCTCGAGGTAGTAGCATTCGATCACGTCGCCGTCTTTGATATCATTGTACCCCTCGATGCCGATACCGCACTCGTACCCGTGCTGTACCTCCTTGGCGTCGTCTTTATACCGCTTCAAAGAGGCGATCTTGCCTTCGTGGACCACGATGCCGTCCCGAACCAGCCGGATCAGTCGTCCCCGCTCGATTTTGCCGTCGGTGACATAGCAACCGGCCACCGCGCCGACCTTCGGCACATAAAAGACCTGCCGGACCTCGGCCCGGCCCAGAACCCGCTCTTCATAGGTGGATTCCATCATCCCCAAAATGGCATCCTTGACGTCCTTGATGACATTGTAGATGATGTTGTAAAACCGCATATCCACCTGCTCTTCATTGGCCAGGGCCTGCACCTTGGCGCTGGGCCGCACGTTGAACCCGATGATGATCGCCTCGGATACCGCGGCCAGGGAGATGTCGGACTCGTTGACGGTACCGGTGCCGGAGTGGATGACCTGAATGGAGACCTCCTCGTTGGAGAGCTTGACCAGGGAATCGGAAAGCGCCTCGATGGAGCCGTGGACGTCGGCCTTGATGATGATGTTGAGGTCTTTGACCTCTCCTTCCTTCATCCGTTCGAACAACCCTTCCAGGCTCACCCGGCTGGTCTTGGCCAGTTCGAGGGAGCGTTGTTTCTGAAGCCGATGTTCGCTGACCTGTTTGGCGCTCTTGTCGTCTTCCACCGCCACCAATTCATCCCCAGCATTGGGAACGCCGGAGAGGCCCAGAATTTCCACCGGGACGGCGGGCCCGGCCTCATCCACGAACTCGCCCAGATCGTTGACCATGGCCCGAATCTTTCCGTGGTGGACCCCGCAGACCACCGGCTCTCCGGCACGCAGGGTGCCGTCCTGCACCAGAATGGTGGCCACCGGTCCCCGACCGGAATCGAGTTTGGCTTCCACCACATACCCGAGCCCGTGTTTTTCCGGATTGGCCTTCAATTCCAGGAATTCGGACTGAAGCAGGATCATCTCCAGCAAAGACTCGATGCCGGTGTTCTGCTTGGCGGAGACCTGCACGAAGATGGTGTCTCCGCCCCAATCTTCCGGAACCAGCCCTTGTTCGGACAATTCCCGCATCACCCGGTCGGGATCGGCCCCGGCCTTGTCCATCTTGTTGACCGCCACGATGATCGGCACCTCAGCGGCCTTGGAGTGATTGATGGCCTCGATGGTCTGGGGCATTACCCCGTCATCGGCGGCCACCACCAGCACCACGATGTCGGTCACGGTGGCGCCCCGGGCCCGCATGGAGGTAAAGGCCTCATGACCGGGGGTATCCAGAAAGGTGATCTGACCGCCTTCGGTGGAGACGCTGTAGGCGCCGATGTGCTGCGTAATGCCGCCGGCCTCTCCTTCGGTGACCCGGGTCTTGCGAATCACATCCAGAAGCGAGGTCTTGCCGTGGTCGACATGGCCCATGATGGTCACCACCGGAGGCCGTTCCACCGCGGTTTCCGGATCGATGTCCTTGTCTACCACTTCCAGAATCTCCTGCTCTTCAAAGGAGGCCCTTTCCACCTCATACCCGAATTCCGAGGCCACCAGGGCCGCGGTATCGTAATCGATGGTCTGGTTGACCGTGGCCATCACACCCAGCATCATCAGCTTTTTGATCATTTCATTGGCCTTGATGCCCATTCGCTTGGCCAGGTCGGAGAGCATGATCGTATCGTCGACCTTGATCCGCCGTTTAATGGCCTTGGGGGTGGTGATCTGGGGCTTTTGCCCCTTGGGCGCGGCCTTGCCTTTGGGACCCTTTTTGCCTTTTTTCCCTCGCCCGCCGTAAAGGTCGGAGCCTTCAACCACTTCCTTACGTTTAAAGGAGATCTTTTTCTTGGCCCAGCGGGTTTCCGCTTCCGGTTCCGCCTTTTCACCTTTGCGGCCCTTTTTGGACCTGCGATCCTGCTGCTCCATTGCATCGGAGGCAACCGCGACCTCCTGGCGTCCTCCTCGGCGTTCGGTCGGCTCGGCGGTTTTGGACGCGGCCTGGGCCTCGGCCACCTTCTCGGCGACCCGCTCTTTCACCTTGGGCGGCAGGGTAATGATTTTAGCAGGGGCTTCTTTCTTGCCCTTCTTTTTCTTTTTCGATTTTTTATCGCCCTTTTCCGCGGGTTTTTCCGCTTCCTCACCGGCCGGCGCTTCGGCGGTTATGGCATCTTCGGCTTCGGCCTCGGCCGGTGTTTCCGCTTCCGCGGCGCCGGCCGTTTCGGTCGATTCGGTTTCAGTCGTTTCCGCGGGTTCGGTCGGAGCTTCGAGCGCTTCTGTTTCCTCGGGCGGAGCCGTTTTCGTTTCCGCCTCGGCCGGTGCTTCGGTTTCCGGTTTTTCGGGGGACGGTTCGACCGGCTTTTCTTCTTCCACCGGTTCGGCCGGGGAGGCGGCGGCTTCCTCTGCGACCGGTTCTTCCGCCGGCTTCTCCGGCTCAGGCGGCTTCGGCGGGGCGGGTTTTCGAATGATCTTCGCTTTGTCGGCCTCTTCCACCGGCCGTTTTTTGGCCGCGGGCTGGGTCTCCTCTTCGACCGCGGGCTGGGTCTCCGCCGGCGTCCGGGTCGGTTCGGCTTCCGCTTCCACGGCCGCGGTTTCCTCGGTGGCGGCCGTTTCGGTTTCCCGGTCCACCGGTTCGGCAACCTCCTCGGTCACCGTCTCTTCAACCGAAGGCGCTTCGACTTCTTCGACCTCGGCTGTCGCCTCGACCGGCTCGGTTTCGATGTCGTTTTCGGTTTCAGCGGTTTCGGGGGGCGGGACCTCGCGAGGCTTCTTTCGCTTGCGGATCACCGTCGGCCGCACCCGGGTCACCTCCATGGGGTCCCCTTTCTTACCCAACACGTTCCGCTTGATTCTGGTCACCAAATCTTCATCCAGAGAGCTCATGTGGCTGCTGACGGGAATTTCCATCGCATCCAACTTGTCGAGGAGCGCCTTGTTTTTCATGTTCAACTCTCTGGCAAGTTCATATACTCTGAGTTTTGCCATCCGTCCCCCTTACTTTCCTCTGATCTTCTGGTTCAAACGCCATTGTTTCGGTTTCACCGCCGGCCGACACGCAACGACCGCTTATTGCTGCGCGTTCTCATCGGTCGGGGTCTGTGAGGGAGCGGGTTCGGAAGAAGGAACCGCTTCCGATGAAGAGGCCGCCGCCTCATCTTTCAGGATTTCCCGGGGCAGCTCCGACTCCGCGGGCCTCACCGGTTGATCCATTTCCGCTTCCCGCACTTCCCGAATCGCCTCGGCGTCTTCTTCCGCGGATTCGGCGGCAGATTCCGCCGCATCCCCAAAAGCTTCCGTTTCGGCCGTTTCGGTCTCGTCAGTCCTTTCCCGGGAATCCAATTCATCCTGCTCATCCATTTTACCAAACTTTTCAGGCTCACCCGGAACATCGGACTCAGTGCCCGGCGGCATGGCCGCCGAATTGGAATCCGCCGTTGCGTCGGCAACCCCTTCTTCGGCTTCAGCCGTTGCTTCCGCTTCGGGGGTTTCCGCGGCTTCTTTTTCGGCGGCTTCGGTCTGGGCCGCAATTTCAGCCATGTACTCCCGCGCCATGAGAATCAGATTCTCGGCCTCTTCTTCATCGGCCACGGCCCGAATCCGCATGATCTCTTCCACCGAACTTTTACTGATCTCTTCCACGGAATAGAGCCCGTTTTCATACAGCGCGTCGGCCAGGCTGATCCCCACCCCCGGCAGGGAGATCAGGGACTCATAGCCTTCCTTCATCACCTTGCTGTAACGAGACTCGCTCTTGACGTCGAGCCGCCATTTGGTCAGCTTGGAAGCCAGACGGACATTCTGTCCCTTTCGGCCGATGGCCACCGACAGGTGATCATCGGGCACGATCACCTCCATGGATCGGTTTTCCTCATCGATAATCACTCGTGAAATCTCGGCCGGCGCCAGCGCGTTGCAGACGAACTTGGCCGGGTCCACATGCCAGGGGATGATGTCGATCTTTTCGCCTCGAAGCTCCTGCACGACGTTCTGCACCCGGCTTCCCTTGATCCCGACGCAGGCGCCCACCGGATCGATATCCGAATCGTTGGAGGCTACGGCGATCTTTCCCCGGCTGCCAGGCTCCCGAACCGCTCCCATAATACTGACGATGCCCTCGCTGATTTCCGGAACCTCGGTCCGAAACAGGTTGACCAGAAACTCGGGATGGGTGCGGGAGAGCACGATCTGGGGTCCGTGGGTTTCATTTCGAACATCCATGATATAAGCCCGAACGCGGTCCCCCCGGCGGTAGGTTTCCCTGGGCACCTGCTCTCTTCCCGGAAGAATGGCTTCGGTCTGACCCAGATTGACGATGATGTGATTTCGGTCCACGCGCTGAACGATGCCGTTGATGATCTCCCCTTTTCGATCAATGAAGGCGCCGAAAATCGCATCCCGTTCGGCATCCTTCATCTTCTGAATGATCACCTGCTTGGCGGATTGGGCTGCGATTCGGCCGAAGGTGGTGGTGTCCATCTTGGCCCCCAGGCTGTCGCCGATTTCACATTCGGGATCGAGTCGCAGCCCTTCTTCGAGAGTAATCTGGGTGTCGGGATCTTCGATCTCCTCCACCACCTCTTTGAATTGGAACACCTCGATCTCGCCCATGTCCTCGTTGAATTTGACCTCGATGTCCATTTTGCTGCCGAACTTCTTTTTGGCGGCGGATCTCAAGGCCTCTTCAAGGGTTCGGACCAAAATCTCCGAATCGATGCCTTTATCACGGCTCACCTGCTCAATGACCCGTTTTATATCTGAAATTAACATCCGTTTTCTCCGTACTTAATGGATAAGACGTGCCCGCCTGATCTCTTCAAAGGGGATGGCGACGGTCCGATCCCCCATCACCAGAGATACCGCCCCATTCGATAGGCCGCCCAAGACGCCTTTGAATGATTTCTTCCCCTCCACCGGACGGGAGGTCTTGATGTGTGTCCTTTGGCCCTTGAACCGGCTGAAATCCCGCTCTCTTCCCAGAGGCCGATCGATTCCGGGAGAAGAAACCTCCAGATGATAGGCCCCGATGTCGTCCATGGAGACATCCAGCAGGTCGCTCACCTGACGACTGATATTGACGCAATCGTCCACCTTCACCCCGCCCGGTTTGTCGATGTAAAGGCGAAGGATTCGGCCCCGGGGTTCGCGTTGATATTCCACGTGGACCAGTTCCATCCCCTCGGCCTCGCACAGCGGATCACTCAAGGCGTAGACCCGGGCCACGACCTTCTGCTCTTTCGGGGATCCGGGCGCAATCACCCGATCGCCCGCAAAAGCCCTATCGGCTTCCGGGGGTCTGTGTTCATCAGCTGCCATTCAAAAATCATCCTTAGGATCTATCGTCTTCTTTCGTTCGTTTATATTCTTACCGTTTGTTCAGGCGCCCATCCGTTCTCGGAATTTGCGCATTTTGCCGCCGTTTAGAAACAAAAAAACGGGCTGCCGCCCGTTTTTGTGTATAGACCTTTACGTGGATGTAGAAAATTACAATTTTCAGTCTTTAATCAAGCATAAAAAAGCTTTCCAACCACATACGATTGATTCAAAGGTCTACCTTTTCGGCCCGTCCGCCGAGCCGAAAGGCGGTCTTACAAACTGATGGAGCGGGCAACGAGATTCGAACTCGCGACACCAAGCTTGGGAAGCTTGTACTCTACCAACTGAGCTATGCCCGCTCATCAAGGAAGTTAATTTACGGCAAATTTTTCTTTTTGTCAATACGTTTCGCAGAATTATTTTGGGGACGATTCAGAATCCATTCGGCCGCATAAAGAAGATTTTCAGCCATAAAATCCGGAGAACGGTTTTCCCGTGCCAACCGTTCTCGGGACTCGACCCCGTTTCCGGTCAGAACCAGCACCCGGCCGCCGCAACCGGCATTTTCGGCGCACCGCATATCCTTGGCGCTGTCGCCCACCATGACCGATTCTGTCAGGTCGATGTCGTATTTGGCCTGAGCCGCCCGGATCATTCCCGGTTTGGGTTTGCGGCAGTCACATGCTTCGTCAGGGCGATGGGGGCAAAAGAAGATATCGGTGATGTTCCCGCCGCGCCCTCGAATGGCCGCCGTCATTCGGGAATGCATGTCCTCCAGCTGATTCAAGGTGATCATCCCCCGGTTGACGGCGGACTGATTGGTGATCAGGATCAGACGATACCCCGCACGGGTGAGATCCCGAATCGCCGTAAGGCTTCCGGGGATGAAGGTGAATTCTTTCCAGCTCTTGACGTAGTCCGGAGAATCCCGGTTGATGACCCCGTCGCGGTCCAGAAACACCACCCGGCCCGACACGGCTACTGCTCCGCAATGGTGAAGGCATCCCGAAACCCGTGGGATTTCAGAAGCGCCGCCTTTTTTTCGGCGGCCGCCAGTGTCGTCCATTTTCCCACCAGCACACGGTAAAGGATCTGGTCCTTTTGATGGGACCGGGTGGGCTTGATCTGGGGATTCCGATGAACCTGTTCGAGCCTGCGGGCCAAACGTTCAGCATTCTCCCGCTCACCGAAGGCCCCCACCTGGACTGAGAAATGGCCCCGGATGAGGTCCGTGGGCCGAAGAGATGAAGCCTGAGCTACTGCAGCCCCCGGGGGCGGGGCGGCCAGGGCGACCACCTCCACCCGGGCGATTCCGGGCTCCGCCACCCCCAGCTTTCGAGCTGCGCCGAGGGAAAGATCGATGATTCGGCCGGGGATGAAGGGCCCTCGGTCGTTGATGCGAAGATCCAGGATTCGGCCGTTCTCCAGGTTTTTCACCCGGACCCAGGTGCCCAGGGGCAAGGTTTTGTGGGCCGCCGATATGCCGTTCATGTCGTATCGTTCACCGCAGGCGGTGGGCCGGCCGTGAAAGGCCGGGCCGTACCAGGAGGCGAGCCCCTGCCGGCGGTAGCCTTCGGCCGTGGGCAGGGGATAATACCATTGCCCGTTGATCTGGTAAGGCCGCATGCCCGGTCCGGAAGGATAGGTCTTCGGCGGCGCCTTTTTTGTCGGGGCGGTGCGCGCGGTCACAGGCGGATGCCGCAAACTCGAGGTACACCCTTCCAGCAGGAACAACATCCCGATCAGCCCCAGTACGATCCACTCTCCGCGATACCCCTTCACGACCCCTCCCATGGATTCCATCCGGTATTCCCTTCGACTTTTCCTATTTTCCCAGGGCGATTTTGAGTACATCCATCATCTTGTCCGCAAAGTGAAACATGATCTCTTTCTGGACTTTTTTGGGAATATCGTCCAGGTCCTTTTCATTCCATTTGGGCAAAATGATGGTCTTGATTTTGGCCCGATGGGCCGCCAGCACCTTCTCCTTGATCCCTCCTACCGGCATCACCTGTCCTCGAAGGGTGATCTCCCCGGTCATGGCCAAATCCTTGTTCACCGGGGTATCGGTGATCAGGGAGGTCAGGGCGGTCAGGATCGTCACCCCGGCCGAGGGGCCGTCTTTGGGGATGGCCCCGGCCGGAATATGAATGTGGATATCGTGCTCGTCAAAATAGTCTTCGGAAATTTTCAACTTTTTGGCATTGGCCCGAATGAAGCTCATGGCGGCGTTGGCCGATTCTTTCATCACATCCCCCAACTGGCCGGTCATGATCAGCCCCTTTTTTCCGCGCATGGCAGTGGCCTCTATAAAGAGAATCTCCCCGCCGGCCTGGGTCCAGGCCAGCCCCGTGGCCACCCCGGGAACCGCCACCCGGGACTTGGTCTCGGACATGAACTGGATGGGGCCCAAGTATTTGGGAATGTTGACCATCTTGATATTGACCGACTCGGCGGTTCCTTCGGCGATCTTGGCGGCCACCCCGCGGCAGACCGATGCGATCTCCCGCTCCAGGTTGCGAAGCCCCGCCTCTCGGGTGTAGCCGGTGATGACCTGGCGGACCGCGCCGCCGGTGAAATTGATCTGATCGGCCTTGAGACCGTGGTGCTTCCGTTGGCGCGGAATCAGATAGCGGTTGGCGATCTTGATTTTTTCGTCTTCGGTATACCCGGCCAGCCGCAGCACCTCCATCCGGTCCCGAAGGGGCGGGGGAATGGTGTCCAGAATATTGGCGGTGGTGATGAACATCACCGGCGACAGATCAAAGGGCACATCCAGGTAGTGGTCCGAAAAGGTGGAGTTCTGTTCGGGATCGAGGACCTCCAGCAGGGCCGACGAGGGGTCCCCGCGGAAATCGGCCCCCACCTTGTCGATCTCGTCCAGCATGAAAATCGGGTTGTTGGATCCGGCCCGGCGAATCCCCTGAATGATCCGGCCCGGCATGGCCCCCACATAGGTCCGCCGATGGCCCCGGATTTCGGCCTCGTCCCGGACCCCGCCCAGGGAGATGCGGACGAATTTGCGACCGATGGCCCGGGCGATGGAATAGCCCAGGGAAGTCTTTCCGGTGCCGGGCGGGCCCACCAGACAAAGGATGGGGCTTTTGGATTCGGGGTTGAGCTTGCGCACCGCCAGATATTCGATGATCCGTTTTTTGGGCTTCTCCAGTCCGTAATGGTCGTCGTCCAGGACCTTTCTGGCCTTGGCGATGTCGAGAATGTCCTCGGTGGACTCGTTCCAGGGAAGGGCGGTGAGCCAGTCGAGGTAAGTGGAGGCCACCGTGTACTCGGATGAAGAGGGATGCATTCGGGCCAACCGGTCCAGTTCCCGCTCCGCCTCTTTTTGGGCCTCCTCCGGGAGGTTCTTTTCCCGAATCTTGGTTCGAAACTCCTCCACCTCCAGGGCGGTGTCGTCTTTTTCCCCCAGTTCTTCCTTGATCGCCTTGAGCTGTTCCCGCAGGTAGTATTCCCGCTGGCGTTTGTCCATATCGCCCTTCACCTGGGTCTGAATCTTGTTGCCGATCTCCAGGATTTCCAGCTGATAAGTCACCTGCCGGGTGACCTCCCGAAGCCGTTTTTTGACGTCCCGAATCTCCAGAACCTTCTGTTTTTCAGGAAGCGTGGAATTGATGGTGGAGGCGACCATGTCGGCCAAAACTCCGGGCTCATCAATGGATTTGGCCATATTGATCAGCTCCGGCGGCAGGCCGGGGGAAAGCTCCACCACCTTTTTGAAGTGATCCAGCAGGTTGGCCATGAAGGCTTCGCTCTCTTTGTCCTTGGCCTCTTTTTCGGTGATATGGGCCACCTCGGCCTGAAGGTAGGGTTTGCCCTCGACAAAGGATTTCACCTCAAATCGGCTGATCCCCTGAACCAGAAGCTGGGCCCGGTTGTCTTCGGTTTTGGCCATTTTCAGGATCAGCGCGCTGGTGCCTACGGATTCGAGGTCCTCATCCGGAGCCGTATCTTCACTACCGGATGTATTGGACACCAGAAGCCCGATGATGCGGTCGTTGGACATCGCCTCATCCACCAGCTGGACGGATTCTCCCTGCATGACCACCAGCGGAAGCACCATTTTGGGGTACAGGGCTGCGTCAAAAAGGGGAAGAATGGGAAGAATATCCGGAAGATTATCAGTTTCCAAATTCATGACCGGCTGCTGTTGGGCCATCGATTACCTCCAAGTGTAACATCCGTGTAGTGTGCTGTGCGTTCAAAATAAGATATGGACCCCTTGTCGACACCGGGTCCGATTCGTCTGAATCGGTGCTTGAGACTCAATCCCCTGAAACGGAAATTTTATGGGTTTTGTCTTTGGGGAGTTTAATCAGGCGGATTTGAAGCATGCCCTCCAGATACGAGGCGGATACCTTTTCGGTGTTGATGGGCGCCGGCAGGAAAAGAATCCGTTCGAATTTCCCCCGTTGAATTTCGGCGAGCCGATAGGTCCCCCGCTCTTCCTTGGGGGAATCAAACCGTTTTCCGGTGATTTTGACCGCCTTGGAATTGATTTCGATGTCCAGATCCTCTTTATTGATTCCGGCCACCTCGGCCAGCACCCGGATTTCATCGGCGGTTTCATACATATCCATGGGCGGCGTCCAGGTGCATTCGGTGCAGGCAAACCGCGGCCCCATGGTTCGAAACATGCCTTCGATTTTCCGCTTGAATTCGGAATCCATTTGATCGAGGTCGCCCCCGAATCGAATTTTAATATAGTCCATCGTAGACCCCCCGCTGCTTAATCGCTGATATCCATGGCATACGTTTGTTTTCCTCCCAAAGTGAATGAATTACCACCCCCATTTCACTTTGTAAACCGGTTTATCAAGCGGATACCCGAATGGCGCGCCTTCAACTCGGAATTCGCTCCCGAATATACCGGAAGAAGGGTTTGTGTTTTGCCGGCGAATGCCGTATGACAGCCGGCATGAAAAACCAGGAGACCACCCCGGCCCGCCGGCCTTCTCTGAAATGGGTCATGGGCGCCCAATACTTCCTCTATTTCGGCGTGCTGGGAATCTTTTTGCCCTATTTCAATCTCTACTGCTACCATCTCGGCTTCAGCGGTTTTCAGATCGGGGTGCTCTCAGCCGTCCGGTCTATGGCCCTGATGCTGTTTCCCATTCTCTGGGCCATGATTGCGGACCGGTTTCAGGCGCGTCGGCCCATTTACATCCTTTGTAATTTTCTCAGCAGCGCCATTTGGCTGTTCTATTTGCCGACCACCGATTTTCGGCTCATGTTCGCGATCACCCTGCTCTACGGCATCTTTTTTTCTCCCATCATCTCCTTCATGGAAGCCTTCACCATGGATGTTCTGGGAGAGGCCAGAAACAGCTACGGCCGCATCCGGGCCTGGGGGACCGTCTCCTTTATCGTGGCGGTCACGGCCGTGGGCCGGCTCATCGATTCCTATTCGGCGGAATTGATTCTACCCCTGATCTTTGCCGGCGCGTTTGTCCAGGCCCTGATCTCGTTTAAAGTGCCGGCCATCCAAATAAACCGCCGAACCGATTTCTCAGCCGGTTCCCGGTTTCTGTCGAACCGGCGCACCATGGTTTTTCTGATCTGCGCATTCCTGATGCTGGCAAGCCACGGCACCTATTACGGGTTTTTCTCCATCCACCTGGAAAACCTGGGTTTCGACAGTACCTTCATCGGCATCACCTGGGCCCTGGCGCCGCTGGCGGAAATGGCCGTCATGCTGGGCTCCGACCGCATTTTCAAACGGTTTTCCCTGGAAAATATTCTGGTCTTCTCATTTCTGATTGCAACCCTTCGGTGGATAATCCTGTTCCAGACCCGGTCTTCGTACGTGATCCTCGCCTCCCAGGTGCTCCACGCCGCCACTTACGGCGCCTTCCATATCGCTTCCATCCTCTACATCGACCGGTTGGCTCCCCAACAATCCAAAACCCTGGGCCAGGCGGTCAACAACGCCCTTACCTACGGCTTGGGGATGATGGCCGGATTCTTTTTCAACGGGGCTCTATTCGAACCTCTGGGCGTGTTCGCTCTTTTCGGCATCAGCGGCGGGTTGGCCTGCCTAGCCGGGATAATCTTCACGGGATTCCGGGTGTTGAACCCTGAGCGGTCATAAGCAGCATTCGGCATTGATCACCGTTTCGGCATCAGGCGGCGTGGCCTTCTGCATACAGCCTGCGGTCGTCTTGAAAAAAGGAGAGGGTCACCGGTTCAGGGATCAGGCCCTCCCGGCGCAGCCCGGCGAAAAACCGCTCCAAACCCCGAATCTGAAGGGCATCCAGAGAGTAGTGAAGCCGGTCATAATAGCGGCGGCAGGTCTCGGTTTGAATTCCGAGCCGGGCCGAGGCTTCGCAGCGGATCTCCTGAATGTTTCGCGCCCCTTCGCACCGGGACCGCCGGAACTGATCCACCACCGCCCGCACCCATTCCGGCCGAGCCTCGGCATAGGACCGACGCACCGCCCAGAGAGCGAACACGAAGGGCAGACCGGTCCGCTCCCGCCACAAAGATCCGAGGTCCCGGACATGATCAAAGCAGGCGCGCCATTTTTCATTGAGGGCCGCATCGCCGATCACCAGAGCCGCGTCCGCATCCGCCGGCAGGTCCCGATGGCATCGAATCCGGCCGGTTTCGTACCGGGGGGTGATGCCGCTCGATGACAGCAGATATCGGGTCAGGGCGGCGGCCGTCGCCGACTCCCGAGTCAGGATCACCCGTTTGCCGGAAAGATCCGCCAATGGGCTGCGGCTGACCAGCAGCACGCTCATCACTTCGCCAAAGCAGGAAATGGACAGATCCGGCAGCAGAAGCCAGTCGTTCTGATGCCGGGCATAGGCCGCAGAGGAGACCGGGCTCACGTCCAGTTCCCCCGCCGCCAGCATGGCGTTCAGGGTGGACGGCGGCGCGCAGACCATCTCCATCCAGGGCGGCTTGTGGCCGTTGTTCAGGCCGTAGTAGACCGGCGCCACGTTCATATAACTGATCCGGCCCACCCGGACCGGCGGATTATCCGTCATACAGGATTTAGTTCTGAAGGAAGGTGCCATGAACCAGTTGCTCCAACAGATCTTTGGATGTGGTTGCGGTTGCGGGTAGATACGTAAAAACGGCGGATCGGTTCGGTTCTAGTGAGCCGAACCGATCCGCCAGGCCCAGAGCCTCGGCCCCGTAAAAAGTCGCCATCGACAGAATGGTTTCAGGTGCGATTTCGGGATAAGATCGGGCGGTAAAGGCCATTTCATCGAACAGGCTGAGGGAATCCACACTGGCCAGGCTGTCGGTGCCCAGACAGGGGGTGAGACCGGCTTTCAGCATCCCGGCCAGATCGGGCAGCCTTCCGTGGAGGGCGGCATTGCTTCGGGGACAAAGGCATATCCGGGCTCCCCTGCCCCTGAGCACCTCGAATTCGTTGATTCCGGAGTGGATCAGGTGAACCGCCAGGGTTCGCTCGTCCAGCAGACCAAGCCGATCCGCGTATGCCACCGGGCTTTCGGCCGGCAGTCCCCAGGTCTCGAAATCGATCCCCCGCTCTTTTAGAAAATCGGCCCAGGGGCCCTTGCCGGTGGTCAGAAATTCCAATTCGTCTTCGGACTCATCCAGGTGAAGCCCGAAAGGCAGCCCCCATGTTCGGGTTTGGTCTTTGAGGGATTTCAATACTTCAGGAGCGGTAGTGTGGGGGCCGTGTCCGGCCAATGAGGCGGTCGGCATGGAACAAGGGGGATCCGTGCCGAAGTCGTCGCCCTCCCCCGAAAGCCCGGTCGAGGCATCGGCCGGCAGGTCGCCGCCCAGATACTCCCGAAACCAGACGCCGGCCAGCCCGGATTCGTACAGAAGATTCCGGGTCAAGCCGAGGGAGCTGACCTCTCCGACCAAGCCGCAGCCGGCGGTTTTCAACGCCTCGATACCCGCCTTGGCCCCTTCCGTCAACCGAATCGGACCGGCTTCTTCCCGGGTTCGAATCAGCTCCCGGACCCAGTTTCGAAACCCTTCATCGAAAGGAACCATCCCCTGCAGGAGGCTCAGTTCGAGATGGGTATGTCCATTCACCAAAACCGGCAACAAGGCCCCTGGACCGTGATCGACGACAGGGAATTGGCCAGGAATTCGGCCCCGGCCCACCTCCTGCACAACACCGCCGGCGGTCAGAAGATATCCGTCCCGCATAACCGTATTCGGCGCCACGAGGACCCATCCGGCCCGGTGAATCTGAACCCCGGTCTCGGCTTTCCTCAGGCGGGTCAAAGGGAAACCTCCTTGAGGCGGTTGTAGAAGCAGTCTCGCTGCACCGCTCGAAATCCCGCATCCTGAATCAGCCGCACCATCTCCGATTGGGGCAGGCGAAAGGTCACCCCGGCGGCGGCCACCACGTTTTCCTCGATCATGGTGCTGCCCAGATCATCGGCCCCGAAGGCCAGGGCCACTTGAGCGATCTTGTCCCCCTGGGTCACCCAGGAGGCCTGAAGGTGACCCACATTGTCCAGCACGATGCGGGAGAGGGCCAGCACCCGCAGGTATTCGGCGGCGGTCCGTTTGGCCGCCGGAATGCGGGTGTTGTCCGGCTGAAAGGTCCAGGGGATGAATGCGGTGAACCCGCCGGTTTCATCCTGAAGCGCCCGAATCCGCATCAGGTGCTCGATCATATCTTCGGGCTGCTCCAGATGACCGAACATCATGGTGGCGCTGCTTCGAAGCCCCAGACGGTGGGCGGTCCGCATCACCGCCAGCCATTCTTCGGCCGTGGCCTTGTTCGGAGACACCTCTTGCCGGACCGTATCCACCAGAATCTCGGCCCCGCCGCCGGGGATGGAGTTGAGCCCCGCGTCAATGAGCGCCCTCAGGGTTTCTTCCGTCTTCAGATTCTCTTTTCGGGCCAGGAAGGCGATCTCCGGAGGGGAAAACCCGTGGACATGGATATCGAAATGCTCGTGAATGAATTCCAGCAGACCGGTGTAGTAGTCGAGCCCGAGTTCCGGATGGATGCCGCCCTGGAGCAGAATCTGGGTGCCGCCGAGGTCGATGGTCTCCTGAATTTTCTGATGAAGGTCTGTCTCGGAGATGACATACCCGTCCGGATGATTCACCCCGCGGAAAAAGGCGCAGAACCGGCACCCGGACATGCAGATATTGGTGTAGTTGATGTTGCGGTCCACCACGAAGGTGACCACCGGTTCGGGATTCAGGGCGCAGCGCTTGGCATTGGCCAATGTCCCCAGTGTCAGCAGATCGGCTTTTTGAAGCAGGATCAGGGCCTCGGTCCGGTCGAGCCGGTCCCCCCCGGCGGCCTTGTCCAGGACCCGATTCAGATCATGCATGGGCGGGTATGCCTTCCCCTTTCCCCTCGCTCACCGGCCGGTAAAAGGAATCCCGCTCCACCGGACGGAATCCGGCGGCCTGAATCATCCGCTCCATTTCCTCCCGGGCCAGGCCCTTGGGGGATTGGGCTCCGGCCATATGGGTGATCTTCTCCTCCACGATGGTGCCGTCGAGATCGTCGGCCCCGAAGGAGAGGGCCACCTGGGCCAGCTTTTCGCCGATCATCACCCAGTAGGCCTTGATGTGGTCGAAATTGTCGAGCATCAGGCGGGCCACGGCCACCGTCTTCAGATCGTCGAAACCGGTGGTGGCGGGCAGATGGGACAGCTGCGTATTCCCGGGATGAAACGCCAGGGGAATAAACGCCGAAAACCCGCCGGTTTCATCCTGAAGTTCGCGCAGCCGAATCAGATGCCGAACCCGCTCCTCAAGGGTTTCGATGTGGCCGTAGAGCAGGGTGGCGTTGGCGGTGAGCCCGGCCCGGTGCAGGGCCGCCATCACTTCCAGCCAGCGCTCTCCGCCGATTTTTCGAGGAAACAGGGCCTCTCGAATCCGGTCGTCCAGCACCTCGGCTCCGCCGCCGGGGATCATCTCAAGCCCCGCATCTTTGAGGGCCCCGACAGTGTCTTCCAGGGACAGCCCCGAAATCCCGGCCAGGTGGTCGATCTCCACCGCGGTAAAGGCTTTGATGACGGCTGCGGGCCGGATCTCCTTGACGGTGCGAAGCAGGTCCAGGTAATAGTCGAAAGGCAAGGCGGGATTCAGACCGCCCACGATGTGAAGCTCGCGTATGGGCTCGTCGATCCGTTCCAGAAGCCTTTCCCGCACATCCGCCAAAGACAGGGTGAAGGCGCCTTCTTCGGCCCGGTCCCGTGCGTAGGCACAAAAACGGCAGCGATTCAGGCAGATATTGGTATAATTGAGGTGCTGATTGTACACGTAAAAGGCGGTTTCCCCATGCCGGCGGCGCCGCACCGTATCCGCCAGCCGCCCGAGCCCCGTCAGGTCGATGCTTTGGTAGAGCGCCAGCCCGTCTTCGAAGCCGAGACGCTTCCCGGCGGTGACTTTTTCATAGATTTTGTGAAAATTGTCGTCTATAAATAGAGTGTCCATTCATACTCCGGTGACCGCTGAATTCGCCATCTTCAAAAAAATGACCAGGTGGTCACAAGAGTAAACAAAAGCGATTTCCAAGGCAAGTCTTTTTTCCCCGGGGGACCGGGCGGGAACTTTTTTCCGGTTCTCCCGATATCGGCGGTTCACGTTTCTACTTTCAACAGGAGGGTCGAATATGAAACCCGGGATTTACAAGAGATATTTTCCGATAAGGGCTCAGTTCATCATCCTGATCACAGGGTTGGTGATCGGACTGGTTTTCGGCGGTGTCTGCGCACGCGCCCAGATGGACGACACAGCGGATACTCCGCCGGGCATCTCGAAAGAAACCGATTCCATCGAAGGCCTTGAAACCGAAGAAGGTGCTCTGGGCCTCGATCCGGCCCAGGTCTATGATGTACCGGGCGAAGAATACGAAGATATTGAAGAGGATTACGAAGAAGAAATCCTCGAAGAGGAAGAAATCCTCGATGATTACTACGAAGAGGAGGAAGACGAATTCGAATCCGAATTCGAAGAATATGATGTAGAAGAAATGGAAAGCCCGGGAGAGGACCATACCATCGGCACCCAATTTGAAGAGATCGACCCGGGTGAACTGGAAAGCGAGGAGGAAGAAGACCACACCATCGGCACCGAATTCGAAGAAATCGACCCGGGTGAACTGGAAACCGAGGAGGAAGAAGACCACACCATCGGCACCCAATTCGAAGAGATCGACCCGGGTGAACTGGAAAGCGCACCCGAAGGGGTGACCGCCCAATAGAAGAAGCGGAGGAATACAGCTGTTTTTTTAAACCCGGAATAAAGGAGGTATGACGCGCATGAAGGAGACAGGAAATGCACTGAAACAGATCGGGTATGGATCATTCCTGGTCCTCTCGCTCACCTTGGCCGCATGGATGCCGGTTTCGCAGGTTCAAGCTCAGCAGAATCAACCTGTGGAGACGGAAACCGCCGATCCGCAAGAGACGGAACCGATGGCCGAGGAAACGACTGGGCAGATGAACGAGGAGCCGGCGCCGGAAATGGAGGCGGCCGAAGCGGCGTCTGAATCCGAAAAGGTAGATCTGGACCAGCCCCTGCCGACCGAAGAAGATACCGGCATGACGCCCCCGGAAACTGCCGAAGCCATGGAAGAAGCGGATGTCATCACCGCGGAACCGCCGGAGGAAGCCCCCAATACCGCCACCCTCAAGGTCAGCACCGGCAATGTGCGCCTGCAACCCTCGCTGGAGGCCGGCATACTGACCCATCTGGAGCTGGGGGATACGGTGAAGGTCCTCGATACTCAGGAAGATTGGTACCACATTCAACTGCCGGACGGGGATACCGGCTGGGCCCACCAGAGTCTGTTTCTGACCACCGGGGTGGCACTGACCCTCACCGTCGACAAAGGCAATGTTCGGACCGAACCGACCACCCGGGCCGAGGTCAAGATCCAGCTGAACAAGGGGGATACGGTCAAGGTGCTCAATTCCATCGAGGAGTGGTATCAGGTTCAACTCCCGGACGGAGAGACCGGCTGGATGCACAGCCAGTTGTTCGTAAATCCGGCGGACCGGCGGGAGCAGCAGGCTGCACAGAAAACCTATCAGCTGGAGGCGATCCGCATCGAGTCGGGCAAGGGCTCCGAAGAAAAGGCTTATTTCGTCTTCGACGGCCCGAAACCGCCGAAGACTTTTTTCACCCAAACCGGTCCGACCCGGGTGGTCTGCAATTTCCCGAACACCCGGCTGAGCCGGGACATTCGGCACAAGAACGTGGTCAACGGGCAGCTCATTCAGAACGTCCGCATCGGTCTTCACGGTGAAGACAAATCGGACGCCTGGGTGGTTTTCGACCTGGTCCAGGATCAGGAGTACGAACTGGAGCACATCTTTCTGGAAGGTCGAATTTATATGCTGATCTTCAAAAAAGCCTGACACCCGATTCATTGATCCCCTTCCCGGCATCCCCGGGAGGGGTTTTTTTATTTGTAAGGAGCGCACCCATGCAGATGATCGACCTGAGATCCGATACCGTCACCCATCCGACATCCGCCATGCGCCGGGCCATGGCGGAAGCCCCGGTCGGAGACGATGTCTTCTGCGAAGACCCCACCGTCAACCGGCTGGAGGAACTGGCCGCCGAGCGCCTCGGCAAGGAGGCGGCCCTGTTCGTCTCCAGCGGTACCATGGCCAACCTGGTCTGCCAACTGACCCATTGCGGCCGGGGAGAGGAGATGATCCTCGGAGACCAGTCCCACATTTTCCATTACGAGCAGGGCGGATCGGCTGCGGTGGGCGGCATTCACCCGCGGATCATCCCCAATCAACCCGACGGCACCCTGGACCTGACGGCGGTGGAAGCATCGGTTCGGGCCGAGAACGTCCATTTTCCCCGCACCCGGCTGCTGGTCCTGGAAAATACCCACAACCGGTGCGACGGCGCCCCGCTGTCGCCGGAATATGTGTCCGAAGCGGCATCCGCAGCCCGCAGGCACGGCATGAAACTTCATGTGGACGGGGCCCGCATCTTCAACGCCGCCGTGGCTCTAAGTATCGATGTACGGCAGCTGTCCGGACCGGCCGATTCGATCTCCTTCTGCCTCAGCAAGGGGTTGTCCGCACCGGTGGGTTCTCTGGTCTGCGGAAGCCGGGAATTCGTAGGAGAGGCCCGCCGGGCCCGCAAGCTGCTGGGCGGCGGCATGCGTCAGGCCGGGGTAATCGCCGCCGCCGGCATTGTGGCCCTCACCGAGATGGTGGACCGGCTGGCCGAAGACCATGCCAATGCCCGGCGGCTGGCCGAGGGGCTGGCCGGGATTGACGGCATCGCCACCGATCCCGACCGGTTTCAGACCAATATCGTCTATTTCGATCTTATCGAAAAAAGAATGACCCCCGCGGAACTGGCGGATCGACTTCAGGAGCGGGAAGTCCGGGTTCTCCCGGTCGGCCCGGTTCGGCTTCGGGCGGTCACCCACCATCCGGTCACCCGATCCGATGTGGACCGGGCTCTGGAGGAGATATCCCGGGCAATGAAAACCTTTTAGCGGCCATGATCACCGTTTCGGCCGCTCCCCGAGTGTTTCCCGAATGGCCAGCCCGATGTTTTCCAGGGTGTAGGGCTTTTTGATATACCGGCCCGCGCCCATCCGCTGGGTCTCATGAACCTCTTCGGATTCTGAAAATCCGCTGGCGATGATCGCCTTCTGGTCCGGATGGATGTTGAGGATTTCCGCGTAGGTTTCCCGACCCCCGATACCGGGGGCCATCACCATATCCAGAACCACCAGATCCACCGGATGGTTTTTCACATAGGCGACCGCCTCCTTGCCGCCGGACACCGCCTCGGCCCGGTATCCTAACGTGGTCAGGATCTCACAGGCGATCTCCCGCTGGCTTTCTTCGTCATCCACCACCAGAATCCGCTGCCCGTTTCCCCGGTAATCGGCCGGGGGAACGGGAGCCTTTTTCTCCTCGATCCGGTGCCGGCTGACCGGAAGATAAAGCTCAAAGGCGGTACCGTTTTCATCGCTGTGTACATTGATATATCCGCCGTGGTCCTGAACCGTGTTCCAGACCACCGCCAGCCCCAGACCGGTGCCGCTTCGCCCCATGACTTTCTTGGTGTAAAAAGGTTCGAAGATCCGGTCCAGGTCCTCCGGAGAGATTCCCGATCCGCCGTCCCGAACCTCGATCACCACGTACTCCCCGGCCAGGACCTCGTCGTATCCTTTCAAGGGGCGGTCCACATATCGATTTCGGGTGCGCAGAACCAGGGGACCCGCCGCGGTCATCGCCTCGGAACCGTTGATGACCAGGTTCATGAGCGATTTTCGAAGGTGAAGGGCCGATCCGCTGATATTGAACAGGTCCGGGGCCAGGTCGGTTCGATAGTCGATCAGGGGGTGCCGCCCCTTCAGTTCGGCGAATTCCGGAGAGCCGAGGTAGTCTTCGATCAGCGCATTGGGATTCAGGATCTGCTTGGTACTGGCCACGCCCCGAGTGACGGTGAGCATGTCCCCCACCACCGCGGCGGCCCGCATGCCGGATTCTTGAATCACCCGCAGGGCCCGGCGCTCCTTTTCCCCGAGGTCGGGATTGGTCAGCAGCAGTTCGGGATAGCTGACGATCCCCGACAGAATATTGTTCAGATCATGGGCCACCCCACCCGCCAGCAGCCCGAGGGCCTCCATCTTTTTGGACCGGGCCAGCTTTTCCTGAAGCGCCGCTTTTTCCGCCTGGGCCTTTTTCTGGGCCCGCATATCCACGATGATGGAAAGCAGAAACCGAATGTTTTCCAGGTAAACCATTCGGGTAAAGACCAGGGTGGGAATGGCGCCCCGCTTTCCCAGGGAAAAGGTCATTTCCAGGCCGCGAACCTCCCCTCTTTCTTGTAGAATGCCGATCAGCCGCTGCCGGTCCTCCGTCGTGAACAGCCCCAATTCGATGGCGGATTTTCCCATCACCTCCTTCCGGTTGAGTCCGGTGGCCTCGCAGAACTCCCGGTTGGCATCGATAATCCGGCCGGAGTCCACCTCGGTCAGCAGAATCCCCTGGGGGGAGGCGTCGAACAGGGTCCTGAATTTGAGTTCGCTCTCCCGCAACGCCTTTTCCGCCTTGATGCGATCGGTGATGTCCATGAAGATCGCCTGGATGATTCCCCCCGCGTACCCTTCCAGCAGGCTGGCCGAAACCTCCACCCAGCGGTCCGCACCGTCTTTTCGCAGGGCCCGAAAGGTGTACCGGGTCGGCGGATTCTTACCGGCCAGCCGGTCGATAAAATGCCGCTTCACCATCTCCCGGTCCCGGGGATGAACCATGACCCACATCTCTTCGGCGGAAAAGGCCAGAATCTCCTCGGCGGAATAACCGAAGATCTCGGTCACCGCCGGGTTGACCAGGAGGAAACAGGGCGGACTCCTCTGCAGCAGCGCAATCCCGTGCAGGGAATTTCGAATCACCGAGCGATACTTCTCCTCGGTTTCTTTCAGGGCCTCCTGAGCGCGTTTTCGATGAACAATGTTGGCGGTCAGAAAAAAGATAACCGCCAGCAGCGCCAGCATGCCCCCGCCGGTCAGCCAGAACAGCTCCTTATTGACCGAATAGAGAGAATCGGGGCGGTTGATGACCAGGCTGCCGGCGGGCAGGGCATCCAGAGGAACCTGGAAGCGGGTCAGCTGGGCAAAATCGAACATGTATCGGTTCGGAATCTCTTCCACCAGCGGAATCTCGGCCACCGGGGTTCCCTTGAGAACCTTCAGGGCCATTTCGGCCGCGGTTTTTCCCTGGGAATACCCGTTGATCAGCTTTCCGCCCACGATGCCGTGCCCCAAAAAAAAATTCCAGCATCCATAGACCGGAATCTCGGCGAATCCCGTTAGACGCTCGGCCGACCGCTCGAATGAAATCAGGTTTCCTTTTTCATCCCGCAGGGTGGAGATCAGCAGAATGATGCTGTTTTCCGGCAATACCCGCACCTGTTTTTCGATGTCGTCGATTCCCGGATCGTCGTAGATCAGAAAACTGAAAACGGTGTCGTAACGGGGCAGAATCTCCATCAGTTTTGCCTTGTTCAGGTGAAAGGTCGGAGAACCGTCTCCGAACACCGCCACATACCGGGCCTTGGGATGCAGCTTCAATCCCACATCGAGGGTATCGGCGATATCCACCGCTTCCGGTACCCCGGTGTATAGGGGATGCTTTTGAATCAGCTCCTTTCGAAAATTGTTGATGCCGCAAAAAATCACCGGCGTGCCGGGAAACAGGTCCTCTCCGAATTTCAAAAGGAAATCAAGGGCATTATTGTCGGAACAGAGAACGATGTCGAAGGATCGGTTCCTGAATTTATAGGCATAGACATCATACAGTTTGACCAGATACACCGGATCGATGATCCGTTTGGTGTCCATGTATTCGGTTTGAAGATCGACGGAAAGTCCGGATGCGGAAAAGGCTGCGGCGATTCCCCGGTCGATTTCCTCATCCCAGGAAAGCCCCTTGTGATAGGAGTGGAGTACAAGGACGGTCTTATCGGTTTTTGCCCGGATCGCTTCCGGGAAAATCAGAAGAAGGCCGAACAGGAAAACGAATATCCAGCCGGATTCAATACGGCCGGATATCCGATTCAAGAATCTGAAAAATCGCATCTGGAACCCCCCTGGCAGGTAATCCGATGTGTAAAGAAAAGCGGCTTTGATCATTGTTTCGGCCAGACCTGATTGATAGGGAGGCCGAAACGGTGATCATGGACGAAAGGCTGATTGGATTACACCCGGTGAATAGTAGGCGTTTCTTCGGCATCAATTTCCACCCCGACAATATCCCCGGTCTTGAAGCCGATCTCACGCAACCGCTTCACGACCTGCTCATGTCGGTCCACCCGCCAGAAGACCGACCACATGGGATTTCGGATGGTATCGATGCCGTAAGCCTCATGGGTGCCGAGATTGACCCGGATTTTGTCCTTGGCGATGAGGGTGTCGGCCTCGGCGATGAAGTAATCGATTTTGTAGATATTCTCCCGCAGGGCCCCGGAGAGCCGCTGCTGGTCCTCGGGCATCTCATCCAGATAATGGTTGGCTATCTGGAACAGGTCCCGGTCCACCTGAATGGAAAACCCCATGACCGCGAACCGATGATGCCGAAGGGCGAAATCCTCCATGGACTGCTCAAAACCGCGAATAAATTCCAGGATGGAATCTATGGTGGGAGCCGGCGATCGATCGGTTCCGTGAATGATATCCTCGCACATACCGATGATGTCGATATAAAAGGTGCGGTTGTCCATGACGAAGATGGGCCGCTCCCGGTAATTGCGACGCCGGCGAATGCGGTGGATGCCGTCGAGCTGAATGGCGTCTTCACTCTCGGTGGTTTTGGGCATTTCAATATGCGAAATATCCTTGGCTTGAACCACCCAGAGCTTTCCGTCATCGGCCACCATATATTCGATTTCGCAGGAGAATCCGAGGTGATTCTGAATGTCCCGAGACAGGTCGAGCAGGTTCCGGTCGTGGGGGGTGCGAGTAATGTACGGGTCGCTTCGGACCTTCTGGGGCCGGGTATGGGTGTAGCCGAATTCCCAGTGGTCTCCCACCATTTTGGCCATCACATGGGTCCCCTCGATAAAGGGCATCACCACCACCCCCAGTTCATCCGGATCGAGGGGCGGAGCATGGTTGAATTTCTGCTGTCGGGCGATGGACAGGTGCTTGAAGGTGCGGACCGATTTAATCATCTTTTTTCGGGCATAAAGGATGCCGGCCACATCGGAATAGGTCTCCAGGGAATCGAAGGTGCCGCCCTTGTAGAAGGACTCCTGGGGATGGGCGCTGCGGGCGATGACCTTGTACAAATCACAGCAGTGGTCAAAAAACCGCTTTAAGGCCTCGAAATTTTCATTCTTGAAATCCGCCGCCGGAATATAGATAAAATCGGGCACGGCAAATCCGGCCGCCTTGAGTTTTTCCAGAAGCGCCGGCTTTTCAGGAAGCCTCGGTTCGTTTTCTGCGGTGGTCTTTATCTCAGTCTTCTCCATGGGATCTCCTCCTTATTCCGCCGGTTCCACCCGCAATGAAATCTCTAGTGTTTCCTCCCGCCGCCGGGAAGCGCTCTCCAGAATCGCCCTGTAGACCGCATCCCCCTGAGTATCCCACCCGCCGACCGTCACCCATTCTCCCAGCGGCGCCGTCAACCGGGTGGCCGCTTCGGTGAAGCGAATCACCTCCGATTCCCCTGAAGATCCAATCCCGGAGATTCGCGGAACGAGGTCGATCTCGACCCGGTCTCCTCTAACCCGCGGGGTGACCTCAAAGCCGGTCTCGATGCGGCGGAATTCTACCCCGTTCGGGCAAGCCGCGTATCCTCGGCAGAGGCTTCGCCACTGAGACCGAAACGGCACCTCTTGTCCGGCGAGGATATAGGCCGAGCTTCCCGAGGTTGTCCGAACCGCATATTCAGACCGGACCGATTCCGATGAACGGTCGTCCCGCACTCGAAGGCCCAGGCCGTCTCCCCGGGGTTTTCCGGTCCCGATGGTCCAGTCGTTCCCCGAAACCCGGCCTTCCACCGAACCGCCCCGCTCGTTTTTGGATTCGGTTTGATGGAATCGAACCCGCACGTTCACCTGCCTGGAGGGGGCATCGGTCCGGTCCAGCACCACTCGAATGTTCCGCAGGTGTTCGGCCCGGTCGATGATGATCAGGCTGTTGGTTCTGCGGTCATGGCTGACCCGCCCTTCCGAAGACAGCAGGTGCTCAATAATGGGGACCAGTTCCGCCGCATTCCGGTGTTGAATGGGGATGACCACCACCTCGGCGCCGCACCATCCGGGGGCGGTCGACAGCAGGCCGACCGCAGACAAAAAACAGCCCCAAAAAAGAATGTTTACATCAAAAGGCATTCTCAAAACTCTTCTCCGAATCGTAAATCATTGTGGTTTTCCCCATGATATCATATGTTGAAGAGCAGGCCGAGAAAATATTGGACCGAATTGACCGATACGCGAATCGAATCTCAGGAAGCGAAGCGGCATGGAAGACACCAACCTCTTTTTTCGATACGGCATCGCCCTGTTGATGGGCATTCTGGCCGGTTTACAGCGGGAGTTCGCCTTTGCCGCCGAAGATGACGGCGAACTCGCGGTGGGGGTGCGCACCTTCGCCCTGATGGGCCTGACCGGATGCACCGGCGCGCTGCTGTCGGACCAACTGGGCTCGCCCTGGCCCCTGGCCTCGGTGATCACGGCCGTGGGCGCGCTGCTGACGGTCAGCCATTTCGCCGAAGCCCGCAAACGAAGATCGGGGCTCACCACGGAAGTATCCGCCATTCTGACCATGCTGGTCGGGGCTCTGGCTTTTTGGAATTACCTTCAACTGGCGGTGGCCCTCGGGGTGGCCATGACAGTGCTCCTGTCGGTCAAGATCGAACTCCACCGGTTCGCCCGACAGATCACCTTGCAGGATGTTTACGCCACCCTGAAACTGGCGGTGATCTCCGCCATCGTGCTGCCGGTGCTGCCGGACAAGGCCTACGGGCCGCCCCCTTTTGACGTGCTCAATCCGTTTCAGATCTGGCTGCTGGTGGTCTTCATCTCCGGCATGAATTTCATTGGATATGTGCTGATCAAGACGGTAGGCACCCGGCGGGGAATCGAACTCACCGGACTATTCGGCGGCATGGCCTCCAGTACGGCGGCGACCTTGAGCCTCACCCACCGAAGTCGAAAGGACCATTTGGCCAAATCCTTTGCGCTGGCCATTCTTCTGGCCTGGATCGTAATGTATGTCCGGGCCTTGATTCAGACCGCCGTCGTCAATATGGAACTGTTTAAGGAAATCTGGCTGCCGAGCCTGGCGCCGATGGCCGCAGGGCTGATCTATTGCGTCTGGCTTTTCAAAAGAGAAAAGAAGAAAGAAGAGGAAGACCAGGGCCTGGCTTTCTCCAATCCCTTTGAACTGGGTCCGGCCATTAAATTCGGCCTGATCTTCACCCTGGTTTTGCTGATCTCCAAAGCGGCCCAGGTCCATATAGGGGATGCGGGCATCTACATCTCCAGCTTTGTCTCGGGGCTTGCCGATGTGGACGCCATCGTCCTGTCCATGGCCCAGCTCAGTTCGAGGCCCGAAGGAATCGATATTGCGACCGCCGCCCGGGCGGTTATTCTGGCGGCGGTGGCCAATACCCTCACCAAGGGCGGCATCGCCCTGTTCATCGGATCGAGCGGACTGCGGCGGTCGATTCTTCCCGGGTTTGCACTGATGGTGATCAGCGGTGTGGCGGTAATCTTTCTCATATGATTTTCAACCGGCGCTTGCCCGAGACCGCTTCGGGGGTGGACAAGCGCCGCTTACATTCTTATCATCGTTTTACATTTCAATTCGCCTTCATTTTTTCAGGAAACAGGTGATTCACATGAAAGCGTTTTTCAAAGTCATGGACGCAAACCAGGTGCTGGCGTATCGGTCCGAATTTCCCGTCGCAGATACCGAAATCATTCCCATTCTGGACACCCCCGGTCGAATTCTGGCCGAAGCGATCGTCTCGGATATCAACCTTCCCGATTTTCGACGAACCACCATGGACGGCTTTGCGGTCAAAGCCGCTTCCACCTTCGGCGCCTCCGAAGGCAGCCCCGGATTCTTGACGGTTCGCGGCCGAATCGCCATGGGAAACACCCCTGATTTTGCTCTGAGCCCCGGCGAAGCGGCCCGCATCTCCACCGGCGGCATGCTCCCCGAAGGGGCCGACGCCGTGGTCATGATCGAACACACCGAAGCCCTGGACGAGTCGGCCATCGAGGTTTACAAAAGCGTGGCCCCGGGCCGGCATGTGGTAGAGATCGGGGAGGATTTCACGCAGGGCGACACCATCCTGAAGCCGGGGGTCGAGATCCGGCCTCAGGAGGCGGGGCTTCTGGCCGCCTTCGGCCGTGAACAGGTCAAAGTCTATAAACGGCCGGTAGTGGGGATCATTTCCACCGGGGATGAGGTGGTGCCCATCGATCAACACCCGCAAACCGGCCAGATTCGGGATGTCAACACCTATACCCTGGCGAGCCTGGTTCGGGAATCCGGAGGCGAACCGCTGATTTTCGGCATTATCAAAGACGATTACGAGGCCCTTCTGGATGCCTGTACCCGGGCCGTGGACCGGTCGGATATGGTGCTGATTTCCGGCGGCAGTTCCGTGGGAGCCCGGGATTTTACCATCGAAGCCCTTTCGGCGCTCCCCGATGCCGAAATCCGGGTTCACGGGATCTCCATCAGTCCCGGCAAACCCACCATTCTGGCCCAGGTAGGGACCAAAGCGGTCTGGGGGCTTCCCGGGCACGTGGTCTCGGCCATGATCGTCTTTACCATGATCACCCGGCCTTTCCTGGATCATATGGCCGGCCGCGAGCCGATGCGGCGCCGGGCCTTTCGAATCCCCGCCCGGCTGGGCCGAAACCTGGCCTCGGTTCAGGGTCGGGTCGATTATGTGCGGGTTCGGCTGAAGCAAGACGAAACCGGCGGACTGATGGCCGAGCCGATTCTCGGCAAATCAGGTCTCATCCACACCATGGTCAAGGCCGACGGCCTTATCGAAATCGACCGGGACACGGAAGGGCTGGACAAGGACGAACCGGTGTCGGTCATCCCTCTTTAGAAAAACCCCGTATTCACCCATCCCCGGTCTTCACGGTTTTTAAAAATCGATAGGAAGGGGCGATTCTTTTCGATCGGAGAATTATCAGATGAAAACCAAGCGCAATGTCTACCTCAAGATGAAAACCCTGGCCGAGGCACGGTCCATCCTGGAGAACGCCTTTCCCGAATTCGGGCGGACCGGAACCGAAACCGTGCCGCCGCCGGAGGCCGTGGGCCGGGTACTGGCCGAACCGGTGTTTGCGAAGGTTTCGGCCCCCAATTTTCACGCCGCGGCCATGGACGGGGCGGCGGTCAAAGCCGAGCGCACCTTCGGGGCCAGTGAAGCCCGGCCCAAAGAGCTGATCGTGGGCAAGGATGTCTTCTACCTCAATACCGGTCATGTCATGCCCGAAGGGACCGATGCGGTGATCATGGTGGAGCACCTCAATGTCATCGATGCGGAACGGGTCTCCATCGAGGCCCCGGTTTTTCCCTGGCAGCATGTCCGAAAGATGGGAGAAGACATCGTGGCCACCGAGCTCCTTTTTCCCCGAAACCATCTGGTGACGCCCCCGTGCGTGGGCGCGCTCATCGGCGGCGGCATCTTTTCGGTGCCGGTTCGCAAAAGACCCAAAGTGATGGTGATGCCCACCGGCTCCGAACTGGAGGACTGGCGGACCCTGAAGCCGGAAACCCTGAAGCCGGGCCGGGTGCTCGACTCCAATTCCTATGTCCTGGGGAAAATGACCGAAGAGTGCGGCGGGGAGTACGTTCGGCACGAGGTCCTGGTGGATGATCCGGAAGCCATCACCCGAGCGGTTCAGGAGGCGGTGGACGGCGATTTCGACATCATCCTCACGGTGGGGGGATCATCGGCCGGTTCCGAAGACTTCACCAAGGAGGTGATCGGGTCCATGGGCGAAATCCTGGTCCACGGGGTGACCATCATGCCCGGCAAGCCGGTCCTCATCGGCAAGGTGGCGGGCAAACCGGTGATCGGCATGCCCGGCTATCCGGTCTCCATGATCGTGGCCTTTGAACAGTTCGTCCGGCCCCTGATATATCGCCTTCTGGGCCGACCGGAGCCGGCGCGGGAGAAGATTCGGGTGGAGACCACCCGCAAGATTCCTTCCAAACTGGGGGTGGAAGAATTTCTGCGGGTCAAACTGGGCCGGGTGGGCGACCGGGTGGTGGCCACGCCCCTGCCCCGGGGGGCCGGCAGCATCACCACATTCACGGAAGCCGACGGCATCATTCGCGTGCCCAACCATGTGGAGGGGCTTCAGGAGCATGAAACCGTGGAGGCCGAACTGCTGAGCTCCCTTCCGGCCATTCAAAACACCCTGGTGGCGGTGGGCAGCCACGACAATACCCTGGATGTACTGGCCGATCAGCTCAAGATCCGACACGGCCGCCTGTCCCTCTCCTCCAGCCATGTGGGGTCCATGGGCGGGCTGATGGCCCTGCGAAGAGGCGTCTGCCACCTGGCCGGGTCTCACCTGCTGGATACCGAGGACGGCACCTACAATGTGTCCTATGTCAAGCGGTTCCTCAAGGACCTGCCGGTCCGCATCGTCAACCTGGTGTTTCGGGATCAGGGGCTGATCGTGGCCCCGAACAACCCCAAAGGAATTCGAGGAATCGAAGATCTGGCCGGAGAAGATGTCCGGTTCATCAACCGCCAGTCCGGTTCCGGCACCCGGATTCTTCTGGATTACCGGCTCGGCCGGCTGGGCATCGACCCCGCCGCCGTTCAAGGCTACGACAGCGAAGAATTCACCCATATGACGGTGGCGGCGGCGGTGGTCAGCGGGGTCGCCGACGCGGGCCTCGGCATCTATGCGGCGGCCAAGGCCCTGAATCTCGAATTCGTGCCGGTGGTGACCGAACAGTACGACCTGGTCATTCCTGAAGACTATTTCGAATCGGAGAACATGCAAATCCTTCTGGAGACCATCCGCACCGAGGATTTCAAGCGGCGGGTGGAGGCCCTGGGCGGATACCATACCGAACGGACCGGGGAGGTGATTCTGTAACTCCTGACGCCGGGATTATCCGACTTTATAGGCCATGATCAGTGTTGCGGCCATGCCAGGATCTCTTCCCGGACCGTCAAGAACTTACTGTCGCTCAAACAGCCTCCCAGCCCGGGAAAAGATCCTGGCGTGGCCGACCCACTTTATTAGGCGAATCCGCCTGCAAGACCGTGATCCCCCCTTTCCCCGATTTAATCCTTGTCAACGCCCCCCAAAATCATTAAGTATACCTTTTAACGGGTTATCTCGAATATCACCCGGCGTTCGGTTTTCACCATAACTTTCGACTCCTGAAACCCGGAGAAATGATGAAGAACGTACAGAACACGCTCTCGGTCATGTTCAAGATCCGGCCCGGCGAAGGCGCCCCGACCCTGCTGCTTCTGATCCACTCCTTTTTCATGGGGTTTTCCCTGGTCTTTCTGGAGACCGCCTCCTACGCCCTGTTTCTGACCCGGTTCAACATCGAAACCCTGCCCTATGTCTATATCATTTCCGCCGTCATCACCACCGCCTGCGGTCTGATTTACGGAAAACTGGAGGAACGGCTCCCCTTCGCCCGATTGCTGATTCTGACGGTCTCGATCCTTTTCCTCTCGGTCCTGGTTTTTTACATCGGATTGACCACCGCCGCAGACCCTCGGCTCTACCTTCCGCTGGTCGTCTGGTATCACGTGGCCTTCGTGCTCATTACACTTGAGTTCTGGAGCCTGGCCAACCGCCTGCTCAATGTCCGCCAGGGGAAACGGCTGTTCGGCCTGATCGGGGTCGGGGAAATTCTGGCCGGCATCATCGGCGGTCTTTCGGTGCCGCTGCTGATTCCTCTGGTCTCCACCCCCGGCCTGCTGATCTTTTCGGCCCTGGGTCTTCTGGCCTGCCTGGGGGTCCTGGTCTATATCACCCGGGCTTTCTCAAAACGGATATCGGCCCCCGAGGAAGCGGAGGAAGAAACGGTCGGCGGACCGGTCGACGGGCTCCTGAAAAACCGGTACTTCCGTTTCATCATCGGGGTGTCGGTCCTTTCCACCCTCGGGTTTTTTCTGCTCGACTATGTTTTTTACGATCTTCTGGAAACCCGGTATCCGACCGAAGACCAGATCGCCCGGTTTCTGGGGATTTTCATTGCCGTTCTCGGGTTTATCAATCTTTTCAGCAACGCGTTTCTCCACAGCCGCCTGATCGAACGGTACGGGCTCAGCCTCGGGCTGTTGGCGGTTCCCACGGTGGTGGCCGCCGGATCGATCATCGCCCTTCTCGTCCACCTGCCCGGTGCCCTGATCCTCTTTTTCTGGGTGATGGTGATCACCAAAACTTTTGACGAAGTGGCCCGCACCTCCATCGAAGAGCCCTCCTTTCGAATTCTCTATCAGCCTTTTCCGGCCCTTCAGCGGCTGCGGGCACAGACCCTGCTGGAGACCACCGTGGAACCGATCGCCGGCGCCCTGGCCGGGGTCTTTCTGATCGTGCTCACCTCTTACCTGGCGTTTGAAACGGTGGGCATCGTCTACATCATCTGCGCTGTTCTGGCCGGATGGCTGGTTTTGGCTTTCTTCCTTCGCAAAGAATACACCACCGCACTGACCCGGGCCTTGAGCAAACGGCGGCTCAGCGGAAAGGCCCTCACCCTGGGGGATGCATCCAGCATCGAGGTGCTCAAAAACGGTCTTAAAAGCAAAATCCCCGGAGAGGTCATCAACTGCCTCGACATGCTGGAAGACATCGAACACGAGTCGGTGGGAACCTCCATGATCGAACTTCTGGACCATCCGTCTCCGGAGGTGCGGCGTCATGTATTGGAAAAGATGGGGGAAATTCGAATGTCCGAGGCCACCGACCCCATCACCCGCCACCTGGAAAAGGAAAAAGACCCCAGGGTGCTGGGCACCGCTCTGCGGACCCTCTGCGCCGTGTCCGAAGCCGAGGCCTTCGAGCTGGTCTACGGGTATCTGGAGGACCCGGACATGGATCTGGAGATCAAGCGGGGCGCCATGGCCGGGCTGCTCAGCAACGGCGGCATCGACGGGGTGCTCTCCGCCGGGTCCAAACTCAACCTGCTGCTGGAATCGGAAAACCCCGAGGAGCGGCAGCTGGCGGCCCAGGTGCTGGGAGAGGTGGGGATCGCCAGTTTTTACCGCCCGCTGCTCAAACTCCTCGAAGACCCCAACCTTCGGGTGCGGGCCGCGGCCATCACCGCCTCGGGAGAGCTGAAAAACCCGCGGCTGCTCCCCCTGCTGCTGAAGCATTTTTCGGTCCCCGATCTCTCCAATGTGGCAATGTCCGCGGTCACCCGGTTCGGACCCGACATCCTGCCGGACCTGGAGACGGCCTTCGACCGGGAGGACCAGTCCCGAGAGGTCCGGGTCAAGCTGGTCCGGATCATAGGCAAAATCGGCGGCCCCCGGGCCATCGACATCCTCAAGAAAAAGATCGATTTTTCCGAGGAGGACATTCGAAGCCATGTGCTGTCGGCCCTGGTCTCCTGCAAATACCAGGCGGAAGTGGCTGAAATCGACACCATTCACGAGCGGATTCAGGGCGAGGTGGCCGACGCCACCTGGACCCTCTCCGTGTTGGTGGATATCGGGGAACACCAGGAAGGGGATATCCTGATTCGAGCCCTCAAAAGCGAGGTGGAGAAAAACCGAAAACGGATCTTTTCCCTTCTGGCCATGATCCATCCCACCAACTCCATCGTTCAGGCCCAGCTCAATCTGGCCAGCAACTCCAAAGACCGGCGAGCCAACGCCCTGGAGATGCTCGACAACATTCTCAACACCGACATCAAAAATATCGTCTTTCCGTTGCTGGACGACATCCCCTCCACCCAGCGCCATTCCCGGCTGGTGGCCCACTTTCCCCAGAAACGGATGAGCCGCCATGAGCGGCTCAAGGAGATTCTGGCCCGGTCCCAGCAGTGGACCTCGGCCTGGACCAAGACCTGCGCCCTGTTCGTGGTGGGCAAGATCGCCACCCGGGAATTTCATGACGCCATCGTCTCCTCCCTGGCCGATCCCGATCCGGTGGTGCGGGAAACCGCCACCTGGGCCCTGGGCTGCCTCAACCCGGACGATCTGGTCCACCGGCTTCAGCCCCTCAAGCGGGACCGCAGTCCCCGGGTGGCCGATTTCGCCCGATTCGTCATCAACTCGGTGGGCTTTTCCAGCATCCCCATGGGCAAGAGCGGGTACATGACCAAAACCGGACGGTACACCGCCGATCTCTTCGTCAACATGCTTCAGGATGACGGGGAACGCCGAATCCGGCGATGCCGGGCCGCCAATATCCTCTCCCGGTTCGATGTGCCGGCGGCCCGGGACGCCCTGATGGAGTCGCTCACCATCAACGACAAGACGGTCCGTACCGCGGTGCTGGACGCCCTCATCAAGGGACAGTTCACGGTGGAACCGGGAGACCGGGACGATCTCATCAAGCTCCTCGGGGTGGAGTTTCGGGATGCCGAGCGCATCCTGGAAAGCATTCTGATCTTTCTGCCGGACAACCGGTCCGCCCACCTGGTGCGGGCCCTGAACCAGGAGTTGGATCACAACCGCCGTCGCATTCTCTCTCTGGTGGCCCTTCTCTCAGAGGACCGGGAACTGGTCGAAACCGCCCTGGAACGGCTCTTTTACTGGTATATCCACAACGGCCAGAAGCAGATCCCCACCCGGGAAACCGGCCGGCTGCGCCGGCTCCTGGCCTCGGCCAGAATTCCCAAGCAGCAGGGGGAAAAGCTCTTCGCCCTGTTTCAATACCGAAACCCGGTCCGGCTTCAGGAGATCTGGGCCCTGTCCGCGCCCCATTCCCGGGAAAACATGGAGCGGCACCTTCGCCAGATCGCCTTCGGTTCCTCGGTTTTTGCCCTGTCCTGGTCCCGCATCTGCGCCCTGGAGATGATCGTTCGGCTCAACCTGACCGGCTGCGTCCCCCGGATCATCGAGCGGCTTCGCAGCGGAGACGACGTGGTGCGGGCCACCTCGGCCTGGGCCTTGTTCAAGCTGAATGCCCGGGAATACGGCAAATTCGCCGCACAGCTGCGCAACGACCCCAGTTTTCTGGTCTCCCAGACCGCCAAGCAGCTGGGCCAGGGCGGGGCGGCCCCCCCGGCCCGCTCGGCGAGAATGGCCCACAATTAAACCTTTTCTAATTCTGAGGGATCTATGCTACTGACCATCGAACGCGTCATCATTCTGAAATCGGTCAATATCTTTTCGGAAGTGCCGGAGGAAGACCTGGTGGAGGTGGCCTCCATCGTGGAGGAGATGGAGGTGAAAAAAGGGGAGGATATCATCCTCAAAGGGGATATCGGCACCTCCATGTACATCATCGTCAGCGGCCGGGCCAAGGTCCATGACGAGGGCAAGGAACTGGCCGTGCTGGATGAACGAACCGTCTTCGGCGAACTGGCCGCCCTCGACCCGGAGCCCCGGTCGGCCTCCATCACCGCCCTGGAGGACTGCCACCTGTTCAAACTGGAAGAAGGCCCCCTCTACGATCTCATGGCCGAACACATCGAGGTGGTCCGGGGCATCATTCGGGTGCTCTGCCGCCGCATGCGCTCCATGCTTCGGCAGCAGATGAAGAAAAAGAGCGGGGGGGAAGGATAATTTGGTTCAGTGGGCGTGATCCTCATCATGGGAATGGCCTTCTTGCTGTGCTGAATCGGT
>JBKHDE010000008.1:0-49376 GCA_046541495.1 Desulfococcaceae bacterium
TTTACCATTCACATCCCGGAAAAATCCGAGCGATGGCTTTTCCGGCCGAAACGGTGATCATGGCCACTTTTCTCTACTCGCGCACTTCGGTGAAGGTGCTGTCTGATGTCGGCTTCGTACTTGAATTTCAGAAAAAAAGACGGGTGACCCCTATCCGAAGCGGGATAAGTGGAAAGTAGAAACGGATACCATTGACGAAGAAATGCAGGAGAATGGCGCATTGCGATTTTTCGTTTTCTTGACATCGGTCATCCGACTGCGCTAGTATATACCGGTTTTCTTGTGGGTTCATTCCCCTCTTCAAATGCCGGCAGCCTTCCGGAGGTGTCATGGATTTTCCAGCCAGCCCTTTTGCCAGCGAATTCTACGCGCAGTTCAAGGTGTTTCATGAGCTGATGGCCGTCAAAATACGGGAAGTGCTTCTGGTGTCGAGTCCCTATGACGCCTTTATTCTGGAGGAAGACGGCAGCCTCGCATCGAGAATCATCAATGAATACAGCGGACTGAATCTGAGCATACCCCCCAGAGTGACCCGGCGCTCGTCGGCCCTGGAAGCCCTGAAATTGCTGAAGCGGAAGAAGTTCGATCTGGTCATCACCATGCCCCATCTTGAGGAGATGGACGCCGGCGCCCTGGCCCGGGAGATCAAACGGATCACGCCGGATCTGCCGGTGATTTTACTGGCCCACAATCCCCGGGGGTTGTTGCCGATTCCGCAGAACAGCGTCTGTCAGGGTATCGACAAGGTGTTTGTCTGGTCCGGCAATTCGGATCTCCTTCTGGCCATCGTCAAGAATGTGGAAGACGGGCTCAACGTGGAGCGGGATACCGATCTGGCCCAGGTGCGGGTGATGATCCTGGTGGAGGACTCCCCGGTTTATCGGTCCCACTTTCTGCCGCTGATCTATAAAGAGGTGGTGAAGCAGACCCAGGCGGTGCTGGAGGCCGGACTGAATGAGGAACACCGGCTGCTGACCATGCGGGCCCGGCCCAAGATTTTGATGGCGGAAAATTATGAACAGGCGATGTGCCTGTATCGTCGATTCTGCCCGTATCTTTTCGGGATCATCTCGGACGCCCGGTTTCCCCGCAACGGCAAAATGGACGATGAGGCCGGGTTTCGTTTTTTGAGCCGGGCCCGCCGGGAAATACCGGACCTGCCGCTTTTGATGCTCAGTTCCGAATCCAAGAACCGGTCCCGGGCAGAGGTTATTCCGGCGGTGTTTCAAGACAAGAACTCCCTGAACCTGCTGGGGGAGATCCATGATTTTTTTCTTCGGTATCTGGGATTCGGGGATTTTATCTTTCGCTCCCCGAGCGGTGCGGAAATCGACCGGGCCGACAACCTGCGCACACTTCAGGAAAAACTGGCCCAAATACCGGATGAAACCCTGCAATACCATGCCGAGCGGAACCATTTTTCCAACTGGATCATGAGCCGTTCCGAAATCGCCCTGGCCTCCACCTTCAGAGAGGTGCAGGTGCATGATTTTAAAACCGTAGACGAAATGAGAAATTATATTTTAGGCAATGTAAAAGCCTCCCGCATCTGGCGGCAAAAGGGGGTCGTCACCAAGTTCAAACGAAACCACTACGACGCCGAAACCATCGATTTCGCCAAAATCGGCGAAGGCTCCCTCGGGGGAAAGGCCCGGGGCCTGGCGTTCATGTCCGCGCTGCTTCCGGAAAATCCGGAGTTCTATGAAAAATACTCGGATGTGGATATTCTCATCCCCCAGTGTCTGGTCATCAGCACGCAAGGATTCGAGGATTTTATCGGCCGGAATGATCTGGCCCGTTTCGCCGAAGACGATTACCGGGACGAAGAGGTGACCCGCCGTTTTCTGGAGGCGGAGATGCCCGAATGGTTGATGGAGGACCTGCGGGCGTATCTGGAACAGGTGCGCTATCCGCTCTCCATCCGCTCGTCGAGCCGCCTGGAGGATGCCCATTTTCAGCCCTATGCCGGCCTCTATTCCACCTATATGATTCCCAACAACCATCCCGACCCGAAGGTGCGGCTGAGGCATCTGGTAACCGCGGTCAAGCGGGTGTATGCCTCCACCTACTTCGAAGGTCCCAAGGCCTTTTCCGTATCCACCAACAATCCGCATCAGGAAGAGGCCATGGCGGTGATCATTCAGCAGGTGACCGGGTCCAAACACGGGCGGTATTTCTATCCGGCCATTTCCGGAGTGGCCCATTCCCACAATTTCTATCCGGTGGACCGGATGAAACCGGAAGAGGGGATCGCCCACATCGCAGTGGGGCTCGGCAAGACGGTGGTGGAGGGGGAGCGTGCCCTGCGGTTTTCGCCCAGGTACCCGAACCTGCTGCCCCAGTTTTCCACGGTGGACGACATCCTGGCCAATTCCCAGCGCTATTTCTATGCCCTGTGCATCGAGGGTTGTTCGGAGCCGCTCGACTTCGGGCGCCACGGCAATCTCGAAAAACGGGAGATCGACGAGGCCGAATCCGAAGCCCCGATTCAGATGCTGTCCAGCACCTACCTGCCCGAGGAACATCGCATTCGAGATTCCGGATACGGGGCCGGCGCCAAGGTGTTGACCTTCGCCCAAGTGCTGAAGCACAAGATCTTCCCCTTGCCCGAATTGATATCGGATCTTCTGGATTTGGGGAAGAAAGCCCTGGGGTGCCCGGTGGAGGTGGAGTTTTCGGTGGATCTCAGCCCGAACAATAAGCAAAAGCATGCCTTTTATTTTCTTCAGCTGCGGCCCATGGTGGCGCACCAGGAGCAATTTCAGGTGACCATCTCCGAGGAAGACATTCGGGATGCCTTCTGCTATGCCTCCCAGGCCCTGGGCAACGGCAAAAGCCGGGAGATCGCCGATATCGTCTATGTCAAACCCGGTGATTTCAAGCCCGAGGCCACGGTTCAGATGGCCGAGGAGATCGGCCGAATCAATACCGCATTGACCGCTGAAAAACGGCCCTACCTCCTGGTGGGGCCGGGCCGTTGGGGGTCATCCGACCGGTGGCTGGGGATTCCGGTGCAATGGCGGCATATCTCCGGCGTGAAGGCGATGATCGAGCTGCGAAATCAATCCCTCAAGGTCGATCCGTCCCAGGGATCCCATTTTTTTCAGAACATCACCTCTCTGGGAATCTACTACGCCACCGTGACCGAAGACTCCGATGATTTTTTCGACTGGGATCAGGTAAACCGGTTTCCGGCGGCACAGGAAACCGACTACCTGCGCCATGTATACCTGGAATCACCGATATTGCTCAAGACCGACGGGCGGACTTCTCAGTGTGTTATGATTGCGTAAAGATAAAGTCACTGAAAAAGTACTCCCCTTGCCCGGCTCACTGATCACCTCAATCGAGCCGCCGTGGGCTTCGGCCACCGCTTTGGCCAGGCTGAGTCCTAAACCGGCGCCGGACTCGGATCGACTGGGATCGCAGCGATAGAACCGATCGAAAACGTGGTCCAAGTCGGAATCGGCGATGCCCATGCCGCTGTCCTCGACGACCAGTTCCGGGGCCTGGCCCTGCAGCCTTTCCACCGCCACCAGCACCCATCCGCCCGCCGGTGTATATTTGACCGCGTTGTCCAGAAGGTTTGCGGTCATACGCTGAATCAGCCGGATGTCTCCGTTGATTTCGCACCGCTCCGGGGTTCGACACATCAGCGTCACCCCCTTGTCTTCGGCCATGGGGCCGAAGAGATCGGCGGCGTCCCGGGCCAATCGCGCCAGGTCCATCCTTTCGGGCCGCAGAATATCCATTCCGGCTTCGGCCTTGGAAATCATCAGCATGGTGTTGATCATGTCGAGCAGCCGGTCGCATTCCTCGATGGTGGCGGAGGTCATCTCGCGGTACTCGTCCAGGGTTTCTGCGGTGGTGAGGGTGATCTCCGCCAGACCTCGGATTCGGGTGACCGGACTTTTGAGGTCATGGGCGATGTTGTCGCTCATTTCCCGAATCCCGGTGACCAGGGACCGGATCCGGTCCAGCATGCGGTTGAATGTGGAGGCCAGTCGGTCGATTTCGTCTCCCCGGTTGCGCACCGCCACCCTTTGGTCCAGCTCTTTTCCGGATATCTGCTCGGCGGTTCGGGTCACCTCGGCCAGACCTGCCAGGGCTTTTCGGGCCATGAGCCATCCCACCAGAGCCGATAGCAAGATCAGGCCGGCCATGGTTCCGATAAAAATGTTCCAAAAAGCGTCGATAAACCGGGCTGAATGCTCCAGGGCCTGGCCCAGCTGCAAAATCACCCCCGGGCCGATGACCGTGTACAGCACCCGAACCTCCTGGTCGGATTCAGGTTCCGCAACCGTCTCCAGGACCCGGTTTTCTCCCTCCAGAAGATGACGGATCGCGATCCTGGATATCTCGATTGTTTTCCAGGAAGTCAGGTTGGTGGAAGAAAAGGCGGACCCGTCGATATAGAGCAGCCGGAAAAACACTTTTCGTTCCCCGGCCGCCTTGGCTTCCCGAATCATCACGGCTTTGACCGCCGCCAGATTTCGAGACTCGAAGACCGCCTGAAGGGTGCGGGCCTGGGACAGCAGCTCCTGGTCGGTGCGGTCCAGGAGAATGTTGGTCATCAGAAGGTAGAAAGAGAAAAAGGCCAGGCCGGCCGACAGGATGAAGACCGACCCGTACCAGAGGGTCAGCCGGACGGCCAGGGTGCGGGGACGCTTAATCCGCATCCTTGAGCACGTATCCGACACCCCGCACGGTATGAATCAGTTTTTTGTCGAAACCCTTGTCGATCTTGTCCCGAAGCCTTGAAATCCGGGCTTCCACCACGTTGGTGCCGGGGTCGAAGTGGTAGTCCCAGACATGCTCCATGATCATGGTCTTGGAAACCACCCGGCCGGCGTTTCGCATCAGGTACTCGAGCAGAGAGAATTCCAGAGGCTGCAGTTCGATTCGGCGGCCGTCGCGGTATACCTCCCGGGTGATGAGATCCAGGCTGACATCCGCGGCGGTGAGCCGGGTGGGTTCCGATATTCCGCTGGAGCGTCGAATCAGGGCCTGGACCCGGGCCAGGAGTTCCGAAAAGGAGAAGGGCTTGGTCAGGTAGTCGTCGCCGCCGGTCTCCAGCCCCTTGATTCGATCCTCGACCTCGCCCTTGGCGCTCAGGATGATCACCGGGATGTTCAGTTTTTCCTTTCGCATCTCCCGAATCAGAGACAGCCCGTCCCGTTCGGGGAGCATGATGTCGATAATAGCGGCGTCGTAGGGCTCCGCCAGGGCCAGGTCCAGCCCGGTCTCGCCGTCGGCGGCATGGTCCACAGCAAAACCGGCCGCCTTCAGCCCTTTCAGAATGAAGCTGGCGATTTTCGAGTCGTCTTCCACTATGAGAATGCGCATGCGGGCCTCGTCTGAGAGATGATATTCCGTTCGGGCGATTCAAAAAAAGTATGGAGGAAAGGACTTTTGAAGTCAAGGTCAAAGCGGAAGCTCTGAAATGAAGAAGGGGCGGCCCCTATGGCCGCCCCCAAAACAAAGGAGATAGGAAGAAAGAAGGAGGAAAATTACAGCTGACTATTTCTATTGCAGGTTGGATGCCAATGTCAAGAAAAAAATAAATATATAATTATTCATATTACTTATAAGTTTTGCAAGTATTTGAGGCCATCCCCAAAACCGGGTGCGGTTACAAATTTTGTAGGTTTTGCCGCCGATCCTTACAAAATTTGTAATCCGTTTTGCCGGAGCTTCTCATCGAAGCCGCCGGGTCTGGCGGGAAAAGGATTTCACCCGGTCCGACATGAACTTGGCGCAGGTCGGGCAGTAATGGTGGTCTTCCTTCACATGGGGATGGAGACCGGTGCGGGCTTCGATATGCGCTAAAAATTTCGGGGTGGCGTACCGTTTGCCGCACGCCTCACAGATCTCCAGGGGATGGCGGCCGATCACCCGGTCCCGAATTGAAATGGTGCGGATGTTGTCGTGATCCTCCATTCGAATCACATCGGTAGGGCAGATATTGACGCAGGTACCGCATCCGATGCATTTCCCTTCAATCGGCGCCACATAATCGGCCCCGTCTTTTTTTTCCATTCGAAGGGCCGCCGCGCCCACGATCTCTTTGCACACCCGAATGCAGAGGCGGCATCGAATGCACCCGTCGGGGGGCGGGCCCAAATCCACCCCGTAGTGGTCCGCCAATCCCCGAATTTTCATGGATTGAGGGGCCATGGTGAGGAGTTTTCGAAACGCCTTGATCCGCGCATTGTCGACCAGCTCGCCTTGAGTTTTGACGGACAGCCCCTCCTTTACTTTCAGAACACAGGAGAGGATGGTGGTGGCCCGCCCCGAGGAGCCGGTGACCTCCACCGCGCATAACTTACAGGCTCCCGAAGGCTGAAGTGCGGGATGAAAGCAGAGGGCGGGAATATCGATCGCATTGGCCCGAGCCGCCTCCAGGACGGTCATTCCCCTTTCGACCGAGTATTTTACCCCGTCGATGATGATGGTGATCATGTCTCCTCCTGATCAATATCCGGTCGGCTAATCCTCCAGCACCCGCAGACAGTCCTGGGGCAGACGGTGGGTTCCCTTGCCTTCCAGGCTGACCTCGACCAGGGCCTCCGGATCATTGACCGAGGTGTCCGGGTCCACCACGATGCCGTGGCGGCCGATGTATTCATCCATAAAACTTTTCCAGCTTTCGTCCGACGAGCGCTGAAAGACTTCGACGCGTTGACCTCTGCGAAATGCCATTTTGCCCCCTTATTTTGCGGACGGAATGTCCACGGTTGCGGTTGCACTCTTTTTTCGAAGACAGGCGTCGCAGACCATTTTATCCGCCGCGACCACATCACCGACCGGTTTGATACGCTTCTGAATATAATCCAGGTACCGGTTGGGACCCATTACGGCCCCGCATTCCGAGCAGTGGATGAGCTTCTGCCGGTTGAGAACAGTGCCGCACAAGGAGAGCACCCGTTCCCCGTTCTCGTCTCGAATCTGCATGGCCTGGTTGGGGCAATTGTTGGCGCAGGCCCCGCAGGCGATGCACCGTTCCTGAGTCTTGCGGAAATCGGTTTCCACCGGGTGGTCGAAATCGAAATAGCCCATCTGCAGCGCGTCCACTCCCATTTTATCCCGGCAGACCTCGACGCACTCTCCGCACCGTCGGCAGATATCGCACCGCAGGCACCGACGGGCCTCTTCCCGAACCGCATTTTCGGAATACCCCAGCTCCACCTGCTGAAAAGTGGTGCGGCGTCGATCCAGGTTCAGCAGCGGCATTTCCGGACGCTTCAGAATCATCTTGGTGGAGGCGGGCACCTCAGTGCAGGCGACCCGTTCCCGTCGCACCGGCACCGGCGGCATTTTCGGCTGGGGTATGCCCTTCAGAAACCGGTCGATTCCCTCGGCGGCCCGTTTGCCGCCGCCGATGGCCTCGACCACCGTGGCCGGGCCGGTGACCGCATCTCCGGCGGCGAAAATGCCGGGTTCGGAGGTTTCCATGCTGACCATGTTGACGTCGATGGTGTTTCGCCGGGTCCAGGCCAGGTCGGTCAGTTCCAGCATGGTCTCTTTGTCCACCCGTTGGCCGATGGCGCCGATGACGGCATCGGTTTCGATGACGAATTCACTTCCTTCGATGGGCACCGGCGACATCCGTTTGCTGCCTTCCCGGGCCACCAGTTCGGCCCGCAGGCACCGGAGCCCGGTGGTTTTTCCGTTCTCTCCCACGATCTCGACCGGTACGGTCAGAAAATCGAACCGAATGCCTTCCTCTTCGGCCTGCTCCACTTCCTCTTCGTCGGCGGGCATTTCGGCCCGGGTCCGGCGGTAGGCCAGAATGACCTCTTCGCTGCCCAGACGCAGGCTGGTCCGGGCCGCGTCGATGGCCACATTGCCGCCCCCGATCACCACCACCCGTTTGCCGGGGCGGCGGCGTTCTCCGAGGGCCACCCGCTTCAGGAAATCGATGGACTCGATCAGGCCGTATTCGGTCTCTCCCGGAATGTTCAGCTTAAAGGCCTTGTGGGCCCCGATGGCGAAGAAAAAGGCGTCGAATCCCTCTTCTTTCAGATCCTTGAGAGTGACGTCTTCTCCGAACCGGGTGTTGAACACGAACTCCACCCCCAGATCCTCCAGCATGGCCACCTCCCGGTCGATCACCTCCCGAGGCAGGCGGTATCGGGGGATGCCGGCCAGGATCATGCCCCCGGCCGTGGGAAGCGCTTCGATGATTCGGACCCCGTACCCCTTGAGGGCCAGGTAATAGGCGCAGCTCATTCCGCCGGGACCGGCCCCGATGATGCAGACCTTTTCGCCTTTGTCCGGTTCTTTGGGCGGGTTTTCATACCGCCGTTCGGACATGGCCCGCTCGGCGGCGAATGCTTTGAGAAATTTGATGGAGATCGGCTTGTCGATTCGCCCCCGGACGCACATGAATTCGCAGGGCCGGGTGCAGACCAGGCCGCAGACCCAGGGAAAGGGATTGTCCTTTCGAATCACCTCGATGGCCTCGGCATCCTTGCCTTCCCCGATCAGGGAGACATAGGTCGGCACGTCGATTCCGGAGGGGCAGGCCATCTGGCAGGGCGCCGGCGCCAGTTTGACGCAGGCCCCGGTGGGGCAGTTATGGGTTTGCACATGGCTGATGAATACTTCGCGGTATTCATTCACGGACTTTTGAACCATCTTGCCGGCTTCGATGCCGGCCTGGATGGGGCTGTCTTCGGCCAGTTCACCGGCCAGGGACTCGATGGCCGGCAGGTGTTCTTCACCGGCCCGGCCCCAGGCCACGTCTTCCAGCAGTTCATGGACCTCTTCGGCGATTCGGCGGGTTCGGGGATGGGTCAACCGCCCCGATTCGATCGTCTCCTCCAGGGTCGAAATGGTGTCGGTGACCGGGCAGGGCTGGCCCGCACAGGTTTGATTCGGCATGGTTCGCCCCTCCCTTATTCCTTTTCCAGCGCGGCCACCTGCCGGGCGTGTCGTTCCCGCCGGACCTGCGGCGCCTCTTCTGCTTTGTTGAAGCTGAGGCACTGGGTGGTGCATGCGGTGACGCAGGCCGGCTTCAGGCCCTGGTCCACCCGGTCCATGCAGTAGTCGCACTTGACCACCTTTCCGGTCTCCGGGTTCCACTGGGGGGCCCCCCAGGGGCAGGCGGAAACGCAGGTTTTGCAGCCGACGCAAAGGTTTTTGTCCACAAAGACGATCCCGTCGGTCTCCCGTTTCCGCATGGCGCCGGTCGGGCAGGCGGCCACGCACCAGGGATTTTCACAATGGAAGCAGGCCATGAAGATGTACGAGGATTTGGGCAGATTCCCCACCGCTTTGGGTCCCACCGGAATCACCTGGCAGAGTTTCGGCCCGGTGGGCAGATTTTTGTTGCTTTTACACAGCACTTCGCAGGTGTGGCATCCGATGCATTTTTTGGTGTCTTGGAAAAGATAGTATTTGCTCATTTTATAATTTATTCCTCCGGTCTGATTTGCGAGGCATCTTCTGCGATTTGGTCCCGTTTGTAAAGGGAAATTTTATTGTATAAATAGGATCTAAATCGATCCTTTTCTTGAGTATACCCGAACCGGGTCTCTTTTTTCAATCCTAAAAAAAGATAGCAAAATTTATACCATCGTTATGATTAATGGCCCGACTTTGTAATCGGCTTAAATAAAATAATATAATCCTAATATATCAGGTAGATGACTTCCTTTTGCATGGCCGCGTAAACGAATATTTCACTGGTGGGGAATTATCGGCGCCTTTCAATAGGCAATAAAAATATTGCACCGAATCATTTTTTATGCAACCATATATCCCATTGAAAAACCTAATTAAAAATCCTATGCAATAAAAAATTTGCAATAAAAGGTTGGCGACGGCATCCCATTTTCTACCGGCGCCTGCGGCTGCAAGATTCCATCCTCGATCGAGCCGTTTGTCTGATGTAACCACTCTAAATAAAAAAGAATTCTGTTTGAATTGTCGGGGTGATCGGGGTTCCCGGCGTCGGTCTGCTCGAGTGTGGCACAGGGGTTGCAAAATTGCAGGTAGTTTTTTGCAACCTGTAACTTGGACAGTGCGAGGCGGATTTGCAATGGGAATCATGAATTGGAAGTCGGTTTTTTATAGTAAATCGAACAGTTAATCAAGAAAGGAGTTATTGCGGTGAAGAGAACGAAATTTTATCTTGCAACAGGACTGATGGTGCTTTTGACCTTCGTCACAGTGGCGATGGCCCAGACCGGCGCCGAACTGACATCCCCGGAGATGTCGGATAAGATGAAGCGGGCCATTGAAAGCAGTCTTTTGGACGAGGAGTTGGCCGCCCAGACCCGAGCCGTGATTCCTGCCGGCGCAGAGCCCGGCTTTCTGGGGATACCCGGAGCGCCCGATCCGAATCTCATCTATGGATTGCTGTGGGCCATCTGGGTGGGCTGGATTTTTTCTACGGTCGGAGCCTTCGGCGGCATCATGGCCGGTGTCGGCCATATCACGATTTTCGGGCTGGCCGACTACGCCAAGGCTTTCGGTAAAGGCAACCCGGTCAACAACCTCATCACCGACTCCATTCGGGTTTCCAACCAGTGGCTGGTGGGCTTGAGCGGGGTCATCAGTTCATTCAATTACTATCGGATGGGTCGGCTCGTAGCCCCGCTCGGAATCTGTCTAGCCATCGGCGGCGTTGGCGGTTCCTGGCTGATACCGGAATTGACTGCCGGCAAGATTTCCCTCAAGGCCTACATCGGATATTTCGGCCTGATCGTCTTCGTTCTCGGGTTCTTCCTCGTATACGAGATGACCCCGAAAGGCGCGGCCGGTAAAAAGGAGGCCAAGGCGGCCGCCCAGGCATTCGAAAAAGCGGCCCGCGAAAAGTCCTCCACCGCGGATCAGGGCGTCAAGATCGTCGAAGGCTCCTGGACCTTCATGTGGATCGCGGTCGCCTCGGTGGTGGCGTCGGCGCTCTGGATCAACCTCGTTCCCTTCGCCAAATGGGTCGCTTACGTCCTGGTTCTGGTCGGATGGGCATTGACATTCATGATCGGCACCATCCGGTTCACCTTTTTCGGCCAGCAATTTCAGTTCAAGGCCTACGTACCCATGATCGGCGGGATCCTTATCGCGGCCCTGGCCTCTTTTCTCGGGGTGGGCGGCGGCTTCCTCTATGTGCCGTTTCTGACCTCCGTGGCCGGTCTGCCGATGTTTATCGTAGCGGGAACCTCCGCTTTTTCGGTTCTGATCGGGATGATCGCCTCCATTTTCTCCTACATGATCGGCAAGGGCGTCGTTATCGCATGGGGCCTGATCGGTGCGGAACTGATCGGCATATTCATCGGTTCCATGATCGGTCCGCGGACATCCAAATACATCCCGGAAAAGGTGCTGAAGATCATCTTCATCCTTTTGGCCTTCTATGTGGGAATCCGCTACACCACCAAGGGTTTTCTGGGATACAGCATCGTTCCGCCTTTCGGATGATGCCCCGCTTGAAAAAAAATGAACCCGCATCGAGGACGATCCGATTCATTGAATGGAACGGGTCGTCCTCTGAGATCAAATGAATGGACCCATTAGAAATTTTATTGAAAACGATCGACCCCGTACTCATCTTGCCGTACCGGATGTTCGATAATCCCATGGCGGGATGGTGGGCCGGGACCGCACTGCTGGCCTTCTGGTCGGTGCTCATCGGAGAGCTGACGCTGGCGACGGCCTATTACATCAATCGCGCCGCCGTATCCAAGAATTTGGATGAGACGCTCTATTTCCATGAACAATCGATGAAAGCCAAGCAGGCGGGGGATGAGACCGCCTACAAGGGGATCAACAAACTGGCCAACGAAGCCTACGGCAAATCTTTTTTTCTGCTGATGGCCATGGGCATGGCCTCTTTGTGGCCCGCTTTTTTCGCCGCGGCCTGGCTCGACAAGCGGTTCGGAGACATCGTTTTCACGATGCCGTCCTGGTCCGGCGGCCTCGAGTTGAGCTTTCTGGCCCCCTTCATCATTTTATATGTTTTGATGCGGGCGGCCTGTGGGAGGGTGAAAAGATGGATCTTGCCGAATGGATCGGAATCGCCCGCCCGTGAACCGGAACCCGTCGGTTGATTCGCCCGGCGTCGACCGTTCCGCCGCCGGTCCGATGAAAAAGGAGGTCGCCCCATGAGAAGGTGCGGTGCAGGGGCAGCCGCGGTCGCCCTGATCCTGATGCCGGCCACCGCCCTGGCGACCCAGGGGCATGGTGATCCGGAGGGGCTGGTGGTTCATCAGATGTCCCACCTCTTTTTTGTGTTTTCCATGGGCATCCTGATCTATTGGCTGAGGGCTCGGAATCTGGTTCGCCATGTCGGCTGGCGCTATATTCAATATTCATCTGTTTTCTTTATCCTCTGGACCCTGGATGCCTTTACCGTTCACCTTCTGGACGAGGGGATGGGCATCATACAGGTGACCCGAATCGATCCCTGGCATCTGCGGATCGAAAGCCCTCCGGGTTTTGAATGGGTCCGGGTGCTCTACTATGCGGTCAAGCTGGATCATCTGTTCTGTGTCCCGGGATTGATATTCCTGTACCTCGGCATCAAACGGCTGCTGAAAGAGAGCCGGCAAGGGGAGGGCGGCCCGCGGTATGAGGAAGAGATCTCATGATCGTTTCCGCCCTGCCCATCTGGTTCGTGGATATGGCCGGATCGGTGCTCATGATCCTCTTTTCCTTCATGAGCATTCGACTGGTCCGTCTGATATACCGGAATGATCCCAACAGCATTATCTGGACCTATCTGACCTGGGTCTGTTACTGTCTGGCCGGGTTCGCCATTTCCCGCTCCGCCGGCCACATCCTGAAGCAGATTCTGTTCAACCTGAATCTGAGCGAGGTATGGAACGGAATTCGCCCATTCAGCGGAAGCATCAATACCTTCATGCTCATCGTAGTATCCTCGGTCACCCTTTTTTTTCAGCGGGCCTGGCACATCTATCAGGAGATCAGCCGGGACAAGCAGGCGCTTCAGACCGCTCACACCGAACTGCTTTCTCTCAATCAGAATCTGGAGCAGCGGGTAAAGGAAAGAACCGAGGCCCTGGCCCGCCATGAAAAACAGATGGCCCAGGCCGACAAGCTGGCCTCCATCGGACAGCTCTCATCGGGGATCGCCCACGAGATCAACAATCCTTTGGGGATTATTCTGGGATACACCCAGCTGTTGCTGCGCAGCGAGGAACCGGAGTCCCAGAAGTACGAAGACCTGAAAACCATCGAAAAACATGTCAAAAGCTGCAAAACCACGGTGGAGGACCTGCTCAATTTCGCCCGCAGCTCCAAACCCAAAAAGGAGTTCTTCAACATCCACGAGACCATCGACGATGTGCTGAATTTCGTTCGGCATCGGTCGGACATGCACGGGATGTTCATGGAAAGGCGATATGGACCGGAGGTTCCCCGAATGCTGATGGATGAAAAAAAGATCAAGCAGGTCCTGATCAACCTTCTGATGAACGCCAAGCACGCTGTCGGCGAAACCGGCACGATCACCGTTTCCACCGCATATGATACGGAGCGGGACCGGGTTTCGGTGATGGTTCAGGATACCGGATATGGAATTGAGGAAAAAAATATTTCCCGGATTTTCGACCCGTTTTTCACCACCAAACCCACCGGAGAAGGCACCGGGTTGGGGCTGGCGGTCAGCTACGGCATCGTCAAGACCCATGGCGGGGATCTGCTGGTGGAGAGCGAACCGGGCAAAGGCTCCACATTCACCATGGTGCTGCCGGCGGGCGGCAAAAGCGGATAGGCGGAAGGTGTTATGAGTGTCCCGTCGATTCTTATCGTGGATGACGAACCCGATATGCTTCAGCTCTTGAAACGCAGTCTGGAACCGGATCTGAACTGCAAGGTGGAGATCGCCTCTTCGGCCAAATCGGCCCTTCACCTGATCTCCCAGAAGCATCCGGATCTGGTACTGGCCGATATCAAGATGCCGGAGATGGACGGGCTGGAGCTGCTCGACCTGGTCAAGCGGAGCTGGCCCGAAATGACGGTGGTGATGATGACCGGTCACGGTTCCATTGAAACGGCCGTGGAGGCCATGAAGAACGGGGCTTATGATTTCATCACCAAACCCTTCGACCATGATGCGCTCCTGCTTCGGCTCGAAAAGGCCCTGGAACGATCCACCCTGCTCAAGGAGAACCTCCGGCTCAAACAGGCCGAGGAATCCCCCCACCGGTTTCAGGGGCTGGTGGGCAAAAGCGCGGCCATGCGGCGGGTTTTCGATACCCTGCGGATGGTGGCCAATACCGATCTGACCGTGCTCATCACCGGGGAGTCGGGTACCGGCAAGGACCTGACCGCCCGGGCGGTCCACAAGCTGAGCACCCGCAAAGAGGGGCCTTTTGTGGCGGTCAACTGCCCCACGGTTCCGGAGCATATCCTGGAAAGCGAGCTCTTCGGCTATAAAAAGGGGGCCTTTACCCATGCCACCCAGAACAAGATCGGTCTATTTCAGGAGGCCGACGGCGGGTCGATTTTTCTAGACGAGATCGGCGACGTCAGCCCCACCATTCAAACCAAGCTGCTTCGGGTGCTTCAGGAAAAAGAGATCAAACCCTTAGGGGATACCCGATCCATTACCGTGGATGTGCGAATCATCTCTTCCACCAATCAGGACCTTCGGGAAAAAATCCGCAAGGGCGAATTCAGGGAAGACTTTTTTTACCGGCTGAACGTGCTTCCCATTGAACTGCCCCCGCTTCGGGAGCGGCGGGAGGATATTCCCCTGATCGCCAGCCATCTGATGGAAAAGCACTGCGCCAAACTCAACAAACCTTTGAAGGTGCTCTCGCCAGAACTTTTAGAAAGCTTTCAGGAGCGGACCTGGGAAGGAAATGTGAGAGAACTCGAAAATGTCATCGTCCAGGGCATCCTGTTTTCCACCACCGAAACCATTCGGCCGAGGGATGTCGGCTTCACCCCGAAACCCGAGTCGAAGCCCTGCCCGGGAGAGGTCACCTTTGAAGACCTGCCCTACAAATCCGCCAAAGAGGCGGTGCTTCATCGGTTCAACGCCGCCTATATCGGCGGGCTCCTGGAACAGACCGGCGGCAACGTCACCCAAGCCGCCAAACAGTGTGGCCTGGAGCGCCAGTCCCTTCAGCAGATCATGCGCCGGTATAATATCGATGCCGATGATTATCGATCCTGATTTCGGCTCTTCGGATCGGGTCGTCCATGATCTTGGCGATTCACGGAAAACCGGCGAAAAAATCGGTTGACCGATCGAATGATGTTGCATCCGTCACGGCGGATATGGTATTATTGGCATTGTCCATTTGAACCGGGCCCTGACTCGGCCCCGACCCTTCGTTAACACCTTACTACGACTCCGAGTAAATATTTTTACATATGCGGTATTTCTGTTGGTTTGCCCTGGTAATGGTTTTCGTCTTTCCGGCAACTTCCGTGTCGTCTGCGGAAGCAATTTCTTCTGACCGGTCCCGTTTTCCTTCTCTGGTATCGAGCCTGCGAATCGATACGCCGATGGATTTCTGCGGGGAAGAAGTTCCGTCGGGTGATCCGGCCTTTCGGGAAAGGTTGGAAAAGCAGATACTTCTGGCCCTCTGGAACCGGGCCCAGGTGATTCTGTGGATCAAGCGTTCAGGCCGGTACATGCCGTATATCGAAAAGATGCTCAAGCAGCACGGTCTTCCCGACGATCTCAAGTATGTCGCCGTCGTGGAAAGTGCGCTTCTGCCCCATATCGGATCCTCCGCCGGAGCGATGGGCTATTGGCAGTTTATTAAATCGACCGGCCGGCGGTATGGGCTTCGCATCGACCGCTATGTGGATGAAAGGAGAAATATATTCAAGTCCACGGAAGCGGCGATCGCATATTTAAAAAAGCTGTATCGGGATTTCAATTCCTGGACCCTGGCGGCTGCCGCCTACAATATGGGGGAGCGGGGCCTTCAGAATGCCATTAACGAGCAGAAGACAGCCGACTATTATCATCTCTATCTTTCACTGGAAACCCAAAACTACATTCCGAAAATACTGGCGGTCAAGATGATTCTGAGCGACTTGCCCAAATTCGGGTTCAACATTTCCCGGGATGACCTGTACACCCCCCTTCAGTTCGACCGGGTGGAAATCGAGCTTCCGGATTCGGCCCATATACAGCTGATCGCCGAAGCCTCCGGGACTTATTTTAAAACCATCAAGGATCTCAATCCGGAACTCCGGGGCAGTTACCTGACCCGGGGAAAACATGCCGTTCTGATCCCGGAGGGAGCCGCCAAAACTTTTGCCGCCCGATTCAAAAAACTGTATGAAAGTTCCGTGGTCCGAAAAGAAGATGCTGAAAAGATCATCCATGTGGTCAAACCGGGAGATTATCTTTCCGGCATCGCAGAAAAATACCGGGTCCCCTTGTCTCACCTACTTCGCTGGAACAATCTTAAAATAGACAGCCGAATTCATCCGGGAAATCGGCTGATCATCCTCAAATAATTCACATATACGGATCCTTGATCCCCTCGAACCGATGCCGGTTCGGAGGCCGGCCCACCGATTTGTCCGCCGGGCGGATTTTCAGATCCGCTATTCGATAGACGGACCGAATCTTTCGCTTAAAATTGGTGGCATCCAGATCCTTGTCCAGAACGATTTCAAACACCCGCCTCAGTTCCGGCCAGGTGAATTTCTCCGGAACCAGCTCAAATGCGATGGGGGTGTAGGAGATCTTTCCCTGAATCCGCGTCAGAAGATCCTGCAATATTCGATCATGGCCGAAAGCGATTCCGTCCCCCCGGGATTCGGTTTCTCTCCGGTATTCCTTCAGGGAAAACCAGGCCGTTTCTGAATCGTCCGCCGATTCCAAAAGCTTCGGGGGCAGCTTTTCCTCGGGGATCAGCGCAAAATAGGCGGTGGTGATCACACGTTCCCGTGGGTCGTGATTCAGCGTATCATAGGTCTTCAGCTGTTCCAGATAGAACCCCTTGAGATGAACCAACTCCTCCAGCCGTCGGGTCGCGGTCTCCTCCAGGTTTCGGTTTTCAGCTGCGTCCAGATAACCCCCCGGTATGGCCCAGGATTCGGAACCGGGGCCGGATTTCCGTTTTACCAACAGGACCTGGAGGGACTCATCCCGAATGGTACAGACGGCGATGTTTACGGACACCCTCGGTTTTTCGGGTTCCGGTTCAGGCCGGGCATCTGGTGGATTTCGGGACGTGGACGGTTGATCTTCCCCAGAATCGGGGTTCTGATCGCATTCCCCTTCATACAGGTGATGCTTCCGTATGAATCGCCGCACCGGTTCCGGAACCAGCCCCTGGACGGATTCACCGCATCGGATCTTTCGACGGACTTTCGTGGAGCTGACATCCGGCATATCGACATCGGTTAAGCGGATGTGCGGAGGACCGGAAAGCAGTCCGTCGTAGCCTTTCAGATCATATCCGGGGCGCGGCACGATGATGAAGGTGACCATTCGGGCCAGCAGATCGGCATGTTTCCATTTATCGTCGAATTCGAGGACGCAATCGGAGCCGACCACCATATGAAAATCGATAATGTCCTTAAAGCCGGGGTCTTGAAGCAACCGATTGAAGGTGACATAGGTTTCACCGGTGAGTTTATGGTCGATTTCATAGCTGAAGTAGCGCAGCCGCTCGGTTTCGACCATTCGAATCATTCGGATTCGGTGTTCGGCATATTCATCATGCTTTTGAAAAGGGTGGCGAAAGGCCGGCATCATCCAGACCTGGCTCATGTCCGGAATCTTCTCCAGAACCGTTTCGCCCAGTGTCAAATGGCCGTGGGTGACGGGATTGAAGGAGCCGCCCATGATAGCGACCTTTATTTTCCGTCGGGGAATCCGCCGTTCATAAAACCGGGCGTAGGGAGTGGTGAAATGGCGGCCATAGACATCCGAGTGGTCGATATGGAGGTCAAGATTCTGTTCTCGACAGTAATCGGCTTTGGTCCGATTCCATGTTTCCTCATCCATGTAGGGGGAGCCCTGAATATAGGTGATTTTCATCCCCCGGGACTTTTGATAAGACGTGACGGAGAAAAGGTGGGTCCAGGACAGTCGCAGGTCTTCCCGAAGATATTTTTCGAGGGCCGGGGTGCGTTCTTCTTCGGTCAGCAGGTGAACCTCATGGCCGTTTTCCACCAGAAGGCGGGAGAGTTCGGAAAAAAAAGAATCCTTCACCGCCCCCACCTGATGGATATCGATTCCCAGCTTGACCCTTTTCATCGCTTTTATTTCGCAACCTCCTGAATCGGGGCGATGCGGGCCCCGGCGGATCTCATTCGATCAAAAAAACCATCGGCCGCGTCCTCGAACCCCTTCACCGGCGACATGGCATCGGATAGAAGCACGATCTTTTCGGCGATTTCCGGATTGTCACTGTACTTGACGATATCGCTGACGGTGTCGTTCACACAGTGGGAGGATGCCTCGCCGGCCACCCAGATTTCGTCGGCCTGGTCGAAGGATCGGATCAGGGCGGTGTTGAGCTGAGTATAGGGGTTTCCCGGCACCTCCACCGCCGCTTTGACCGCTGAAAAATGTTCGGTGAACCGGTTTTGTCCTTTTAATACGAAATCCAGTTCATGACGGTGCTCCCGCCATCGGTTCAGTACGTCGAGCAGGTCCGGAAAGATTTCATGCCCTTTGGTGCCGATCATGCAGTGAAACGGCCAGATGACGTGGGCGTCGATCGTTTTCAGGTATTTTTCGGACCATTCCTGATAATCGGGATTGGCGGCCCGCCAGGTTCCGTTTTCAACATCCGCATAGGAAATCCGGGTGAAGGGCTCCGGGTGATTCCCGTATTTATCCGTCCACCAGATGGGGTGAGCGATGTGGATTTTGTTGTGGGAATCTTGGGTCGCGGTGATTCGGTCCAGGCGGTTTTCATGGCCGGAAATAAAATCCGCCAACCGTTTCATATCTTTTTCAGCGCCCGGCACATAGAGTTCCCCGGATGGATCGCAAAAGGAATTCTGGGCGTCGATAATCAATAGGTGGGTGGTCATGGTCGACCTCCTTTTTGGATCTTTTCTGTAAAGACGGTTTTCAGATAATTTAGAAAGCTTTCATCCTTGCACATCTGTTTTCCGGGGCTGTCCGAAATCTTGGCCACTGGAGATCCCTGGCATCGGGTCAGTTTTATCACGATCTGAACCGGCTTGCCCGCCACATCGTTGGTGAGATTGGTACCGATGCCGAAAAACGTGCAAATGCGGCCTTTGAAATGCCGGGCCAGTTCGACCGCCTTGGGGAAGGAAAGGCCGTCGCTGAAGACCGCCCGTTTGGCTTGGGGATCGATCCGCAGTCTTTCATAGTGGGCGATCAGCCGATCCCCCCATTCAAAGGGATCGCCGCTGTCGTGGCGGCAGCCGTCGAAAAGCTTGGCGAAGTACATGTCGAAATCCTGCAAAAAAGCGTCAAACCCCACGGTGTCGGAGAGGGCGATGCCCAAGTCTCCCCGGTATTCCTGGGCCCAGTGTTCCAGGGCGAACTGCTGGCTGTCGGACAATCTGGGGCCTAACGCCTGGGCCGCCATAATCCATTCATGGGCCATGGTGCCGATGGGGGTGATGCCGTGCTTTTTGGCGAAGAGCACATTGGAGGTGCCGGAGAGATTGCCGGGGATTTCCGCTTTCAGGGCGGCGATGATCCGATCCTGCCATTCTCTGGAAAAACGCCGCCGGGTGCCGAAATCGGAAAAGGCGAATCCCAGATGTTCCGCCTCGGAATTTTTAACGATCTCTATTTTTTCCTGAAGCTTTTTTTCAGCGACCGTGAAATCGGGCGCCGGATGAAGGTCCCGAAAATAGATTTCATTGACGATGGCCAGCACCGGCACTTCAAATAGGATGGTGTGCAGCCAGGGGCCTTTGATGCGCAGGAAAAATTCCCCGTTTTCCACCCCGAGCCGGACGAAGTCTTTCTGAAAATGGAAGAGCCTCAGAAACTGGATGAAATCTTCTTTCAGAAACCGCAGGGTTCGCAGGTAATCCAGTTCATCCCCGGTGAACCGCAGTCTGCACATATCGTCGATCTCTTTCCGGACCGTTTCCGCGATCGGGCTGAGATCGACCCCGGCGGTGCGGCATTTGAACTCATACTCCACTGTGGCCCAGGGAAACTGGTGCAGGACCCCCTGCATCATGGTCAGTTTGTAAAGATCGGTGTCCAGCAGGGATTCGATGATCATGGTCGGTTCCTGTAAAAAAGAAAAAATGATCGGGGCAATGGTTCATGGGTCCCCGCTGTTCTCAACCTGATACATCGGCGGGAGCTTGTCAAACATTTTTGGTAAAAATAACTAAAAATATTTGCGGATTTTTCGAGAGCTTGAAAAAAGTGGAATTTCCTTTGACAAGCCGGGGACCCGGCGATAAAGCAGGTGGTTGAAAAGTGAACCCTGACAAGGAGCAGAATCCATGGATTTCGAGTGTATCCTGTACGAAAAAGATGCCGGGATTGCGGTCATTCGGCTGAACCGGCCCCGGGTCATGAATGCCATGAACAAGCAGCTGTGGATCGATTTTCAGGCCGCGCTCACGGATGCCCGGGAGGATGCCGAGGTCAAGGCGGTCATCGTCACCGGTGAAGGCCGGGCGTTTTCCACCGGCGCCGATCTGAAGGAATCCAAAACCCGAACCATTGAAGATTACCGGGCGTATCTGGAGGAACTCCAGGAAGCCTCCCGAATGATCCTTCGGTTTGAAAAGCCGACCATCGCGGCGGTGAACGGATACGCATTGGGGTCCGGGTATGAACTGGCCTTGGCCTGTGATATCCGCATCGCGGCTGAAGACGCTCAGATCGGTTCTCCCGAGGCCCGGGTCACCTCCTCGGTGACCGGCGGCGCCTTTCGCCTGATTCAGGACCTGGTCGGTCCGGGAAAAGCCAGAGAGCTTCTGTTTACGGCGGAGAACATCGACGGCCGGGAGGCGGAACGGATCGGCCTGGTGAACCGGGCGGTTCCGGCGGACCGGCTTATGGATGCCGCCCGTGATATGGCCGGGAAAATCGCCGCCAATTCGGGGTTTTCCATTAAGATGATCAAAAAGGGGCTTCGCATGGCCCAGAGCGAGGTAAGCCTGGAGGCCCTGATGGATTTCGAAATCGAGGCCTGCCTGGCCTGCGTCTCGACCAAAGAGCGGGAAGCCTCATTGAAACAGTTCGAGGATCGAAAAAAGCGGTGAATTCCACCACCGGGTGAAGAAGAAGGAGAAAACAAAATGGCAATAGACCAGGTCTTAAAAGCGGAATCCGTGGCCATTGTCGGCGCATCCAAAAACGAAACCAAACGCGGATTTCAGGCCATACGGACCTTGCTGGATGAAAATTACGAAGGCAGAATTTTTCCGGTCAACCCCAAAATCAAGAATATCCTTGGACTGAAATGCTATCCCAGGGTCTCCGACATTGAAGACCCGGTGGATATGGCCTTGATCACCACGCCGGCCAAGACCATTCCGTCCGTATTGAATGACTGCGGCAAAAAAGGGGTACGCGGGGTGGTCATCATCGCCGGCGGTTTCCGGGAAACCGGCGCCGAGGGCGAGCTTCTGGAAAAAGAGATCGTGGAGGTCGCCCACAAAAACCATATCCGGCTGATCGGCCCCAATACCTCGGGCATGATGAACCTCACCATGAACATGAACCTGGTGGGGCTGCGGGAGGTGCCCAAGGGCGATATCGGCCTGCTCTCCCAGAGCGGCAACATGGCCCTGACCCTGATCACCGAGGCCAAACTCAAGAGTCTCAACGGGTTTTCCTACTACGTAGGGGTGGGAAACGAGGCCGATATCAATTTTCATGAATATCTGGAATTTTTTCAGGATGATCCCAACACCCGGGCCATTCTGATGTATGTGGAAGGGATGCGCGACGGCCGAAAATTTCTTCAGCAGGCCTATAAAACCACCCTTCAAAAACCGATCGTTCTGCTCAAAAGCGGTCGATCGGCCACCGGCAAACGATCCGCCGGCTCCCACACCGGAGCCATGGCCGGGATGTCCGAGGTGGCCCGGTCCGCATTCAAACGGGCCGGCATCCTGGTCATCGAAAACTCAGACGAGCTTTATCCGGTGGCTGAAACCGTGGCTCGTCAGCCGGTGATCAAAAACAATCGGGTGGCGGTTCTGGCCGACGGCGGCGGCCATGCCACCATCGCGGCCGACCTCCTGACCGATCTGGGGGTCACCATCCCCGAACTGAGCCCCAAGACCCAGGAAAGCCTCAGAAAAATACTGCCGTCGGCGGCCGCCGTGCGAAACCCGGTGGACGTGGCCGGCGGCACCGACGCCGATCCGACTATTTTTGCGGACTGCGCCGATATCCTTCTCAAGGATGCCCATGTGGGCGGGCTGCTGATCGTGGGGCTTTTCGGGGGATACGGCATTCGGTTTGCTGAAAGCCTAGCCCTGATGGAAGAAGACGCGGCCCATCGCATGGGTAAGATGGTCTCCAAACGGAACAAGCCCATCGTGGTCCACAGCCTTTACAGCTCCGCCAAGCCCCATTCGCTCCACCTGCTTCGGTATTACGGCATCACCGTCTACGACTCCCTGGATGTGGCCTGCAAATGCATCGGGTCCCTGGCCGAACGCGGTGAATACCTCAAAGGATATCATGCCAAAACCAATTTCGTGTTCAACTGGGAGGCCAGAGCGAAGACCGATGGCAGGGAGATCATTCGCAAGGCCCGAGCGGAGGGGCGAAACGTGCTTCTGGAGCATGAGGCCAAGGCCCTGCTTCGGCTGCACGGCGGCGAAAGCGCCGGGGACCGGCTGGCGAGAACCGAAGAAGAGGCGACCGCCATATTCCAGAGCATCGGCGGGCCGGTGGCCATGAAGATCGTTTCACCCGATATTCTTCACAAAAGCGATGCCAAAGGGGTTCAATTAAACATCAACTCGGAGGCGGCGGTTCGGGAAGCCTTTACGCGAATTCTGGAAAACGGACGGGCCTACAGCCCCGATGCCGATATTCGGGGGGTTCTGATCTCTCCCATGGCCGACAATGGGGTGGAAGTCATTATCGGCACCAAAATCGACGACCAATTCGGTCCGGTGATCATGTACGGCCTGGGCGGCATCCTGGTGGAAATCATGAAGGATGTGGCTTTTCGGGTGCTGCCCATTTCTCCCAACTCCGCCAAGACCATGATCGAGGAGACCAAATCGGCGCCCATTCTGGACGGCGTGCGGGGACAGCCTTCGGCCGATAAACGGGCCCTCAAGAATACCTTGCTGATGTGTTCCGAACTGATCGAGTCTTACCCCGATATTCAGGAGATGGACCTCAATCCGGTGATCGTGCATGAGCGCGGGGTGAGCCTCGTGGACGCCCGGATTATTTTGAAACCGCCGTCCGTGAAAGCCGATGCGCCGATCTGAACCGAACCCTTTCCCCTGTAAGCCTATGCCGGAAAGCCTATTTGCCGGCAAGCACAATAACCGGAAAGCATAAGAACCGGGAAACATAAGAAGATGATTGCTGAAATTCTATCCACCGGAGATGAGATTCGAACCGGGGCCCTGACCGATACCAACTCCGGATACCTGGCCCGACACCTCGAAGGAATCGGGCTGGATGTGGTCCGCCACCACTGCGTGGGGGATGACGCCGATACCCTCCAATCCATGCTGACGGAGATCGGCGGGCGGGCCGATATCTGCCTGATCACCGGGGGGCTGGGCCCCACCGAGGACGACATCACCGCCCCGGCTGCGGCTGCAGCCAGCGGCACCGAGTTGGAACTCGACGCCGAGGCCCTGAACTCGATCGAGGATTTCTTTTCCTCTCGAAAACTGGAGATGCCGCCCTCGAATAAAAAACAGGCCCTGCTGCCCCGGGGGGCCGAAGCCCTGTACAATCCGGTCGGTACGGCGCCGGGGTTTGCCGTTACGATCGGTCGGTGTCGGTGTTTTTTCATGCCGGGGGTGCCTTTTGAAATGCGGCGCATGTTGTCGGATCAGGTGTTGCCGCGTCTCGAAAATCTGATGGCGGGGGCGCGGACCTTCCATCGGGTCCGGACCATCTCCACCTTCGGGCTGACCGAATCGGCCACCGGCGACCGGCTCACCGGTTTGGTCGATGCCTTTCCGGACCTTAAACTGGGGATGCAGGTCCGGTTTCCGGAAATCCATGTCAAACTTTATGCGGCGGGATCCGAAGAAGCGGTTATCGATCAGCGTCTCGATAAGGCGACCGGGTGGGTGCGGGAGCGGTTGGGAAAAAAGATCTTTTCCACCTCCGAGGAGCCGATGGAGTCGGTGGTCGGGGAACTGCTTCGAAAGGCCGGCGCAACCGTTGCGGCCGCGGAAAGCTGCACCGGCGGTCTGCTGGCCCATCGGCTCACGGAGGTATCCGGAAGTTCCGATTATTTTCTTTTCTCCGGGGTGACCTATGCCAATGAGGCGAAAATCAAGGTCTTGGGGGTTCAAACCGAAACTTTGGCGGATCACGGGGCGGTAAGCATCGAAACCGCCCGGGAAATGGCTGAAGGGGTGCGAAATTTGACGGGCGCCGATTACGGTATTTCCACCACCGGCATCGCCGGTCCGACCGGCGGAACCGATGAAAAGCCGGTGGGAACGGTATGTATCGGACTGGCCTCCCGGTCCGGCGTCGAGGGACGCAAATTTACCTTTCAGTTTCCCCGGCGCTCCATGAACAAGCGCATATTCGCCACTACCGCATTGGATCTTCTTCGTAAAGCGCTCCTTCAGGAGGCTAACAGGTGATCACGTAAATGATATAAGCGTGCTTAAGCTGGCATTTGAAGATTTTGAAATTTACAGCCTGAATGAGGTATACTGAAGAAATACTGAATGGAGGTGAACCATGAATACTCAACCACAAGAAAAGCGTCGAATGACGCCGGAAGAGTATCTTGCGTTCGATAGCGTTTCAGATATCAAGTATGAGTATTTTAATGGTGAGATATTCGCCATGACAGGCGGAAGTTTGAACCATAACCAAATTAACATCAATATAGCCAGCCAATTGAAAAACAAGCTCATAGGCACCCCATGCAGACCGCTTGCCAGTGATATGAGAGTGAAAGTAAAAGAGATAGGCAAGTACACGTATCCCGACATCGTCATTGCCTGTGGAAATATCGAGTTGGAAAAATTCAAAGGCTTGGAGACATTGCTAAATCCCGTGGCCATCATAGAGATTCTTTCAGATTCCACCGAGGCATATGACCGGGGAAAAAAATTCACCCATTATCGGCTGATTCCTTCACTTCGCGAGTACATTCTTGTGTCCCAAAATCACTGCAATGTGGAGCAATTCTCTCGTGCCGACAATGGTATTTGGCAAATTTTGAATCCATGCACGGATATGGAGCGGTCCATCACAATCGAGTCCATTGGTTGTGAATTGCTGCTTTCCGATATCTATGAACTGGTTGAATTTGAGACTGACAGCCGGTCCGACCAACCGGCAGAGCCGATCGCGTGAACGAGGAGGATTAAAATTTGAGCTTTCCCATGCACAATAAAAAAACCTGAAGAATTTATTGGGGGTGAAGTGAATTCAATCCATCCTTCATTTTTCCAAGCCGGGATTCGGAAGGGGACGCCAGCAGGTTCTCGAGTCGGGGCATCTTGAGAAAGGCAGGCGATGGGAGAGAATCCGACACCGGTCGATAGCCGTATATTTTCGCCGCAAACTGCTGTACCTCTTCAGAATTCAAAGCATCAAGAAGCCTTTTGCCTTTGGGGGTGAATGCGACAAAGGGATGGGGAATGTCCAGGGTCGGCTCCGGATAGAGCACCCGAATTCGGGATTCCATTTTCTCCCGATAGGCCGGAAAAGCCTGGTAAAAGGCGATGATCTGGCTTTCGGTGGCCATTGCAAAAGGATAGGCCCAGGGGCCCTGTTTGAGGAATTTGCTGAAGAGCGCCTCTTCGGAATCGGGGAGCGGGCCCATTATTTCATACAACTGTTTCAGGCCGGCTGTCGGCAGGGAGCTGTTTGAAGCGCCGGAAGGAGTGTCGGGCAAGGCTTCCGCGATCAGATAAGCGCAAAGCCGTCCGACCGGGCTCTCCGCAGGGTCGGCGGTTCGAAGCACCACGGTTCCTTCCATATTCCGCAGGCCGAGGGTGTTCCAGGTTCGGCCCTCCCGCATCAGTTGAAGCAGGCGGGGAAAGTCGGTGAGGTAGGGAACGTCATTTCTGATCTTGGCGATTCCTTCTCCGATCAGGGTATAGAGAATATCGGACCAGGAATAGATCACAAGGGGAGAAGAAAACACATTCGCCTTCGAACCGGAATTCTCCGAGGAGAAATTCTCTATAATCGTCTCTAAAAAAGGCCCGATCGTCCAGACCCCGTCCACCCCCTCCAAGGCCCCAGCCGGTATTCCTTCGGGGCCGTATTTTTCACCGATCACCACCCAACCGAACCGGGTTTTCAGCAGGTCCCGAAAGGCGCTGTCCTGAATCAACCCCTTTTTATCTTCGCTGAAGAGGATATGGACGGTTTCCAGTTTCGGGCCCGGCGAATTCTTCTGTTCCGTGTTTCGAACGGTTCCGAAAAGCAGAATCACCGCCAGAACCCCTGAAGCAAGGCACAGACCGAAAAACAGTTTCCATTTTCTGGTGCTTGCCAAAATCAGAAACAAGGCGAGAAATACCAGCAGCAGGATGCGACCCATTCTTTTCTCCTGAATTGCCTATACCCGGGGGTGTACCCCGGAAAAAGGATGCGTGACAGATTTCGAACACCGCCCTTTTAGTTCGTGTGGGATTGAAAATCAAGGCTTTGATCATCGTTTCGGCCAAACCTGAATGCCTGAATGATATGATAGAGATGTCCGCCAAATTCAAGGCCGCAACGGGTGGGTCGCAATGAAAGAGGAACGGGAAGGGAAAATTCGGGCTTTTTTCGTTTTTGAAGTGGGGTGCCGGTCATGCCGGGGAGACATGACCGGCGGCGTCGTAAAGAAGGAAAAAAAATAAGGAAAGAAGGAAATAAGTAAAGAAAGGAAACCGGTTATCACAACCGGTTGATTGCTGTATGCCACAGCCCAAAAAATGAATCAATGGGCTGAGGCCTGTATTGTGAGGTAGAAAAAACCTACCCGCAGATCGGGTTGGATCTTGCAGATCGAAAACAGAGGGTAGATTCGGAAAGGAGGGGAGACGACCCGAAGGCCGTCTCCCCTCCGTCTTCCGTCCTTTCGTCCGTTTTCTGTCGGGGGATTAGACCCGTTCGGACATCTGTTCCGCAATGGTGTCGAATGCCTCGGTGACGCCGGTGTTTTTATAGGTCTCCTGATAACAGGTACCGGAATCGCCGCAAACCACCACCTGGGGGTCAAAGGGAATCCGACCTAGAAAGGGAATGCCGAAATCCTTGGCGGTGCGCTCTCCGCCGCCGGTTCCGAAAATATCGATGGTTTCATTGCAGTGAGGGCAGGCGAATCCGCTCATGTTTTCAACGAGACCGAATACTTCCATTTTCACGGTTTTGCAGAAATTGATCGATTTGCGAACATCCGCCAGGGAGACCTCCTGGGGTGTGGTGACGATAATCGCCCGGGCTGCTTGAATGACCTGGGTGACGCTCAGGGGTTCGTCTCCGGTACCCGGAGGGGCGTCGATGATCAGGAAATCGAGATCTCCCCATTCCACATCCGAGATGAACTGCCGAATCACCGAATGTTTGACCGGCCCCCGCCAGATAACGGCGGCATCCTTGTCCGGTGTGAGGGATTCGATGGAGACCGCGGAGAGGTTTTTGGAGTATTGCAGCGGTACCAGGCGCCTTTCGGGGGTCACGCCCATCATTTCCTGATGGATGCCGAGCATTCGAGGAATATCCGGCCCGTGAATATCCACATCCATGATGCCGACCTTACGGCCCTTGTTGGCCAGGGCCACGGCCAGGTTGACCGACACGCTGGATTTTCCCACGCCGCCCTTGCCGCTCATGACGATAAAGGTGTTTTTTATCCTTTTGAGGGATTTTTCCAAAGCTTCATCCTGGGCGTCCTGCGCCTGCTTGCGATTTGCAGTGTCGCATCCGCCCCCGGTGATCATTTCCATTAACGCTTTCACTCCTTCTGATGATTCTTATATGGAACATACGGCTCACGGCGAAAATTAAGCGCTACTGTCAGGCATTTCCGCCTTTGAGCGATCCTTCGCTGTGAACCGCATGTGATTGTATGTTTCCGTTAATGTTCGGTAACCCTATGAAAATACTGGCCGCCGCAGGAGGGGCATTTTTCAGGTTTGCCGGTGCCCATCGGCTCTTCCCATTTGTTTTCGCATTTTTCACAGACGAAAATTCGGGATTCTTCCATCAGGGTGAAATTGCCGCCCTCGACATTAATGGCCTTTCCGTTGATGAGGGCGTCCGCGATGACCTTGCGGGCGCGCTGGATAATACGGCCGAAGGTCGCCCGGGAGACGCCCATGCGCTGCCCCGCTTCTTCGTAAGACAGGCCGAGGAGATCCGAAAGTCGGATGGATTCGCGTTCATCAACCGTCAGACAGATTTCCTCAAGGCTCACCATGGGGATGCCTCTGGGCTTGAAATAGCTGATTTCCGGGTTGAAACCGACGAGGCGATTTTTTTTGGGTCTGACCATATCTCTCTCTCCTTTGTATTGAGTTTACCTCTGTGAAGGGTGTTAATCGTTGTGCTGTTTTTTTTCAATAGTTTTTCTCATCCAAGATCGAAAAAAATGAGAAAAGGGGCCAAACAAACGATTTATCTCAAAATAAGAACCTATTTACCGTTTTCAATTCTTCCAAGCAAGAAATTTGGAAAAAAGCGGGTATTTTTTTTACGCAGGTTTGATATATACTAATTTGGGATTTTGGGAAAGCATTTTTTCAAACTTTTTTTGCCTTACTGAAACTTGGTTTTATTCCCTGTTGATTGAACCGGAGAAATTTGATAACCCTCACCTTCGATTTCGTAAAAGACCAACCAACCGATTACCAAACGCAAGGTAAAAATCGTCCGGTGAAACGGTGTATCCCTCAGAAAAGCGCGGATGTTTCACAAACGATTTTTTTAATGGGGACCAATGTGGGTGAGAGATGGCGGCTAAAAAGAAAAAGCGAAAAGAAAAAGGAACCTACAAACAATTTGGAAATCTGTCTCTTGATCAGATTATTCAAAAGGTCGAGGATGCGCTTTCCGCTGAAAATCCCCGGGACGCCCTCTATATCCTGAAGTTTGCCATGAAAAAATTCGGGGAGTCCGGCCCGATTCGGTCTCTCTTTTTTCGGGCCTATCTGTTGCGGGAGAAGCAGCTCAGAACCAAATCGCTGCATGACGAAGCCGATGCGGTTCGGGAACTGGCGAACCGGTTTCTGCCCGAATTCGATCAAATGCCGGAAGCGGTTCTGGTCGATTACCTGTCCAACGCATCTGAAAAAAAGGCTGTCGAAGCCTATGCCGACTATCTGAAAAACGGGGCCAGGTCCCCGAAAATCGAGCAGACGTTGGCACATCTTATGTTCAAGGGCCGGGATTGGAAAGCCGTCGACATATTGGAGGCGGACCACCCGCTGCGCCAGGACGCGGGTCCGGTTCAAAGGGCGGTGGCGCTGATGAACGATGCGGCCTGGGAACAGGCCCTGGATGCCTTGAACCCGATCTCCCGAACCTCTCCATATGCCTCGATTCGGGTGTTCTGCCGGGCCATGGCCTCTTTCTTCAAAGGGAATGACAAAACCGCGGCCCGAGCCCTGGAGATGATTCCATCCGACTTTCCCCTTTCCCGAACCATCGGGAATCTCAAGCGGATTCTTCGTGAATCCACCCCGGAGGATGAAAAAAAGGCCGCCATGGAGGCGGTGGGCTTTCTTTGGGACGGGCCGGTCAATCTCCAAAACGACATTCAAGACCTGATCGAGTGCATCGATAAGAAACGATTCAAACAGGCGGTGGAAAGGGTTCAGGCAGTCGCCTCCGGCTTCAATCCGTCGGAATCGCTGAGGGTGACCACCTTTATCACGGAATGCCTGTGGCGGTTTTCCGCTACGGGGCAGCTGGAAGACTACGATTTCCAAAAGATGGCCCAAAGCCTTCTGCCCAAAAAAATAGTCGATCCGATGTTCATCAAGATCCGCCTTGCCAGCAGCATCAAACCTTTTTCATCTGCGGGTCTGTATATTTCAGAGCTGGACAAGGAATTCCCCGATCCCGAGGAGCGGAAAATCGCCCATGCCCTGACCCTTCTGCATACGGCCATTTTTCTATCCGCCCAGGACGGGCGCATGCAGTTTCGGGTCGAGCGTTCGCTCATCGAAAAATACCGAGACCAACTGGGGATTCGTTCCGATACCTACGAGGGGGCCCTCCTGGATATGGTGACCTATAGCATTCGCATCGATCCGGGAAACCGAAACGCCTATGAATTTTTAGCCGCTCTTCCCCGAAATTCCAGGGAAGACAAAAAGAAAGTGGAGAGCGGCTTGAGTGTGATGTTGAAGGAATTTCCGGATGATCCCTTCCCCTGCCTGGAACTGGCCTCTCTTTTTTACCAGAGCAATGCCTTTCGAAAGGCGGAAAATATTCTGGAGGAGGCGATGAAACGGGCCCCCCATGACGCCCGGGTACTCGATCGGCATGTCCTGTCGCTGCTCATCTCCTCTGAAATCAATATACGTCGGGAGAAATATCATCTGGCGGAGCGGGACCTGGACCGGGCGGCATCTTTTGAAAATAAAAAAATGGAACCCTTTGTTCTGGAAAAAAAACTCCTGTTCGACCTCAAAAAGTCCGCGAAGCATCTCGATCCGGATGACCCCGATATGAAAAAACAGAGGTCGCTTTTCGGAAAACGACGCACCCCCGCTTCCCTGATAATGGAAACCCTGACCGAATACTCCCTGTATGACCGGCTCAAGGTGCTGTCTCTTCTGCTCCTGGATATTCATGAAAATAAACTGCCCCGGAAAACGGTGCTTCTGAAATCCGTGAATCCGCTCCTGGATGCGGAGCTGAAAGCGGGTGTCAAAACCCTCGGCTCATCCGAAATATTCCAACTGCTCACCACGCTCCCAAAGGAATATGCTCCGCTTTATGAAAGCCTATATCCCGCGCCCCTGTTGATCGAACGCTCCAAATCGCTTCTGAATGTGCTGAACACCGAGGATGCCCTGCGCCTCTATGAACGCATTCTGATACCCTCGCTCTACAAGGTCATCATGAAGGACCTTCGGTCCCGGGCCAAAAAGGCATCGGAGAAGGACCGCCGGGTTTTGGATTTTTTCCGCGTGACGGTCGACCATCTCTCCGGTAAAAAAGAGGATTCCGAATTGTTTTATGAGGTGATCGATGAGGTGGAAGAAGGGCCGGCCCTTGAAGCGCTGCGCGCCCTGTCCCGACGGCTGTCCCGGCATGCCGCGGGAAGGCTTCGAATGGCCCTTGAGGAGTTCGATTTCGAGATTCTGGATGAACCCATGGGCTTTCCGGGGCTGCCTTTCGATCTCGATCTGGAAGATCTTATTCCCCGGATGGAAGCCCTTTTCGGGGATATGGACGAGGACGGGTTGGATGACGAATCGGATGAGGAACAGCTGTTTGAAGCGCTGGAGGTCCTGTCGAAAATCGGAATGACCGAAACCGACGCCTTCAAAGAAGAACTGGAGTTCGTCATCGAGGAGGCGGAAGACTGGGTCGACTCCCTCGAAATCAGGGGATATCCGAACCACCTGATCAAGCAGATGCGGAACATGCTGTATAAAACCGACCCGGATGCCAAGCGGGAATTGAACATGATCGGTCGGGTGTTGGAACAGACCGGCACGCAATCCAAACTCTCCCGGGAAGCTCAGGTTCTGCTGTACGGGAAGGCCCGAAAGAAATAGACTGGAACGGATGATATGTTGCCTTATTATTTTATTCTGAATGTGTCTGAAGATGCCACGGATGAAGAGATTCGAAACAGCTACCTGCGGCTGGTCAAACAGTATACTCCGGAAAAGGACCCGGTTCGGTTTCAACAGGTGACCGAGGCCTATGAAGCGCTTCAAGACCGGCGGCGGCGCATTCTCGGGAAAATTTTCGGCGGCCTCAGCATCAAAGAACCGGAGGGCGCGCTGTTGACCCTGGCCGCATCTCGGCCACCGATCCGGCGGCCGGTGAGTCTGAAAACCTTGTTTGATGCGGAAAATGCAGACTGATTTCAGCCGAAGAATCGCCGACTGCCGCCGATGGCTCCAGGGCATGATGCGGGAACGTCTGGTTCGGCCGGTGCAACGGTATTTTTCGATTCAGCACACACCTCCTTCTGAAACGGTCTCCAATGAAGAAAGCGGGTGGAAGGAAAAAGCCTTGGCCGATTTCGGCACCTGGTTGGAGACCTTGCCCGAGATCCCGCCGCCCGGTGAAGATTCAGGACCGGAATCGGCCGATCTGCTGACGCTTCTCTCCGAATTCACCGCCCTTCGGCAGGAGGTGCGGCTTCAGAATCGGGAGCAGAACAAGGGGGTATTGGCGCTCAATCGATTCATTGAGGATTTTCAAAAAACCGAAGCGACCCTCGATTCACTTGGGGATAAAAACAGGCGAATGGCCGAGGCGATCACCGCACTGGCCGGGGAATTCGAAAAAGTGGAGGATCGTATTCGAAACGCGGTTGAAAACCGAGACGACGTCCGCCAGGCCCAGTGGAAGCAGGACATTGAAAAAAGCGCCGTTCGTCCCTTTCTGGATGTACGGGACTCCCTGGTCCGCGGGTTGAAAGCGGCCCGGGAAGCATCCGGGTCCGGCGGCTTTTTCAGGGCTTCGCCCAAAAATATCGAAGGGGTGATCGAAGGCTATTCCATGGCCCTGCGCCGTTTTGACCGGGCCCTGGCGGGGGTGGGGATTCGTCCGGTGGAGGCGATGGGCAAACCCTTTGATCCCAAAATAATGCGGGCGGTGGACACCCGCCCCGGTCCCGAGGAACAAAAAGGAATCGTGGTCGAAGAGCAGCTCGGCGGGTTCATCCGAGGGGACGAAGTGATTCGGACCGCCGAAGTGGTGGTCGTATCCTAACCATTTTCTATCATCGCGAAGAATAAAAGAAAGAAGGGAAAAAACTATGGAACCGATCGTCGGTATTGATCTTGGAACCACCAATTCCGAGGTCGCCTATATTATCAATGAAAATGCGGAAGTGTTAACCGACCGGGACAAAGGCATCTTTCCCTCCTGCGTCGGTATCGATGCCCAGGGCAAAATCATCGTCGGCGCCGAAGCCAGAAACCAGGCGGTGCTGGCCCCGGAGCGGACGGTGATGTCGGTGAAACGGCTGATGGGGACGGATACCGAAATTCCCATGGGAGAAAATTTGTACCGGCCCCAGGAGATCTCCGCCTTCATACTGAAAGCCTTGAAGGCGCGGGCGGAAAAGGTGCTGGACCGGGCTGTGTCCAAAGCGGTGATTACGGTGCCGGCCTATTTTACCGACGCCCAGCGGCACGCCACCCGGGAAGCGGGCCGGCTGGCCGATCTGGAGGTGGTGCGGATCATCAATGAACCCACCGCCGCGGCCCTGGCCTATGAAAGCACCCAGGCGGAACCCAGGCGCATTCTGATTTACGACCTTGGGGGCGGTACCTTCGACGTCTCCATCGTCAAAATCGAACAGGGGGTGGTGGAGGTGCTGGCCAGCACCGGAGACAATCATCTGGGTGGCGACGATTTCGATCAAAAGATCGCCGACCGGCTGATGGAATACTGCACCGGTGAACTGAAGCTGACCGACCGGGATGATCCGGTTTTGAAGGCGCGTCTGAAGCGTGCCGCGGAAGGGGCCAAAATCGAGCTGTCCTCGGCCCCCTACGCCCGGATCGAAGAAGATCACATCGGCAAAAGGGGTTTCAAGGACGTGCATCTCTCCTATGAGCTTTCCCGGCAGGATTTCGAGGAGATGATCGAAGACGACCTGGCGCGCACCATGGAATCGGTCAACAAGGCCCTCAAGGATTCGGAGTCGCTGCCCTCGGCCATCGACAAGATCATCCTGGTGGGCGGGTCGACCCGGATTCCCCGAATTTCCGAAATGCTGGAGGAAAAATTTCAAAGGATGCCCCACGGCGAAATCGATCCGGATCTCTGCGTGGCTTTAGGGGCGGCCATTCAGGCCGGCAGGGAAATGGGTCTGGACAGCTCCGGAATTTTGCTGGACATCACCCCGTATACCTTCGGAACCTCGGCCTTGGGGGAGGTGAACGGGATCCCCACCCACCATCAGTTCGTGCCTTTGATCCGCAGAAACACCAAACTCCCGGCCGCCAGGACCGAAGCCTTTTACACGGTCTATGACGACCAGGAGGCGGTGGAAATTAATGTGTACCAGGGGGAGGAACCGATCGCGCTAGACAACGTGCGGATCGGAAATTACCGGTTTGAACTCACCAAAGCGCCTCAGGGGAGCGTCATCCTTCTCAATTATGATCTCGACCTCAACGGAATTTTAAAGATCCAGGCCGTCGAAAAGAAAACCGGCCGCAAAATCAACGCGGTCATCGAAAATGCCTTTTCTGAATTTTCCGAGGAGGCGTTTTCCGAATCCAAGGAGCGGATCGCCGCTTTATGGGCTGAGGATGAGGAAGCCACGGACGGCTTCAGCGAAGAGGACGAGACCGATAAGCTGAATATGCCGGAGGATATCGCCGAAACCCTGAACCTGGCCAAGTCAAAACTCGATGCCGCGCCGGAAGAGGATCGGGATGAAATGATCAACCTTATGGAGGATATCCGGGATTCGGTTCAATCCGGAAATCTGGAAGCGGCGAAACGGCAGCAGGCCGAACTCGACGATATCCTTTTTTACATCGGATAGCGGCGTATGGACCGTTGCCCCACATGCCGGGCCGAGCACCGGGGCGGGGATTCCTGCCACCGGTGCAAAACCGATCTGAAGCCGTTGCTGGAGATCGAAAAGCGGGCCGAAGACCACCGAACCGAAGCGGTCCGGGCGTTTCATTTGAAGGATTACAGGTCCATGTTCCATCATGCCCGGCGGTCCCGGTCTTTGCAGCGCACCCCTGAATCCGATCGACTGCTGGCGTGTGCGGCCATGCTCTCCGGAAATTTTGGTCTTGCGATTTCCCTCTGGAATCGTTAGATTCAGGCAAAATGGAAAAATTCTCCCATGATCGATAATCCGAAATAGAAAGCATTCCTGAATGACGGATCGATGTCGTGGGAACATGATTTACAGGTAATCGAATCCTTTCAAGCCCATGGCCCAAGCACCCGATTTGAGCGTCCGCATCGCCGGCGTTCCATTGAAAAATCCGGTCATGACCGCATCCGGCACATTCGGCTACGGCCGAGAATTCTCACTGCTGGTGGACCTGAACCGGCTGGGGGGAATCATCGTCAAGGGGCTGTCCCTGGAACCCAGCCGGGGAAATCCGCCCCCGAGAATCGCCGAAACCCCTTGCGGAATGCTGAACGCCATCGGCCTGGAAAACGTGGGCATCCAGGCCTTTGCCGCGGAAAAGCTTCCTTACCTACAGACCCTTTCCACCCCGGTGTGGGTCAATATTTATGGAAAATCGGTAGAGGCATACGCCCGGCTGGCGGAGCGGATTCAAGAAATCGAAGGGATCGCCGGGGTCGAAGTCAATATCTCCTGCCCCAATGTCAAAAGCGGCGGGGTCGCCTTCGGGGTGGACCCCGAGGCCGCCCATGCGGTCATTCACGCGGTTCGAGAGAGAACCGATCTGCCCTTGATGGCCAAGCTGTCCCCCAATGTCACCGATATTACCGTCATTGCCCGCAGCGTGGTGGAGGCGGGGGCCGATGCCCTCTCGCTGATCAATACGATTACCGGCATGGCCGTCGATGTCGAAAATCGGCGCTCCCGAATCGCCAATATCACCGGCGGGCTTTCCGGGCCGGCGATTCGGCCGGTCGCGGTGCGGATGGTCTGGCAGGCGGCCCAAGCGGTGGATGTGCCGATCGTCGGCATCGGCGGCATTCTGACCGCTTCGGATGCCCTCGAGTTTCTGATCGCAGGCGCAACCGCGGTCCAGGTGGGCACCGCCAATTTTGTAAACCCCCGGGCGACCCTGGACATCATCGACGGCATCGAAGCCTACCTGGTTCGCCATCGATTCACCCGGCTGACGGATGTGATCGGTTCATTGCAAATTTAAAATAATCCTCAACAGCCCATCAATAACAGAAAAGGAGAGAAAATATGAGTTTTGAAAATTTGAGAGAAATTGTTGATTTCGCCATCGAAAAGGAACAGGAAGCGGCCGATTTTTACCTGGAAGCCAGCGAGCAGGAACCCTTTTCCGGTTCCAAGGAGATGCTCAAGGAGTTCGCCCAGCAGGAGTTGAAACACAAGCACATGCTGGAGAACCTCGAAGACCACGGGGTCGATGACAGCATTCAGGATTACAACTTCAAATGGATCAAAGACATCAAGCGCAGCAACTACATGGAAGATATCGAATACAAACCCGGTATGGGATATCGGGATATGCTGCTTCTGGCCATGAAGCGTGAAGAAAAAGCTCTGGATCTCTACCGGGACCTTCATGATAAGGCCGACGATGCGAAGGTGAAAGATCTCTTTAAGGTGCTCCGCCAGGAGGAGGCCAAGCACAAACTCTCTCTTGAATCGATCTATGATGATTATATGGCCGAGATGGGAGACTGATACCTGCCGTTGAATCACCGATTCGGGATTTTCCGGTTCCTTTGTCTATCATGAATGGTTCAGATCGAACTTTTCATTGGATGAATTTCATCCCCCCATTCCCCGGGGCTGCCAGGGCTTGGGGGTTTTTTATGGAGAGAAAGAGCTGATATGATATTAAAATGGCTGTTGCGCGCCTTTCTGGTTACCCTTTTTCTGGTTCCCTCCTGCGGATATGCGGTTGAAATCGGCGGGGTCACCTTTCCGGAAACCCAAGTGGCCGGAAACGAAACACTTGTCCTGAACGGCGTGGGACTGCGGAAGAAGTTTTTTATCAAGGTCTATGCGGGCGGGTTGTATTTGACTGAAAAATCATCGAATGCCGGGCAGATTATTCAGGCGAACGCACCGATGGCGATTCGAATGCACTTTATCTATGACGGGGTCTCCGCCGAAAAGCTCATCGACGCCTGGAATGAAGGGTTTTCCGCAGCCGCGGGCGGCAAAAACGGGCCGCTTCAGGAAGAGATCAATAAATTCAACAGCTTTTTTACCGAAGAAGCAAAAGAGGGGGATATTTACCACATTATCTATACCCCCAAGGAGGGCACCCGCGTCTACATCAAGGATCGGCTGATGGGGGTCATTTCCGGTCTCGATTTCAAGCAGGCGGTATTCGCCATCTGGCTGGGAGAAAAGCCCGCGGATGAGGGTCTCAAGGAGGGAATGCTGGGTCAGTAAACGCCGGCACGAGCGTTATCGGTTAGAAAAAACATCGCTTGGAGGGTGCATACCCTTCCAGGAAAGCCTCCCACCGGTTGTTGAACATCACCCGGTTCCGCTCAGCGATCCGTTTGGCCGGGTCACAGTGGGGAAGGTGGAACCGGCGGGAGGCCCTGTTTCCGACAAGTCTCCGAGGGTTTTTCAAGGCCGGATTTCCCCAAATCCCTTTGCCCGCGGACATGGCCGTACGCTGTGCGCTCAGCAGCACATCGGTGTATTTTGCGGTTTGCCGATCATACAGGCAAAAGGCCATTCCCGCTTCCACCAGGCGACGATTGACAAAAAGATTTCGGTCCAGAAAGACATAGGCCAGGGTTCGGCCGTACCGGTCGGTTTTCTCTTGATCATATTCGAGTCGGACGGTTTTTCCATCCACCAGTTGTCGGTTGAAACGTTCCGCGGCCTTTCCAAAGGGTTCCCCGGGTCGGTCCGCGTGGGACACTTCGGGGCAGTTGATGCCGATATACCGCACATGCCGGCCGTCTTCAAGAATAATGGTGTCGCCGTCGATGACATAATCCACCCGGACCGAATCCATTCGCGAAAAAGGTCCGGGTTCGGCCCCGGCCCGAGGAACGGTCGGAAGCAGGAAAAGGCAGATAAAGAAGCAGGTCAGGGGTCTTGATAAAAACGATTTGATATACATGTTTATCCCGATTGCTTGAAAAAACGGAAAAAATTCGAATCGGTTCCCTGTCTATCTTCGAAACCGTGAGCAGGTCAAGGAGGAATTAGGTAATGGTCGGTGTAATCGGGGTTATTGCGCTTCTGACGGTCCTTTTTCTTTCTCTGTTGATCACCCGGTTGGCATCGGTGGCCCTGAAACTCACCGGCCTGTCTTCTGAAGCGGCCCGGTTTCAGGCGCGATCCGCCTTTACCGGTACCGGATTCACCACCGGTGAGGCTGAAAAGGTGGTCGGGCATCCGGTCCGCAGAAGAATCATCATGCTGTTGATGATCACCCGAAGCGCCGGATTGGTCAGTATCATCATTTCTCTGATCCTCTCCTTCGCCACCGCGGGGGAGGAATCGGGCCGTATGGTTCGACTGCTGTGGATGGTCGGCGGCATCGCTTGTCTGTGGCTGGTGGCCAATATTCAATTCGTGGACCGTTTCATGAGCCGGGTGATGGAAAGGGCGCTGAGACGATGGACCGATCTGGACACCCGGGATTACACCGGCCTTCTCAATCTCCACGGCGAATACTCGGTACGGGAATTGAGAATACAAGAGGATGACTGGTTGGTCGGGAAAAAGCTGAAGGATTGCAAACTGAACAAAGAGGGGATTACGGTGTTGGGAATTTACCGGGAGGACGGCAGTTATGTCGGCGCGCCCCGGGCCGATACCGAGATGTACACCGGTGACCTGTTGATCCTTTACGGGCGGGGAAAACGCCTTCGAGAATTGGACGAGCGCCGGGCCGACGCCAGCGGTGAAATGGCCCATGAAAGAGCCGTCAGTGAGCAGCGCGAGCATGAAGAAGAACAGGAACGTCAGGAGCAGGCCCACAAAAAGAAAAAAGAGCGGGAAGAAAAAGGATGATTTTTGGCATTTGACGCATCAGCCTTTATGGTGTAAAGGAGACGAAAAATTCCCCAAACTTTTTTTCATTGATGGTTTTATCGGCAGAGAGATTCAGAGGAGAAATGACCATGACCGCAGCCATGAACGAAATATTCACTCTGGAAACAATGGACCGTCTGTTTCCCAAAGAACGCTCCGATCAGTTCTTTGATGCGCTGTTCGGAGACGCCGACGAAGGGGCCTATGATATTCAGTTGGCCTATCACAGCGCCACCCGGGATGAGCTGCGTTTTGAATTTCAACTCACGCAGCGGCCGGGAAAATGCCTGGCCTGCAATCTGACCTACGGGCTTCCCCAGGTGTTTGCCCGCCATCCCATCATCAATGTCGACGGCGTGGTTAAAAATATACAAAAAGAGATCGACAGCCAGGCCCGGTGCGCCGGTTGGCGGCTGGGTTCGACTCGGGAGGTCTCCAGAGATTTGCATGTGATCCCCTTGATTATTTCTTTGTCCTGAGACTCTTTTCCCGAAATTAAATTCTTGCATGCCTTGAAGGGCCGGACATCCGGCCCTTTTTCATTTGGCGGGAACCGGAGAGTGAAGGCTACCGGTCGGAGCCGGCCTCCTTTTTCTTTCCGGGTCCGGGTCGCGGCCGTTTTCTCGGTTTTCGCTTCCGCGGTTTCGCGGGGCGGTCGTCGGAAGAAGCCCCCTTGGGAGGCGGCGGCAGTTTCAGCCAATCCTCCTCCGGATGGATGCAGGAAATCTTGTGTCCAAGAAACTCCTCGATGGCCGGGATATAGAAAGAATCGGTCTCGTCGGCAAAGCTGATGGAAACCCCGGTGGCCCCGGCCCGGCCGGTGCGGCCGATTCGGTGGACATAGTTTTCAGGGTCCTGGGGCAGGGTATAGTTGATGACATGGCTGACCCCTTCGATATGAAGCCCGCGGCCCGCCACGTCGGTGGCCACCATCACCCGGATGTTGCCCGACCGGATATTTTCGAAGATTCTCAGCCGCTTCTTCTGAGGCACATCCCCCGAAATAACCGAACACTTGATCCCGTACTTGTTGAGCAGGTCCCCGATTCGCTGGGTTTCATCCCGGCGGTTGCAGAAGATGATCACCCGCTCCAGGTTCTGCCGCTGAATGATATTGTACAGCAGGGCTTTTTTTTCGCCGGCGGTGACCAGGTAGACGACCTGTTCGACCGTATCCACCTCGATCTGTTCCGGTTCGATCTCCACCTCCAGCGGGTCGGTCATCCACTGGGAGGCGGCCCGCTCCACATCCCCGATCATGGTGGCGCTGAACATCAATGTCTGGCGCCGGTCCTTGTGGGGGGTTTGCCGGACGATGCGGCGAATCTGGGGCATGAATCCCATGTCCACCAGACGGTCGGCCTCGTCGATCACCAGAATTTCGATTCTGCCGAGATTTACATCCCCATGTTCGGAAAAATCGATCAGCCGGCCGGGAGTGGCCACCACGATATCCACCACCCGGTCGGTGAGCTGTCGACGCTGCTTCTGATAATCCATGCCCCCGAACACATTGGCGATATGGCAGGGATAGTATTTGGAGAGCAGCTTGGCTTCATCCGAGATCTGAACCACCAGCTCCCGAGTGGGCGCGAGGATCAGGACCCGGGGCGTTCCTGCGGGCCGCTCGCCCTGAATCGGGTTTCGAATCATATGGGTCAGAATGGAAATCAGGAAGGCGGCGGTTTTTCCGGTGCCGGTTTGGGCTTGACCGGATGCGTCGCGGCCGGCCAGCGTGGGCGGAAGGATTTCCGTCTGAATCGGCGTGGGGTACCGGTAGTTCAGATCCGCGATGGCATGCATCACCTCCGAGGGAATATCGAAATCATGGAACCGCTGTTTTCCCTCCTCGGGGTCCACATCGAACATTGACATATCCCAGGACTCATGGGCTTTGACCAGGTCCGGGGTTGGGGTCGGCTGAGAGGCAGACCCGGTTTTTTTAGGTTTTCGGCGCCTTCGGGAGCGCTTTCGTTTTTTCGGTTCGGTCGATGCCCGGCCGTCGGTTTTCGAACCAGGAGCGCTTTTTTGATCCTTTTGTCGGGATTCGGCCTGAAGCGGGGTGTCGGCTCCGGTGTCGGCTCGTTCCGCCGAAGGGCTTTTTGCTCCGGATTCGTGGGGCCGGGATTCTTTTGACCGGGTTTCAGGTTTGGCGGTTTGGGTGAGGCCTTTGAGTTTGTTTCGAATATTGTTGATTAATGATTTCACCATTGGGTGTTGGAATTCTCTCCTTCCATGGGAATGCTTATCGGCTGACGGTGTCCGTCAGGTGTTTGACTGCGCGCATGTATTCGGAAAAACCGACATGCATCAGGTCGTTGTGGTTGGCGCCGGGAATTTTCAGAAGGGTTTTGTCGGAGGCGCTGCCGGCGTTATACAGGGCCTCCCCGTCGGAAAAGGGGATGATATGGTCGTTCCGAGCGTGGATAATCAAGGTGGGGCCCCTGAATGCGGCGATTTTGTCCATATTTCGAAATCCGTCTTTTTCCTCGAATCCGATGGCGCGGATATCGATGCCCAAGAGCTCCAGGAGGGGGCCGGCGTAGGCGAACCCGCTTTCCACGATCAGTCCGTCCACCGCATCCGGGTAGTGGAAAACCAGTTCCAGGACCGAGGCGCTTCCCAGAGACCGGCCCATCAGAATCAGCGGGCCGGTAAACCCCCCTGACCGGAGCCGATCGCGGGTAAAATCGAGAATCACATGGCTGTCTCGCATCATGGCGGTGACGGTGGGAATCCCGTCGGATCGGCCGTAGCCGCGGTAATCCACCGGCAGGAAATTGATCCCCAGTCGGTTATAGACGGGCCCCAGGTCATCGTAGTCGGAGACGATCTCTCCGTTTCCGTGAAAGAAGAGGATGTTGGGGGCGGAAGTATCCGCCGTGTGAAAGCGCCCGCCCACCCGGATATTTTCTTCCACCGGGATCATCACATCCTGCCCGAGGGTGTTCGACCCGCCGCCCATTTCCGGCCGGGGATGAAATAAAAAGTGGATCACTTCGGGTCGATCCAGGACCGAATAATCTATTTGGGATAAATCAATCATTTAAAAATCCATCATGAACGATTAGCGATATCTGTTGAATATCATTTTCTTACTGAAATATCAACCGATACCGCCGAAACCGAAACGAGGGAAATCGGAGCGGGTGAAGGGAGTGGAAAGGCCGGCAGAAGAGGAACAGGTCAGTTGACCACCACCAGATCATTCAGGTCCAGTTGTGCGGAAGCCGTCGCTCCTTGACGGGCGGGCCTTCCGGCGGAAACAAAATGCTTTCGAAAATACCGCCGGTTGAGGTCGCTGATGGTCACCCCCTGCGACTGGCTGGCATGGACAAAACGATCGTTTTTTAGATAGATGCCCATGTGAGAAACCGGCTTTCTTTTGATCTGGAAAAAAATGATATCGCCTTCCCGCATTTCATCCTGAGCCACCGGAACCAGATCGTACTTGTAAATAAAAAGCGAGGTCCGGTTCAGGGAAATGCCGTACACATCTTCATAAATTTGTTTGACCAGGCAGGAACAGTCGATCCCGATTTCCGAACATCCCCCCCACTGGTAAGGCGTCCCCATCCACTCTTCAATCGCCTTCAGCAGTTCTTTGTTTTCCGAACCGTCCAGCAGGAGGCCCAGTCGTTTGGAGTATTCGGAATAGAACAATAAATCGGGATTCTCAGCCGGGGGAAGGGGCGGTCTCTCTTGTTCCTTTGAAGGCGGTTCGGTTTTCTTTGGGAGATTCGGCGAAGGGGCGGGGTTTTTTTCGGTCACAGACAGGGATGGGTTTTCAGCGCGGGGGTGAACCCGCAGAACGGGATGGGGCGAAAGATTTCCGGTACAAGCGCTTAAAAAGAGCACCAGCAGACCGCTGAAAACCAAGTTTGAAAGTGATTTTAAAGTATTTGTCGGCATGACCGTCTCCCTGATAATTGGTGAACGCATCCCCTGAAGCATCGAAAGGCAGTTTTTATAACCGAAGTTATGACGGTTTATTTTTTTATTTCAAGTAGTTAGGTTGTTCCATATAACATGGGAAGGATCAATGGGGCTCGGGGGGTAATCAGAGGGTAGGGATGCGCTACCTGTGAGGATGGTGAAAACAGGGCCGACGGTGTCGGAAAAAGATCATGGCAGGTGCGAATCGGTCAGGAGGTAAACTCCATGAACAGATCGCTGTCTTGTCCGTCGACCTCCGGCTTGTTTTCCTTCCAGTTGAAGATTCGGCATTTTTCGGCCGCCTCCGAGGGATGGGCGCAGCCGATATAGGGCATGGCGGGATCACCGATGATCGACTTGTAATGGGTCATCACCGGCTTTTGTCGAGGAATTGTATCCAGTTCCAGCACCTGGACCAGAAAGATTCTGCACTCTCCTTCGAACAGGCTGCTGGATTCTCGAAATTCCCGAATTCGGCTTTCGAAGCGGTCGAGGGCCTCCCTTCGGGAGTCGGCCTGAATCACCAGATGGAATTCCCCATGCCGTCGCTCTTCTTCTTTTTCTTCCTGCTGATTGGTGGTATGCAGAAAATTTCCGATATAGATCATTCCGTTTCTCCTGATGTGAAAAGGTTTTTAAAAGCGGATTCGAATACTTCCCTTCAGCTTTCTGCATATCAGCACCGGTGCGGTCAGTCAAAAAGAATTTGAGGATCACCCGGTCCGTGTTTTTATCCTCTCGGATGGTGTCGGCTGTGTATTTTTTTTAAACGGCTCCGGGCCACATGGGTGTAGATCTGGGTCGTGGAGATATCCGCATGACCCAGCATGAGTTGAATGGCGCGCAAATCTGCGCCGCCTTCCAGAAGATGACTGGCAAAGGCGTGGCGCAGGCTGTGGGGAGTGATCGTTTTCCGGATACCGGATTTATCGACATATCCTTTCAGAATTTTCCAGAATCCCTGGCGGGTCATCGGTTTTCCGGCCCGGGCCGCGAACAGGTAAGGGCTGTTCTTGTCCTTGAGGATTTTGGGTCGGGCGGTCTGAAGGTAAAAGAGGAGTTTTTCCCGGGCATGAATTCCGATGGGGACGAGCCGTTCACTGGCGCCTTTTCCCCGGACTTTGACGAAATTGGCATCCAGGTTGACATCCTGAACCTTGAGATGGATCAGCTCGGATACCCGCAGCCCCGCGGCGTAGAGGGTCTCCAGCATGGCCGCGTTTCGGACCCCGGTGGGTTTGCCGGTGTCGGGCATACTCAACAGGCGGCGGACCTCATCCACCGAAAGGATATCGGGCAGCTTGAGCCCGGTTTTCGGCAGATCGATGAGCGCTGAGGGATCCCGCTTCAGGATTTTTTCCCGCACCAGAAACCGGTAAAAGCCTCGAAGGGTGACCAGGTGCCGGGCCCGGGACCGCTTTTCCAATTGTTCACTCTTCAGACCCATTAAATGTTCCAGTATGTGGGCGGTATCGGCTTCCGAGGGTTGGTGAATGCCGATGTTCTTGAGAAAACCGAAATACCGGTTCAGGTCTTTGCCGTAAGCCTCAAGAGTCGCTTCTGAAAGCCCTTTTTCCACCAACAAGTATGTGAAATACTGATCCGCGAGCTGATCCCAGGTCGTCATCTATTTGGTTTCTCCGGTGCAGGGGTTTTTACGCTTAAGCCGTTTATTTTCCTTCATTATACCGGGTCTTTTCGGTCATTGACAAGGGCGGTTTTTTTAATTATCATCGGGGATAGATAGATTGATCTCAAGATTTTTTCAAAGCACCGGTTTTCTTTGAGGGCCCCGAAATTTTCTTTTTTGACCCTTTCCTTTCACCCGGGCGGACGCCCGGTCGGTTTTTAAGGAATAGTATGGACAAACACATTCTGGTCGTCGGCGGTGCGGGGTATATCGGAGCGCACATGTGCAAGTATCTCTCCGCCCACGGGTATACCCCGCTGGTTCTGGACAATCTGGTATACGGTCATCGTGAGGCGGTTCAGTGGGGTCCGCTGGTCGAAGGCTCGATCGAAAACACCCGGCTGCTGGATGAGGTCTTTTCCAAACACGACATTTCAGGTGTCATGCATTTTGCGGCCTATGCCGTTGTGGGCGAATCCGTGGAAGATCCGGCCAAGTATTACCGCAACAATGTGGCGGCCACACTGAATCTGCTGGAAGCCATGGTTCGACACCGGGTCGATCGTTTTATCTTTTCTTCGTCCTGCGCCACCTATGGAGAACCGGTCCGGATTCCCATGGCCGAGAATCATCCCCAATTTCCGATCAATCCCTACGGGCGAACCAAGCTCATGGTGGAGCAGGTGCTGGATGATTTCGAACAGGCCTATGGGCTTCGTTCCGTCTGCCTGCGCTATTTCAATGCGGCAGGGGCCGATCCCGACGGACGATTGGGAGAGGATCACACTCCGGAAACCCACCTCATTCCCCTGGTTCTTCAAACCGCCCTGGGGCAGCGTGAAAAGATTCACATCTTCGGGGACGACTACGACACCCCGGACGGCACCTGTATTCGGGATTACATTCATGTGGAGGATCTGGCCCAGGCCCATCTCGCCGCCCTGGAACGGTTGCTGGACGGCACCCCCGGAGATAAATTCAATCTCGGCAACGGAGAGGGGTATTCGGTAAAGGCGGTGATCGACACCGCCCGCCGGATCACCGGCAAACCGATTCCGGCCCGAATCGATCCGAGAAGGCCCGGAGATCCGCCGTCTCTGATCGGTTCCAGCCAAAAGGCGATGCGGGACCTGAAATGGAAACCCGCCTACCCGGATCTCGACACCATTATTGAAACCGCTTGGCGATGGCATCAGCGCCATCCCGGGGGGTTCGGGAGGTAAAATCTCCTGTTTTTCAGGAAGAAACTATGACAGAATACACATGCGGTTTGAAATTTCCATTTCAACGAAAGGACGACATGATGAAGAAAATGAGGCGGAGCGGCGGATGGCGAATGTTTGCAGGGTTGTTCTTCTCTCTGGTTTTGCTGGCCGGATTTTCAGGCTGCAGCGGTTTGAGAGGCGGTTCGAGCGGATACGACGCACAGGGTGTTGCGGCCGACACGGGCAGCCCGCTTTATTACGGGTTCAATGATGTGCTGATTCCGCCGGATTTGAGGGCGGATCAGAAGAATTCCTACATTGTTCAATCCCACGGTTTTTCAGCCGGGATTCTTTCCTTCAAGGGCCGGGTGGACCGGGGTTCTCTGGTCGCTTTTTTTCGGGAAAATATGATCAAGGACAACTGGAAACCCACCGGTTCTTTCATCTCCTCGAGAACCATTCTTTTGTATGAAAAACAGAATCGGTGGTGCGTGATCTACATTACCGAGGGCGATTTTTACACCAATGTGGAGGTCGGGGTCATCCCCCGGGTCGAGGAAGGCAGTGGAGAACTGATTCGATAAATGACCGGCCGTCTTCAGGATAAACAGCTCATCCTCGGGGTGTGCGGCGGTATCGCCGCCTATAAAAGCGTCGAACTGCTTCGGCTGATGACCAAGCAGGGGGCCCGGGTGCGGGTGGTCATGACCCGCCATGCCGGTGAATTCGTGGCGCCGCTCACCTTTGAGGCGCTCTCCGGAGAACCGGTCTGCATCGATCTTTTCGATCGGACCGACCGGGACGCCTCCATTCGGCACATCGACTGGGCCCAGGAGGCCGACGCCGCGGTGATCGCGCCGGCCACCGCCAATCTGGTCGCCAAGCTGGCCAACGGAACGGCCGATGATGCCCTCTCCACTTTTCTGTTGGCCATGATCTGTCCGGTGCTGGTCTGTCCTTCCATGAACACCCATATGTACCAGCACCCCTCGGTTCAGCGGAACCTCGACCGGTTGAAAACGGACGGCCATAGGGTCCTGGAACCGGGTGCCGGGCAGCTGGCCTGCGGCACGGTGGGGCCGGGCAGACTGCCGGAGCCGGAACAGATTCTGGATCGGCTTATCGCCCGGCTTACCCCCAAGGACCTGGCCGGCAAACGGGTGCTGGTGACCGCCGGGCCGACTCGGGAGTTTATCGATCCGGTCCGGTTCATCTCCAACCCGTCATCGGGAAAGATGGGGTTTGCGGTGGCTGCGGCCGCCGAACACCGGGGCGCCGAGGTCACACTGGTGACGGGACCCACCCGTCTTTCCGATCCGGCCGATATTCGAACGATTCGGGTGGTCTCGGCCCGGGAGATGGCCGAAGCGGTCTTCGACCATTTCGAGGCGGCCGATATCATCATCAAAACCGCGGCCGTATCCGATTACAGCCCCCGGGAGACCGCCGATCACAAGATCAAGAAGGGGGCCGAGGAGATGGACCTGGTGCTTCAAAAGAATATCGACATCCTGCGGACCCTCGGCGGCCGAAAGCGCCCGAATCAATTCCTCGCCGGATTTGCGGCGGAAACCCAAGACCTTCGGGAAAACGCCTGTAAAAAAATGGTTGAAAAGAACCTGGACCTGATCGTCGGCAATCTGGTGGGCAATCCCGATTCCGGATTTTCCGCCGATACCAATCGCGTGACCCTCTTTTTCCCGAACCGGGAAAAGGAACCCCTGGAGATCATGGACAAAGCCTCGGTGGCCCATCGCATTCTCGACCGGATCGTGGAGCGACTATCGTGAGCCGGGAACAGGCCCCGTTTTCCCGGGATTCCAGGGCCGTATTCGCGGAGACCCTTGTTCAGGTCCGAAACACCCTCTCTTTCATGGCCGATCTGGGGTGCCGCGGATTCGATCTCTCAGAAGAGGCCCTGGATATTCTGGATCGGCTGGGTACAATCGACCGGCCGCAAACGCCAAAGCAACCGGAACGGCAGGACCGACCGGCTGCCGCGAAAAGAAAGGACTCCCCCGCTGAATCGAACTCACGGGAAAAGCCGAAAACCCGGTCGGAATCCATCCGCCCCGAATTTCTGAAAGATATTCAGGGGGATCTGGGGGATTGCCGGCGCTGCAAATTATGCGAGCGCCGAACCCATATCGTCTTCGGCACCGGGAATGCCGAGGCCCGGCTGATGTTTGTGGGGGAAGGCCCCGGACGGGACGAAGATCTTCAGGGGGAGCCTTTTGTCGGAGCCGCGGGCCGGCTTCTGACCAAAATCATTCAGGCGATTCAACTCACCCGGGAAGAGGTGTACATCGCCAATATCATCAAATGCCGTCCTCCGGGAAATCGAAACCCGGAGCCCGAAGAGATTCGAACCTGCTATCCCTTTCTGGAACGTCAGATTCAAGCCATACGACCGGAATTCATCTGCGCCCTGGGAAGCTTCGCCGCCCGGACCCTGTTGAGCACGACCCAGCCCATTTCCCGACTGAGGGGACGTTTTCATGACTACAAAGGGATCAAAGTGGTCCCTACCTTTCACCCCGCCTTCCTGCTTCGCAATCCGGAGCGGAAGCGGGACGTCTGGGAGGATATGAAAATGCTCATGCGGGAGATGGGCCATGAAATCTGATCTCGTCTTATCCGTCCTCGCTGTTCTGCTTATTTCTTTTCCGCTCCCCCCCGACCTGAGGGCCGAGGACCCCGGCGACATCTTTATCATTTCCATTTCAGATCCCATCGGTCCGGGAGTCTCCGGTTTTGTAGTGTCCGGGATCGAACAGGCCAATGCCGAAACGGCCGAGTGCCTGATCCTTCTCCTGGATACCCCCGGCGGTCTGGTGGATGCCATGCGGGATATCGTCCAGGCCGTTCTGGGAAGCGGGGTACCCGTAGTGGTCTATGTGGCGCCCCCCGGGGCCCGGGCCGCATCGGCCGGGGTGTTGATCACGTTGGCGGCGGATATCGCGGCCATGGCTCCCGGCACCAACATCGGCGCGGCGCATCCGGTCGGCGCCGGCGGAGCGGAAATGGAAGGCCCCATGGCGGACAAGGTTCTGAATGATATGGCCGCCTACGCCCGGACCCTTGCGGAACGCCGGGGCCGGAATGTGGAATGGGCCGAAAAGGCGGTTCGGGAGTCGGTATCGGCAACGGAAAACGAGGCTTTGGAGGAAGGGATCATCGACCTGATCGCCGCCGATCCCGAGGATCTGATTCAAAAACTCGACGGCCGGCCGGTGACGGGAAAAGGGAAGCTGAATCTTCAAAACGCCCGCCGGGTGTCGATAGAGCCGAATTTTCGCAATCAGGTTCTCAAAGCCGTCAGTGATCCCAATATCGCCTTTATCCTGTTGATGATCGGGCTGGCCGGCCTCTATTTCGAGCTGGCCCAGCCCGGGGCCATTTTCCCCGGCGTGATCGGGGGGATCAGCCTGATTCTGGCCTTTTTCGCCCTTCAGACCCTTCCGGTCAATTATGCCGGGGTGCTTTTGATCATCGCGGGCCTGGTTTTGTTCCTTCTGGAAATCAAAATCACCAGCTACGGGTTGTTGAGCCTGGCCGGAATCGGAAGCCTGTTTTTGGGCTCCCTGATGTTGTTTGAGAACGAAATGCCGGGGTTTCGCCTGTCCTGGAGTGTGCTCATCACCACGGTGGCGA
>JBKHDE010000009.1:0-48041 GCA_046541495.1 Desulfococcaceae bacterium
GAAGACGACTTTCGAATCGGTCCGCTTTCGCGATGTGAGCTTGACTCGATTCCTCGGCCCGTGATCGCCTTTTTTCAAACCAAACTCCCCGATCTGTTGACCGCTCCTCCGGCGCCGTTCAAAACGCTTTTGACCGGCCTGGCCGGCGCCTTTTTCCTGGCCGGTGCGGTCATGGGGTACAGTCAGCAGCCGAGCGCTCGAAATGAGGGGCGGGCCACACTATCAAGATTGTGGACCCACGCCGCGTTGACGGCGGCACTGGGATGGCTGCTCTGCGGCATGTGGAATCTCTGGCATCTGCCCCTGACCGTTTTTGTACTCCACTCCGGCCTCCACCTGATAGGGCGTTCATTTCGAAAGAGAAACGCGATCTGGTTTGCCGGCCTTCACGGAACCCTGCTGATACTGCTTGGAATCGCCGCTGTTCAGTTGGCGCGAATTCCCGGTTCCGGCGGTTTTTGGGTCGATATCTGGGGCGAGCGATATCTGAAGGCGGTGATCTTTCTCGGGGGATTTGCCGCGGTGCGAATACATCACCATCGGCACCTTGATCAGCTTTGCCCTGGGGATCGGTGCGGGATATGCGGTGAAGTTCGCCGTCGGCGCCGTATAACGGCTCCGGATCACGGCGTTTTTATCACGGGAAGCAGACAAACGGGGGCGGTGTGACCGATTCGATTCGGCCGTTGATATACCGGCTGACCAACCGGGAAACGGAAATCTTTCTTCTGATGGGCCAAGGGCTCAGCGCCGGGCAGATCTCTCAGCAGCTCAATCTGAGCCTTCGCGCTATCCACCTTTATCAGGGTCGAATTCGGGAAAAACTCCACATCGATTCCGCCGCCGATGCTTTGGAGCGGGAGGCGATCCGCTGGGTGAAGACCTGCGCCGATGCGTGCACCGGCGAGGATTGAATTTAAGGAGGCTGCCGAATTATTTCGATTTCGGCCGAACGATGTAATAGACATTGGACAGGTCATACGGCAGATACCGGGCCGGTTCATTTCGTTTTTCTCCACGGTAGCTGAGCATCAACCCCTCTTTTTGGTCGTAATCGATCCAATCCACAAAAATGGCGCTGTGTTCGATTCTGCCGTACCAGTGGTTGACATAATATAGCCAGTCTCCGGGCTGGAACAGGTCGATATCGGCGTACGGCCCCTTCTTTTTGGTTCCTTTGAAGACGACCCGCCGTTTGCCCGGGGGAAATCCGGCCCGGTTGAAAACGGCATTGGCATAATCCCAGCACCCGCCACGCACGATTTCACACTGGTCCAGCGTCATTTTCCGGCCGGTCTCCAGAATTTTGCGCCCGGCGGGGGTGGCTTTCGCTTCTGCGGCGAGAATCGGATCCGCGCCGGGGACCTCTTCGGCGGACGGCGATTCCATTCGGCTGCCGAAGGGAGGGAGGGGATCATCCAAATGAATCATCACCTCCGGTTTTTCGGTTTCGGGTGAAGACGAACCGGTTGGGGCGGATTTTGAGCTTTCGGGGGAGGGTTGAAGCACCTCCAGAGGGCGCTCGGCGGGTTTGGTGCAACCCCAGCCCAGAACGACCAGAAAGAGGATCGCGCAGATTCCCAGGCGAGTTGAACGGATTGTTGAACAGATTGTGAAACGGCCGATTGGATGCCGTTCCGTGCGCACAGGTCGGACCCTGAGGACCATCGTTTCCCCCCATCAAACAGTCATTGCCAGGATCACCGTTCGGCCGCCCCAGGATTCTTTCCCGGCCCGGCAAGAACTCGCATCCGCTCAAACAGCTTCCCGGCCCGGGAAAGAATCCTGGGGCGGCCTCTCTATCAACTACAATCAGCCGAAACGATACGCAATGCCGACATAAGTGATCCATTCCGGTGCGGAACCATGAAAAATCCGCACCCCGGCATGCATTATGGCTGGTAGCCTCTCAGATTGTCAAGAGCCGGTTCGGCAAGAATGTTCCGCCATGAGCCGTATACCGGATTGGAGAGTACGAACCATTGCTTTCCCCATCGATCCCGGTAGGTATCCACCAGCTCTCGCCGCCGTTCGGGTGTGATGCCTTTCCGCACCCCGGGGATGAAGTCCCCCAGATCGTCGCCGATGAGCATCAGGATGCGATGGGTTTCGGCCACGACCTTTCGTCGCGGGGCCTTTTCAGAGCCCCAGTCGGGGTGTTCGTTTTTCAGGAGCATGCGGTCGGGGTTCACAGAAGGAAACCCCCCTTTTTCCAGGTTTCGAATGGTGGCGGTCTCCTGGGGGCAGTCTCCTTCGGCTCGGTGTCGAGGGCAGGCCCGGTTGGTAATGTAAAAGACGGCAATCCCCTTGTCGGTGGCGGTTTGAATGAACTCGCGAGCTGCGGGGATCGGTTCGGCCGCTTCCCGGCCGACCCAGTCGGCCCAGATCACCGGATCGAAGGACCGGTTTTCTCGAACCAGCCGGGCGTTGAAGGGGGAATTGTCCAGGACCGTCTCATCCACATCGAGTATGACGGCCGGGGGCAGCTTCTCATATTCCTCCGTCTGCTCCAGGGCCGCGGTCCAGGAAGCATCCGCCAGTGCCGCATCCAGCATTCGTTCAGCGGCCGCATAGCTCTGGATCGCCCCGGCACGGTTTTCCGCCGCGGTCTGGACCCAGAGCACCGCTTCCTGTGCCGGGTGAGGGCAGAGCAGCGCCTCGGGTGCCGGGTGAGGGTTCGCGGCGCACCCGAAAAGAAAAGGCATTATCCACATCCACCCCATGCCTGATTTCAGATACCGTCCCATGGATCATCTCCTGTGAAGGGTTATCGTTCCGTTGCAAATCCGATGGTAGCCGAAGAGATTACCACAATGACCGAGCCGACATTATGGACGATCGCCCCCATGATGGGGGAGAGGAACCCGGACCCGCTGGCCAGCACCGACACCAGATTGAAGGCGAGGCCGAAGGCGATGTTCCACTTGATGGTGGTGACCATCCGGCGACTCAACCGAATCAGAAACGGGAGCTTGGCAATGTCGTCGTTCATAAGCGCGATATCTGCAGTCTCCAGGGCCACCTCGGTGCCCTTGGCGCCCATGGCGATGCCGACATCCGAGGCGGCCAGGGCCGGGGCGTCATTGATGCCGTCGCCCACAAAGATGACCCGGCTTCCCCGGCTTTGAAGGTCCCGAATGATTCTCAATTTATCCGCCGGAAGCAGTTCGGCCCATCGGTCGGTGACCCCCACCGCTTCGGCCACCAGCCGCACCGATTTTTCATGGTCCCCGGAGAGGATGCCGGTGCGCTGAATATGAAGCCGGTGAAGATCCGCCACCGTTTTTTGAGCCAGAGGCCGAACCGGGTCGGCCACGCTGATGATGCCCAATGGCTCCTGATCTCTATAGACCACCAGCGGCGTGGCGCCCTTTTCTTTGATCCCGTCCAATGCGTTTTGCAGGGGCGTGGGCATGGCGAGCGCGCCTTGGCCCATGCCTGGGTTGCCCACTTCGATCATGCAGCCTTCCACACATCCTTTGATGCCCCGGCCGATTTCGGTGAACAGGTTTTCGGCGGCGGAAACGGTGATTTCGGCATAATGGGCGGCCTTGAGCACCGCCCGGGCCAGGGGATGGGTGGAGTCCTGCTCTACGCAGGCGGCCTGGCGGAGCAGGTAATCCCGCTCCACGCCGTCGGCGGTCATGACCGCTTCCACCCGGGGATCGCCTTCGGTCAGGGTGCCGGTTTTGTCGAACAGCACCACATCGGCGGTACCGGCCGCTTCGATGTGCTGCCCGCCCTTGATCAGAATTCCCGACCGGGCCGCCCGCCCGATGGTTGCCACGATGGCGGTGGGTGCGGCCAGAATCAGGGCGCACGGGCACCCGACGATCAGAACCGCCACGGCCCGGTCCGGCATCCCCGTCACCGCCCAGGTGACGGCGGCACAGGCCAGAATAAAGGGGGTGAACCATCGGGCGTATCGGTCGATCAGCGAGACCGATCTGGGTTTGTGGGCCTCCGCCTCCGATACCAGTCGAATCACCTTGCCGAAGGTGGTCTCCTCGCCCACCCGCCGGGCTTCGATCCTGATGACCCCGTTCTGGTTCAGGGTGCCGGCGTAGACCGAATCGCCGGCGGATTTTTCCAGGGGGATGGGTTCGCCGGTGATGGAGGATTCATCCACCGCCGTCCTTCCTTCCCGAATGTCGGCATCCACCGGAATCCGTTCGCCGGGCTTGACCAGAAGCAGATCCCCGATATTGACCTCGGCGATCGGACGGGAGACCGGTTTTCCATTCTGAATAACCGTGGCCACGGTGGGGGTGATTCGGATCAGCGACCGGATCGCTTTTCGGGCCGACTCGCTCACCGCCTCTTCAATCAGAGCGCCGAGCACCATCACAAAGCTGACCACCGCAGCGCTCAGGAACTCCCCGGTGAATAGGCAGGCCAGAATCGCCAAGCTCACCAGCTCATCGACATTGACCTCTTTCCGGAGCACCCCGCGGGCGGCCTCCAGAATAATGGGAAGTCCGTTGACGGCGATCGACCCCAGCAGAAAAACCGTCGCCGCGGCGGACGGCTCAGGACGTCCCCAGTCCCATACAAAACCGATCATGGCCAGCATGCCGCCGAAACCGGCACGAATAAAATCGGTAATGTTCAACAGCTCTCGATATGAACCCAGTTTGGAGAATCTTCCGATCATCTTTCGTCCATTTTATTCAAGTATTGCCCAGTATATCCATTTCCTCTTTTTTCATGCCCTTTGCGAAAGTCCTGAACACATACCATCCGGCAGCGGCGATGATCAGGAGAACAATGAGATATTCCATTCTGTATCTGATCCTTTCTGTAAGCCTGTATCAAAGAAACGTCAGCGGAGTTTATTATCTGAAAAAATTTTTGAGTCAACTAAAAAATATCAGGTAAACGAATTTTCCGGTGAAATGGGAGGGCGTTGGAAGAAAGGGGAGCCTATAGAATATGCTCGCTCAGCACCCGATAGACCTCATTGATGTTTTCGGAGCGTCTGAACTCCCTTGAAATCGGCACCTCTTCGCTGCCGACCCAGATTTTCAGTTCCGCATCCAGATCGAAGATTCCGGCACTTTCTTTGGAAAACTTTGTAATTTTCGAATAGGGAATGGACAGGATTTCGGCCTTTCGGCCGGTGACCCCCTGTTTGTCCACCAGAATCAGGCGTTTGTTGGTGAATACGAACATATCCCGAACCAATTTATACGCCTTTTCCATGTGTTCTCCGTCCGCCAGGATTTCATTGAACAGCTTTTCCAGTTTGTCACCGGAAATTTCGGATGCATTACCCAGCAGACCGCTGAAAAGTCCCATTTTTGCTTTCTCCTTTTTTTGTGTTTATTTTGGAAATAAGTAAGACGGCGCCTGACAGAAATCAAGGCGTCGAAAAATGAACCGACGGACGAAACGGAAATGAATTTTTGAGCAGATACTTGGACCACCGCCTATAAAGGCTCGGGGAAAAAGGAGAAGGAATGAAAATGGCGTCTTTTTTGAAGCCGCGGATGGCGGCAGCGTGGATTCTGATTGGGTTTGTATGGATGGCGGCGGGCTGTGCCGCCCCCGCCAAGCGTCTGGAGCCGCCTCGGGTGTCTCTGGTTCATATCGATCTTCAGGAAGCCAAGCTGTTTGAGAGCGTTTTCAAGGTTCAGCTGCGGGTGTTCAATACCAATGAGGTTCCCCTTGAAATCCAGGGCGGTGACTGCGTCCTGGAGGTCAACGGCAAGCGTTTCGCCCAGGGTGTGACCGATTCCGACACCGAGGTTCCCGCTTACGGCACCGCTATCGTTCCCATGACCCTCTATTCGTCCATGGTCGGCATGGTGCGAAGCATCCTGACCCTCCCCAAAGAAGAGCTGGGCTACAAACTGGCGGGGCGGCTTCGCATCGGCGGCGGATTCATGGCGCTTTCGACCATTCCCTTTTCATCCGAAGGAAAGCTTTCCTTGGAAGATCTGGTGGAAGCCCCCTGACCGCATCATTTTTTCCATAATCGCCGAAGCAGGGAGAGGTTGATCTCGTCCCAGTCCCGTTCGCCCTTTTCCTTGGGGGTTTCGATGACCTTGGGGATACGGGCCAGCCGTTCATCCCGCATGATAAATTCGAAAGCGTCGATACCGATGTGTCCCTGCCCGATGTGCGCGTGCCGGTCCACCCGCCCGCCGAATTCCACTTTGGAGTCGTTCAGGTGAATGAGAAACAGGCGGTTCAGGCCGATGATTCTGTCGAATTCGGACAGTGTGTGCTCATATACGGATCGGGTGCGGATATCGTATCCGGCGGCGAAAATATGGGAGGTGTCGAGGCAGACCCCGATATGGGCGGCGTTGTCGATATCGGACAGCAGCGCGGCCAGCTGCTCGAAGGTATGGCCGATGCCGTGCCCCTGCCCGGCGGTGGTTTCCAGAAGGAGCCGGGTGGAAAGATTCGGAACCTCGCTGAGCAGCCGGTTGAGGGCGGTGGTGATCCGTTCCATTCCTTCGGCCTCGCCGGCACCCCCGTGAGATCCCGGATGAAGGACCACATACGGGACCTTCAGCGCGGAGGACCGGATCAATTCTTCCCGCAAGGCGCGGTTGGACCGTTTCTGGGTGGTCGGATCGGGGCCGGCCAGATTGATGAGATAGGGGGTGTGAGACGCGATTTCGGTAATTCCGGTTTCAGACCGAGCATGATCAAAGGCCGCCGCCGCTTCCGGGCTCAGGGGTGTTTCCGCCCAGGTGCGGGCGTTTTTGGTGAACATCTGCAGCGCCGTACACCCGTAAGCATGGGCGGTGTACAGCGCGTTTTCCAGGCCCCCGGCGATGGAGCAATGGGCTCCCAGGAGCGGTGCGTCCGACGGCATCTATATCCTTCCCGTTTCTCTTTTAAGGCAGGGCCTTGGAGACGATTTCATAGACATGCTTGGACAGGTCCGGGCTTCGGCTGATTCGCTCCAGCTGGGCCTTCATCAGTGCCTTTCGGCCGGGCTCGTATTTTCGCCAGTGGTTGAAGGCCGACACCAATCGGGAGGCGATCTGGGGGTTGATGGTATTGAGTTCCAGAACCCGATCGGCCAGAAAAGCATACCCGTCCCCGGAGGGTTGGTGAAAACGCCAGGGGTTGAGGCTGCAGAAGGCCCCGATCAGGGCCCGCACCTTGTTCGGATTCTTGATGGAAAAGGCGGGGTGGTCCAGCAGGGCCGTGACCCGGTCCAGAATTCCGGGAAGTTGTGAACCGGCCTGAATGGAGAACCACTTGTCCAGTACCACCACATCCGACTGCCACCGCTCGTGAAAGGCCTCCATGGCCGCCGTCCGTTGATCGCAATCGATGTGGGACAGGACCGAGAGCGCCGCCAGGGTGTCGGTCATGTTTTCGGCTTCTTTGAACTGCCGGTAGAGAAAATCGGTTCGGTCCGGGGTGTCGATTTTACCCAGGTAGGCCAGGGCCAGGTTTTTGAGGCTTCGGCGTCCCACGGTGGGCGGGTCCACGGTATAAGGCCCGGGGGTCTGGTTTTCATCAAACACCTGTTGAAATTCCGTTTGCAGGGCCTCGGCGATTGTTCGGGTGAGAAAATTCCGAGCCAAGTGAATGGCATTCGGGTCGATGGGGCCGGTTTCGCTCATGACGATGGCCATTTCGGATTCCGAGGGCAGGCTCAGGGCATGGGCGATGAAAGATTTGTCCAGGTCCGGGTTGATAAGGGTTTTCTTGAGCGGATCGAGAACGGACCGGTCCAGACTCGGCTCTTTATCCTGCTGAAATCCGGATATCAATTGCAGCAGCACCTTGGCAAAAAGGTTTTGTCCGGCATCCCACCGGATGAATTCATCCGAATCATGGGCGAAGAGAAACGCCTGTTCTTCATCGGTGTAGCCGGCCTTGAGACGCACCGGTGCGGAGAAACCCCGGGGAAGCGACGGGATCGGTTCTTCGGGCACATGGATGAATTCGAAATCCTGTTTCCACTCCCGCAGGTTGAGCACCCGGGTGGTGCCGATGGGTTCCGATTCGCCTTTGAGCTGAAGAGGCAACTCGTTTCCACTTGAATCCAGCAGCCCCACCGCGATGGGAATGTGCAAGGGTTCTTTGTCGGGCTGGTCCGGGGTGGCGGGGATGTGCTGGGTCAGGGTGAGGGTATACACCTGATTGTCGGGATCGTAGGCTCGATCGGCCCGAATTTCCGGGGTGCCTGCCTGGGAATACCAGCGCATGAACTGATCCAGATCGGCCCCGCCCGCATCGGCCATGGCGCCCACGAATTCCTCGATGGTCACCCCGGTGCCGTCATGACGCTGAATATAGAGCGTCAACCCCTTCAGGAAGTTTTCCCGGCCGATGATGGTATGGATCATTCGAATGACCTCGGCCCCCTTTTCATAGATCGTCACGGTATAAAAATTGTCCATTTCGATATAGGAGGCCGGGCGAACCGGATGGGACATCGGACCGGCGTCTTCCGGAAACTGAAAGGTGCGCAGGGTCTTGACGTCCGAAATGCGTTTGACCGGACGGGAGGTGATGTCCGCGGTGAATTCCTGATCCCGGAAAACGGTGAGGCCTTCCTTGAGGCTGAGTTGAAACCAGTCGCGCAAGGTGACCCGGTTGCCGGTCCAGTTGTGAAAATATTCGTGGGAGACCACCCGGTCGATGTTCCAGAAATCGATGTCGGTGGCGGTCTCGGGCCGAGCCAGCACGTATTTGGCGTTGAAAACGTTAAGGCCCTTGTTTTCCATGGCCCCCATGTTGAAATCGGTGGCGGCCACGATCATATAGACATCCAGGTCGTATTCCAGGCCGAACACCTCCTCGTCCCAGCGCATCGCTTTTTTGAGGGATTCCAGGGCATAATCGCACTTGTCGGCATTCATATGCTCCACATAGATGCGAAGCGAGACCTCCCGGCCCGATCGGGTGCGGAAGGTGTCTTCGACCAGGGCCAGATCCCCGGCGACCAGTGCGAACAGATAGCTGGGCTTTTTGAAGGGATCATCCCATTTGACCCAGTGGCGGCCGTCTTCCATATCCCCGGAATCGACCGGGTTGCCGTTGCAGAGCAGGATCGGATACCGCGACCGATCGGCCATCAGGGTGCAGGTATAGGTGGCCATTACGTCGGGACGGTCGATAAAATAGGTGATTTTTCGAAACCCCTCGGCTTCGCACTGGGTGCAGAACATATCCCCGGATTTGTACAGCCCCTCGAGGGAGGTGTTGGCGGCGGGCCGAATGACGGCCACCGTTTTGAGGGTAAAGGCATCGGGAACATCGGGGATGGTCAAGGTTTCTTCCGCCACCCGGAATTCATCGGCGGTCAGCGGCCGGCCGTCCAGTTCGACCGCGATCAGGTCCATGTCCCGGCCGTCCAGGACCAGCGCCGTTTCCGGTTGAGCGGCCTTCGGATGTCGGCGGATGTTGAGAAAAGAGGTCACCCGGGTGTCCATGTCTTCCAGTTCCAGGGTCATATCGAGGTGGTCCACGTGAAAAGGCGGTGGACGATAATCGCTCAGGTATTTTCGATGATGTTGCTCCATCGGTCGCTCCCTTTATTTGAATAGCTCATTCGAGGTGGTTTCATCGGTCTAGGTGGTGGTGTCGGCTACAGCTTTTCCATGGCGTCGTCTACCGTGGACACGATGGGAAGAAATGAGTCGAAACCGGAAATTTCAAAAACTTCTCTGACATAGTCCTGCAATGCGCACAGCACCAGTTTGCCCTCCATCCGCTTGAGTTCCTTGGCGGTCTTGAGGATGATCCGCAGCCCCGCACTGGAGATGTAGCCCAGGGATTCGAAATCGAGGATGATATTTCGGGTTCCGTTTTCGATGATCTCTGAAATTTTGTCTTCGAATTCCGGAGAGGTTTTTGAATCCAGACGACCTTCCACCCGAATAATGCTGGTTCCGTTCAGTTTTTTCTCCTGTATTTCCATGGCAACTCCTCTTCTCTGCTCAATTTATGTGTCGAGTTGGGTCGAATCCTCAAGGATATTTTTTTCCAGAATCAAAATGTTTTTATCGCCTTCCCGGTAATAGCTGATCTTGTCGGACAATTCCGTCACCAGGTGTATGCCGAGCCCGCCGATGCGACGTTCCTCCATGGGGCATTCCAGATCCGGTTTCTGACTCGATTTCGGATTGAAAGGCACCCCGTCGTCTTCGACCCGAATGGTGATGGCACTGTCCCGATGGGAAATATTGATATTTATCCAATGAGTTCCGTTGTCCCGAAAGCCGCAACTGACGATGTTCGAAAACAGTTCATCGACAATCAGGTTGATCTCGAAAATGGTTTTGTCGGGGATCCCGAGCAAGGTTCCGAACTTTTCAACTTTATCACGCAATGTATCCAGTTCGGACAGGTCATTGCTCAATTTAAAGGAAATCGTGTTTTTGGACATGTAAACCGAGCCTTTCAGGGAAAAGCTGTTGAAGATTCCGCGCACACGGTCAAATCAGGCTGAGGCCGCCTTTCTGGATGCATTCTTCATAGGTATCAGCCCGATGTACCAGAAAATGTTCTTCCCATGCAAACACCTGTTCGATCAGGGCGCGGGTCACCTTGGGCATGAGATCCGGAAACTGCTCCATGGCTTTCTGGAATTTTTCACGGCTCAACACGAGGCACGAAAGGTCCTCGGTCGCTTTAAGGGAATAGAGCCGGCGAATTCGGCTTAGAAGCATCATTCCGCCGATAAAGGTTTCTTCGGGGTAGTCCCGAATGACCATCTCTGCGTCCGGGGTTTCCCGTATCAGTCTGGCCGATCCGGAAAAAAGATAGAATGCCTGGCCGTCGTCGTCGTCTTGCTTGAACAGATATTCTCCTTTCTTAAAATGCTCTTTGGCGCACAGGTAGGCGAATACCTTCAAAGAATCGAGGGGGAATCTGGAAAAAAGATATATTTGTCGCAATACCTTCAAGTTTTCCTTAAATTCGCAGGTGGTGAAAAGATCAGTTTTTTCCGTGGACGAGCTCATAAAACATGCCTTTCTTTTCAATTAGTTCGTCATAGGTGCCGATTTCGCCGATTTTTCCGGCTTTCATCACCGCGATTCGGTCGTAATTTTTGACGGTGTCTAAGCGATGGGCGATGGAAATGATGGTGCTTTTGCCCCGCCACTGGTTTTCCAGCAGGTTTTGAATGCGTGTCTGGGAATTATTGTCCAGCCCCGAAGTGGCCTCATCCATGATCAGGATCTTGGGTTTTTTCAAAAGCACTCGGGCGATGGCCAGTTTCTGGCGCTGCCCTCCGGAGAGATTGTCGCCCTTGCTGCCCACCTGGTACTGCATGCCGATTTGAAGGAGATCCTCCAGGAGGTCCTGTTCAATAAGAATCTGTATAATATTCTGATTGATCTGCTCCTGGGCTTTGGGGTTGGTCGTCTTCAGCTTGCCGAAGAGGATGTTGTTGAGGATGGTTTCGGTGGAGATATACCGGGTCGGATCATAGAAGGAGATCAGGTCCGGGTGGGATTCGGCGATTCGTTCCCGAAACAGGGCCCGGCCCTCCAGAATCAGAACCTCGATGATTTCCGACAGCGCCACCATTTTGTGCCAGCCCGGTGAAAACCGCAGGGCCACCTGAATCAGCCGCTCCCGGTCTTCTTCCGAGAGCTGGTGAAGCCGCTTTTTTCCCAACCGTTCCGCGATCATTTTATAATCATCCAATTCCTGGGGCGGAATCGGGCTTTGCTCGAAAAAGACGTTTTCCGGGGGCAGATTGCCGAGGATGTCCACCGTCTGCCGGGTCAGTTCCGCTCCGAGACTCAGGAGCGGCCGGGTGAGATCGGCCTCATTCAGAAAATCGGCAAAAAACTTGTTTTTATGGAGGTTTTCGACGGCGAAATCTTTTTCGGTAGGCGTCCCGAACAGGATATTTTCAGCGATGCCGGAGTAGCGCAGATACTGATCATCGGAGAAAAATTCCACATAATCCACCAGGGTATCGCCGAATTCGGTCCGGAAATCTTCTCGAATACGGATGACCCGGGAGATCAGTTCTTCGTGCTCTTCTTCATTGAGCACCGTGTTCAGCCCGAACCGGAGCACATCCACGAAAATCCCCGATTGTTGAAGGGCGGCGATCCTGTCGTCGAGGCTGGGCATGGAATTTTCCGACTGTTCCTCTTCTTCTTTTTTGTTCTTCTCTTTTCCTTTGTTTTCATTTTGGTTTCCGTCCCGGCTTTCCACCAGGGGCAGATAGGAATAGAGCAGGTTTTCCTCAATGGTTCCGCTGAAAATGAAGGGATTCTGAGAAACCAGGCCCAGGTTGTGGATGATGTCCTTCTTGGTCATTTCCGAGACCTCTTTGTCGCCGATGAGGATATGCCCGGTGGTATATTGCGTGAGCTGAGAGATGCATTGGGCCATGGTGCTTTTACCGCTTCCTGAAAACCCCACCACCGCCAGTTGATCCCCGGGTTCCAGGGAAAAGCCGACGTTTTCCAAAAGCTGAATGCCCCCTTCGGTGAACATGGACAGCTCCTTGACCTTGATGCTGCCGTCCAGATCATACGGCTTCCGGTCCTCGGGTTCCATGGCATGCTCGGGGACGGTGTCGAAGTATTCCATCGTCCGGTGGTACCGGACCACCGCATCCTGATAGAGTTGATAGAAATCCAGCAGCTCCTTCCAGGGATCATAGAGTTTTTCCTGGGCCGAGAGAAAGGCTACCAGGGCGCCCAATTCCAATCGGCCTTTGATGGCCAGGTAGCCCCCGATAAGAAAAATCAAAAAGGGGCTCAGGTTGGTGAAGAAATTGTTGAGAACTTTGACGCCGTACTTATAAAGGTTCCAGATGATGCGAATCCGGGTGAGCCGGTTCACCAGGTTATCATATTTGGTGTTTTCGGTTCGAAAGGTGCCGTTTCCATGAATTTCGTGAATTCCCGAAATGGATTCGGCGATTTTATCCGAAAGGGTGCGGGTGGCGTCCACCCGTTCCCGATTGGTTCGGTTGACCCGCCGCTGAAGAATCGGCACCAGCACCAGCACCATGGGATAAATGGCCAAGGAGACGGCGGCCAGCAGCGGATTGAGCCAGAAAAGATATCCGCCGAAGGCCAGAAGGGTCAGGACGTTGATGATGGGCACCGCAATGGCCATGCCGATGAAATTCCCGGCGGCCGCTATTTCGCTCACCAGGGACGCCACCACCATGCCGGGCTGGGTCTTTCGGAAAAAACTGAGGGGAAGGGTAAGAATGTGGTGATAGAGGTCCTGCCGCATTTTGGCCAGGACCCGCTGGCCGATGACGGTCTGAAGGATGTTGATGAGGTATTTGAGCCCGCTGGCGGTGAGTACCGCCGCCAGATAAACCGCGCAATAGCGGATCAACAATTCGATTTTTCCCAATGAGATGGCCTCATTGACGATCTTTTTCTGCATCTCGAGAGGAACCACCCGGGCAAACACCGTGATCACGATAATGAGAAACAAGGTGATCTGAAGCTTGATGCTGCTGGCGAAAATCCAGGAGGAGAGGGGCCTTTCGGTGACGGGGATTTTCTTGAATTTCGATTTTTTCATGATGGCGGGTTCCTCATGAGCGGATAATCCCGATGCACGGAACAAGGTGCCGCCGAATTATCAGGCGGCTTTCCGAATGTCACAATGTAGGTGAATGGCGCATGCCCGGGCATGGCGTTCGTCGATTATTGTAATCGGATTATACCTTATTTGGGCGGTTCATGGCAATCGCTTGTTTTTCTATGGTCTTTCCGGTATTCCAAGAATTTTGGCCTGAACTGCCGTCTCATTGATGCCAAAAGCCAGACACTCACGACTGTTTGATGTTTAAAAGCGTGAACAAAATATTTTACCACAAAAACAAAAAGTTAAGGCTTGGAATCAAATGCGGGGGTAAGGGGTTCAAAATTTTAAACCCACCTGGAAGAGATTTTAAACTTAAAAATTAAGTGTTTAACAGAAGTTGTATTCGGTCGGTTAATAAACACGGACAAATCAGAGGGGAAAAAGCAATGGGGTTGGGTGAGAAGGGGAGATCCGAAAGGATGGTAAGTGTATTTAACAATATGTTTTAATTTGTAAAAAAAGCTGAGTGTCAAAAAAATAGGCGGCACGGAATTTTTTTGGCAAGGCTATTGCAATATACTCTACCAACCTAATAATTTTTTCATCTGTTCTCCTCCTTAACGGCTAATTGAGAATGTCTTGATTAGCCGTTTCCTTTTCTGTTTGACCTCACACCTTGACGAACCTTTCCATTCGTTGTAATTTTTCCGTCAGATTTGTGGGGACCTTTCACCCCCGCCGGTCTTTGAATCGCGGGCTGATGGGTTCTGGTTTTGCGGATGAATCCACCAAGCGGATACTGTTTAAGCTTTTTTATATTCTATTAAAAAATTTAAGGACTGCTCCCCATGGAACCTACCAAGGAAGAGGGCCGGGAAACCGAACTGGACGCACATACCCTCCGATTTCTGGAGATGGCTTTTCGAACGGATAAACAGGGAAGACCCTTGCATCACGACGGATGCGGAAAAAAAACCGGAGACTGCGGAGATTCGGTGGAAATGTTTATTATCCTGAAAGAGGATCGAATCCAGACCGTGAACTTCCATCTCGACGGTTGTATGAACACCAACGCCTGTGCCAATACCGTGGCCCTTCTTGCGGAGGGCAAGACATTGGATGATGCCTGGGAAATCTCCGTTGACCAGGTGGTCGACTTCCTTCGGAGTCTGCCCGAGGATCATCTCCATTGCGCCGAGTTGGCGGTGGGGACTTTCTATCTGGCCCTGGCCGATTCCCGGAAGCTCCGGCGGGCGCCCTGGAAAAAGGCTTATCGATGATCCTGCAGAATATCCGCCCTTCCGCGATTATTTAGCTGCTTCTCTTTATTTTCTCCTGCCTGTCCGACGGCGGGAGAAACCCATTCCTTTCACCCGGCTTTCCGAGCGCCTGAAGAACACTGTATGAATCGGGCGCTCCTTTTTTTATTTATCCTTGACATAACTGTGGAAAGTTGATTATAGGTCTGTTCCTGAATGAGGTGCGCCCCGGCGGTTCGTCCCGCCGGAACACCGCCTGTGATTTCCATTTCAGATGCTGGGTGCCGACGGTTTTGGGATGATCCATGAGCCTTGAAAAACGACTGGAAAAGCGAAAATCGGAAATACTTAAGAAATGGTATGATCAGGTGGTGGACACCTATCCCCCCGAAACCGCCCTTTTTTTAAGAGAACAAAAAGACGCCTTCAGCAATCCCGTGGGAAAAGCGACACGGGACAGCCTTCATGCGCTTTTGGGCGAGCTTTTGAAGCCGGAAATGGATTCAGAGGCCGTTCGTTCCCATCTCGACCCCATTGTACGCATCCGGGCCGTTCAGGCCATGTTCACGCCTTCTCAGGCCGCCGGATTCGTCTATTTTCTCAAAGACATCATTCGAGAGGTCCTCGGCCGCGAACTGAACGATGCCGACCGCCTGAACCGGTTGCTGGCGTTCGAGCGAAGAATCGATGATATGAGCATGTCGGCGTTTGATATCTATATGAAATGCCGGGAAGCGGTGTTTCAAATGAAGGCGAACCAGGAGAAAAATAAAATTTACAAGGCCTTTTTGCGGGCGGGCCTGGTAGAGGAAATTCCCGGAGATGAACCGGAAAATCATAAGGATGCATAATATTAATTACTTGGAACAAGGTTTCGGGCAATCCCCTCATTGCTTCGAGGCCGTGCGGAGTGAGGTTGTTGAATGAACGAAAAATACTTGTTTTCCCTCATGGCGGTTGTTCTGCTCTTTTTGCTTGCGTATGCCGGTGTGGAAGTCGCAGGGCTTCAGGTGCTCTTCGGGGTCATCATCCCGTATATGGCCCTGATCGTATTCCTGGCGGGGTTTGCATACCGGGTCATCAACTGGGCCCAAACACCGGTGCCATACAAAATCCCCACCACCGGCGGTCAACAAAAATCGCTTCCCTGGATTCAGCATGCCGCGATCGACTGCCCCGACACCAAAGCCCAGGTCGTCGGGCGTATGGCCATGGAAGTGCTTCTGTTCCGATCCCTGTTCAGAAATCTGGTATTTAAAAAGGAAGGCGACAAACTGGCCTACCGGATGGAGCTGTTCCTCTGGCTGGGCGCCATCGTTTTTCACTATGCCTTTTTGGTGGTCACCATTCGGCACCTGAGATTTTTTGCCGAACCGGTCCCCTTTTTCGTCACCGGGCTGGAAAAGATCGACAGCTTTCTGCAGTTGGGCTTGCCGGTCGTCTACATGTCCGGGATCGCACTCCTGGCCGGGGTGCTGTATCTGGCCGTTCGGCGGATTTATGTCGGGCATACCCGGTATATCTCCCTCGCCTCAGACTTCTTTCCGCTGTTTCTGATTCTTGCAATCGCCGTAACCGGCATCATGATGCGGTATTTCACCAAGGTGGATATCCCCACCGTCAAAGAGCTCACCATGGGGCTGGTCACCTTCCGTCCCGCCGTTCCGGAAGGAATCGGAACCCTCTTTTTTGTGCATCTGTTTCTGGTGAGCGTGCTGCTGGCGTATTTTCCCTTCAGCAAACTGATGCATATGGGCGGGGTATTTTTCAGCCCCACTCGAAACATGACGTGTAATACGCGTGCCGAGCGGCATGTGAACCCGTGGAATTATCCGGTCCCTGTTCACACCTATGAAGAATATGAAGATGATTTCAGGGAACATATGATCGAGGCTGGCCTCCCAGTGGAAAAGAAGGAGTAAATCAATGTCGGACCTTCCCAAATCAGAAGAGATACTCAAAGACGTGGATCACGCACCGCCCAAGAAGGGGTGGATGAATATCCCGGTGGACATTCGAAAGGGGATGTACTGTTACGCCGCCAACCCCAAAAGTCTGAACGCCCTGGGATTCCCCAACGTCCATGAATGGAATCCCAAGGATGAAGACTGGAACCTGCCGGAGAATTGGCAGGAGATTCTTCATAAAGGATTCAAGGAACGCCTGGATCGCTTCCGGTCGGTCAAGGTCTTTATGGACATCTGTGTTCGATGCGGCGCCTGCGCGGACAAATGCCATTATTTCATCGGAACCGGCGATCCCAAAAACATGCCGGTGCTTCGGGCCGAACTGCTCCGCTCGGTGTATCGAAATGATTTCACCCTGGCCGGAAAGCTCCTGGGCAAAGTCGCCGGGGCGAGAAAGATGGACGAGGATGTTCTCAAGGAGTGGTGGTATTACCTGTTTCAGTGCTCCGAATGCCGACGCTGTTCGGTGTTCTGCCCCTACGGCATCGACACCGCCGAGATCACCATCTTCGGCCGGGAGCTCCTGAATCTTTTGGGCCTCAATATCGACTGGATCGCCACACCGGTGGCCAACTGCTACCGCACCGGCAATCACCTCGGCATTCAGCCCCATGCCTTTAAAGACATGCTCGACTTCTTCGTGGAGGATATCGAGGATATCACCGGCATCAATGTCGAACCCCAGTTTAACAAAAAGGGGGCCGACATTCTCTTCATTACCCCGTCCGGAGACGTTTTCGCCGACCCGGGAACGTACACCTGCATGGGCTACATGATGCTGTTCAAGTACCTGAAGGATAAATACGGTCTGGACGTGACCTGGTCCACCTATGCATCCGAGGGCGGCAATTTCGGCTTTTTCACCTCCCATGAAACCATGAAGCGGCTCAACTCCAAAATGTACTCAGAGGCCAAGCGCCTGGGCGTCAAATGGATTCTGGGCGGCGAGTGCGGTCACATGTGGCGGGTCATCAATCAATATATGGACACCATGAACGGCCCGGCCGATTTTCTGGAGGAACCGGTCAACCCGATCACCGGCACCAAATTTGAAAACGCCAAATCGACCAAGATGGTCCATATTTCCGAGTTCCTCGCCGATCTGATCAAACACGGCAAGCTGGAGCTCGACCCGAGCCGGAACGACGACCTCAAGGTCACCTTTCACGATTCCTGCAATCCCGCCCGAGGCATGGGCATGTTCGACGAACCGCGGTATGTGATTCGGAGTGTCTGCAACCAATTCTATGACATGCCCCGGAACACGATTCGAGAGCATACCTTCTGCTGCGGAAGCGGCTCGGGGCTCAATGCCGGCGAAGACATGGAGCTGCGGATGACCGGCGGTCTTCCCCGGGCCAATGCCGTCAAATTCGTGCATGAGAAACACGGGGTGAATATGCTGGCCTGCGTCTGCGCCATCGACCGGGCGGCCTTTCCGGACCTGATGAGCTACTGGGTTCCCGAGGTGGACGTCACCGGTGTGACCGAACTGGTGGCCAACGCCCTGATCCTTCCGGGTGAAAAGCAACGAGAGACGAATCTGCGCGGAGAACCGCTGCCGGGGATGGAGGAATAGGATGCAAAAAAAACTGTATAACAAAAATGTGGTGATCGCCGGTCTGATCATCCTGGCGGTTCTGGCGACGTTTCCTTTCTGGTACAACCACGGAAAAGCCGCGCCTGCGCCGAAGCCCGAACTGACCGAAAAGGCCAAGGCCGCCAAAGAGTGCATTCGTTCCACCGCTTACATGAAAACGGAACATATGCAGCTTCTGGATGTCTGGCGGGATACGGTGGTGCGGGACGGCATTCGAACCTATGTCAACGAGGTCGGAAAAGAGTTCGACATGAGCCTGTCCAACACCTGCCTGGACTGCCACTCCAATAAGGAAAAATTCTGTGATGTCTGTCATGATTACGCCTCAGTAGATCCGTATTGCTGGGACTGCCACATCGAGAACCCGAAGGAGAATGAGTAATGGAAAGCAGCAGCAGAAGACGATTCTTGAAAGTTGCCGGGATATCGGCTCTGGGCGCAGGATCCATCGGGGCGAAACCGGTTCTGAACGCATTTGCCGCGACCGGCGGCGGACACGGTGAAGAAAAGCCGGTCATCAAAATGGTTCCGAATAAAGAATCCCTGATGGGGACCCGGTGGGCCATGGTGATCGACACCCGAAAACTCACCTCGGCCCACGATCTCGAACCCATGATCGATGCCTGCCACAAGGTCCACAACGTTCCCAAGATGGAAAACAAAAATCATGAGATCAAGTGGATCTGGGAAGAGGAGTTCAAGCATGCCTTTCCCGAAAAGATAAATCGGTATATCGAAGATGAAGCCGTTTCCCACAAGCCCTTTCTGGTTCTGTGCAACCACTGCGAAAATCCTCCCTGCGTGCAGGCCTGTCCTACAAAGGCCACTTTTCAGCGGGAAGACGGCATCGTGATGATGGATTTCCACCGGTGCATCGGATGCCGGTTTTGCATGGCCGCCTGCCCCTTCGGAGCCCGCAGCTTTAATTTTCGGGACCCGAGGCCCTTCATCGAAGAAGCGGAATTGAACAAGAAATTCCCGACCCGATGCAAAGGTGTGGTGGAAAAATGCAATTTCTGTGCGGAACGGCTGGCCGTGGGGCAGATGCCGGCCTGCGTGGAGGCATCCAAGGGGGCGATGGCTTTCGGGGATCTGGATGATCCCGAGTCGGAGGTCCGGAAATTGATACGGGAAAATTTCACCATTCGGCGAAAACAGAATCTGGGGACCATGCCCTCGGTATATTACATCGTGTGAGGTGGTTATGCTTGAATTAGCCTTAAAAGGAACCAAAAGATATTACGGATGGATTACCGGGCTTCTGATCGTTGCCGGTATCGGGGTGGCCTGCTGGTTGTGGCAGCTCCAGTTCGGTCTGGGGATCACCGGCATGAGCCGTTCGGTCTCCTGGGGATTTTACATCGCACAGTTCACATTCCTGGTCGGGGTCGCCGCCGGAGGGTTGATGGTGGTGCTGCCCTATTATCTGCACAACTACAAAGCCTTCGGACGGATTACCATCCTGGGGGAATTTCTGGCCATTTCCGCACTGGTGATGTGTCTGCTTTTCATTATGGTGGACCTGGGCCAACCCAACCGGATGCTGAACGTGCTGTTCTATCCCACGCCCCATTCCATGCTCTTCTGGGATATGATCGTTCTGAACGGTTATTTGTTCCTGAACATTATCGTCGGATGGAACGTGCTGGAAGCCGAGCGCAACAACGTACCGCCACCCAAATGGCTCAAGCCCTTCATTTATCTGTCGATCCCCTGGGCCGTGGGTATCCATACGGTAACCGCCTACCTGTACTGCGGTCTTCCCGGCCGGGGTTTCTGGATGACCGCCATTCTGGCGCCGCGCTTTCTGGCCTCGGCCTTTGCCGCGGGACCGGCGTTTCTGATACTGCTCTGTATGCTGATTCGAAAGGTGACCCGATTCGATCCGGGCAAGGAGCAGATTCAGACCCTGGGCAAGATCGTCACCTATGCGATCATCATCAATGTGTTCTTCTTTCTCTGTGAAGTCTTCGTGGCGATGTACAGCCAGATTCCGGAACATATGGACCACCTGACCTATCTGTTTGCCGGTCTCCACGGGCACGACACCCTGGTTCCCTTCATGTGGGCCGCGCAGCTGCTGATGGTGGCGGCGATTCTGCTTTTGATCAACCCCAATGCCCGTAAGAATGAACCGGTCCTGGCGGTGGCCTGCGTGATGGTCTTCATCGGCACCTGGCTGGATAAGGGGCTCGGAATGATCTCCGGCGGGTTTGTTCCGGATCCGCTTCACCACGTAATTGAGTATACACCTACAATCCCCGAGCTGATCATCACCGCCGGTGTCTGGGCGGTCGGGTTTCTGGTGCTGACGGCGCTGTTCAAAATCGCCACCGGGGTGAAGGAAGAGGTCATGGGGGAGATGGGGTAGAAAACTCACGTTGATTCAGGATTATATTCGCGTTTCCTTTCACCCCGCCTCATAGGAAGCCGCGAGTCATTAATTGGAAGGGTTCATTCGCGAGAATGAGCCCTTTTTTAGTGGTAGAGGAGAGCTACTTTATGGCTGCACGGGTAAATCATCGGGAACCGCTATATCGAGGTCGGGTGTTCAATATGGATCGGGAAAATGTGAGCCTGGAAAACGGGGTCACCCTCGACATGGATATCATTCGTCATCCCGGAGCATCAGCCATTGTGCCGCTGATCGATTCGGGCCGGTCCGTGATTCTGATTCGGCAGTATCGCCATGCGGTGGGCGGGTACATCTGGGAGATTCCGGCCGGAACCCTGGATCCCGATGAAACGCCCCTGGTCTGCGCCCAAAGGGAGTTGATCGAGGAGACCGGGTATGCCGCCGATCGGTGGGAAAAGCTGGGGGAGGTGGTTCCGGTACCGGGCTATGCGGATGAACGGATACACCTTTTTTCAGCGGACGGATTGCATCTGGCCGAACAGCACCTGGATGCCGATGAAATTCTGGATGTCCATGAAATCAAACTGGAACGGGTCCTGAAGATGGTGGATGGCGGGGAGATTCAGGACGCCAAGACCTTGACCGGACTATTTTTGCTGACCCGACGTCGACAGGGTGCGGCTGGGTGAATCGAAGCCGGACGGCTTCGGCAGGCTCTCGCCCGAAACCCCGTCTCCCTGGCCTTTCAGAGTGGAGAACCAGGCGCGAATGACCGCATGGAAGAGGGTGCCGAGCGGGATGGCAAAGAAAAGCCCCCAGATCCCCCATAGCCCGCCGAAAAGCAGCACGGCCACGATAATGGCCACCGGATGGAGATTGACCACCTCCGACAGCAGCAGAGGAACCAGAAGATTCCCGTCCAATGCCTGAATGACGGCCAGCGCCAACATGGTATAGGCCAAGTGGGAACTCCACCCCCATTCGAAAAAGGCGATCAGGCCGACCGGCAGGAACATGACCGTGGCGCCGATATAAGGCACCAGTACCGATAAACCGACAAAGAAGGAGAGCAACAGGGCGAAGGGAAGATTGAGAAATTTAAAAGCGATAAAGGTTACCCACCAGACGATGAGGATTTCCCATATTTTTCCCCTGACATAGTTGCTGATTTGATCATTCACTTCGTGCCAGACTTGGGCCGTCAACCGGCGTTCTTCCGGAAGGAATCGGGCAAACCAGTTCAGGATGATCCGTTTGTCTTTCAGGAAAAAAAAGATCATCAGCGGGACCAGGATCAGGTAGACCAGAAAGGTGATCGCTCCTCGAACCGAGGCAAGGGAAATGGTGAAAAGATACTGTCCCCATCGGGTGACTTCGGCGGTCAGATAGTCGATGACCAGCTGGATCTGTTCTCGGGAGATAAATTCAGGGTATTTCTCAGGAAGCTGCATCAACTCTTTACGTCCGCTTGCGATCATAAACGGAAGATCCTGAACCAGTTGGCCGATCTGTCGGGAAAGCAGCGGCAAAAGCCAGATAATCAAGATCAGCATGCAGGCCAGGAAAAAAAGATAGACCACCAGCACGGCCGCCAGGCGGGGAAAACGATACCGCTGAAGCATTCCGACCCCCCCCTCAAGCAGATACGCAAGGATGATGGCGATAAAAACCGGGGTCAGCATTTCCCCCAGAAAAAAGATCAGCAGGGAGCCGCCGATCAGGAGAAAGGCCAGGATGATGACCTGGGGATCGGAAAAATATTTATGAGCCCATCCGCGCAGTAAATTAATCATAGCATCCGTCCATAGAATTTGGATAAACCAGGCTATTCGCCTTTCCTGGGGAATACCACATGTCGAAGCCAGTGGGAAAGGGTGTTTTTTCCGAGGACTTCCCGGTCCCACTGGTCGAACTCCCGGGAGAGACGCCGGGGTGACGAGAGCCACTGGGACCGGGTGGCTTTAGGGGCTTCGGGATCGAGTCGCTTGACGATGACGGCCGGATTGCCCGCCGCAATGACATCAGCGGGGACATCCCGGGTCACAACGGCGCCCGCCCCGACGATACTGTTCCGGCCGATGGTCACCCCCTTGCAGACCGTAGCCCGGTCCCCGATCCAGACATTGTCTTCAATGACCACCGGGGCCGATACGCCCTGGGAAATACGATCATAGATGCCGTGCCAGTCCGAATCGGTGATATACGCCCCGCAGGCCAGCATGCAGTCGTCCCCGATGGAGATGCCTCGGGCGGCGCTTACCCGGACTCCGGGACAGATCAGACAGCAGTCGCCGATCTGAATTCGGCCTTCCTCTCCGATTCGCGACCAAACCGACAGGCGGACCTTCAGGTCCGAAGCAGCAATGACATGAGGGTGGTTCCCGATACGGATGCCCGGTCCGAAAATCTCCACATGCCAGGGTTTGATAAATACCCCGCTTTTACCCAGATGATCCAGTTGAGGGCGCAAAAAACGGTCGGCATACCATTTTTCGAATTTGCGATACGCCCGTTTGAGATGGTACGGCCGGTGGTCTTTCCTCAAAAATTACACCTCTGCCGCAGATTGTTCCAGAATTGATGGTTGAAAAGCCGATCCCCGGGGGTGAGATGATAGAGGGCGTCGGCGGCCAGAAGAAGAACCCCGTGGGTCCAGGTGAGTTTGTCTTCGGGCCAGATGGTCATGTCCGGACAGGTGAAACCGCACCAGTAGGCCCCGTCTTCATATTTCTTGTCGCAGATCCAACTGAAGATGATCTCCGCCAGTGTGCGGTTTCCCATGGCCGAGAGGGTCAGGCAGAATTCGCAGGTCTCTGCGATAGTGACCCAGGGCCGATCGGAGACGCACCGAACCCCCTGCTCCTCCACCACGAATTTTTTCCAGTATTGATTGATCCGTTCCTGGGCCCGCATGCCGGTAATGGCTCCCGATAGAACCGGATAAAACCAATCCATTGAATACCGCGATTTGGTCATATTGAACAGATGGGGGCGGGTCTGAATCGCCTGTTCCAGGCGCCGAAGGGCCTCTTTCCAGGACGGCCGGTCGTGCTCCAGAATATCGGCGATGGCCAGGGCGCATTTGAGGCTCATAAAAATGGAACTGCACCCGGTCAACAGGGCCATCGGATCGATTTTTCCTTCCGGGCTGACGGCCCAATAAATTTCTCCGCCGTCTCCTTGAAGACCCACCCCAAAATCGATGGCCTTGCGGACGGTGGGCCACATCGATCGCAGAAATTCCGCGTTCCGGTTGATCAGGAAATGGTGAAAGACCCCCACCGCCACATAAGCGGCCATGTTGGATTCCCGGGTGCGGTTATCCGGCTTTCCGTGCCGGTAGGTGGAATACCAGCTTCCATCTTCCAGCTGGGTCTGCTCAAGCCAGCGGTAGGCCCGTTCCGCCGCATTCGAATATCCGCCGATACTGAGTCCCATGGCCGCCTCCACATGGTCCCAGGGGTCGGCTTTTTCACCGGCGCACCAGGGTATGTCGCCGTCCCCTCCCTGGACCTCCGCGATCAATTCCGCAACCGTTCCGATATCAATGGCGGCGTGAGACCTGCTGGTGGACAGATGTGGTTTCATCGATGTGTTTACCTTTCCTGCGTCCGTAAAAAACAGGTTTCATACTGATAAATCTTGACAGATGCAAGAAAAATGTAAGGAGGGTATTTGAAAAAAGGGTGGGTCGGCGGAAAGGACGAGGCGACCCGCTCTTTCCGCCGAAAGAATTCGATTTAAGCCTCTACGGAATACAAAGGATTGTACTTGGCATTCACCGCTTTTTCCATGAGGTGGTTGAATACGGCGTCGCCCTTGAAAGAAGCGTCCGCCTGGCCCGCGGCCACTTGGTGAAGCCATTCGATCTTTTTCTTTTCGGATCTGCGAATGGGTTCGTCCACCATTCGCAATACATTGGCATCGGGGTTGTAAAGGACGACGGGGCCGAAAATTTTGTCACCGTCTGCGGCGGTCATGAGCCCCCCCCAAATTTCATGGCCGGGAATGCGGAAATCCTTCGGAGGCCTTACCAGACCCAGAAGTTCGGCGAAAAGAAGGAGGGCCCCTTTCACTCCATCGCTGTCGCCGCCGTCCAGAGAGATGATCCCGTCGGTTCGAATGGCGTCCAGATCCGATTTGTCATAGGAAAGATCCAGCATCTCGATGTCTTCTCTGTGAACCGTTTTGAGGGTCTCCTCTTTTCGGCTGATGACCACGTCGGTATCGGAAAGAATCTTTTTTACATTACGAAAACTGATCATTTCTTTGACAACCGGGCTTTTCCGAATGACCACATCTTCAACCGTGCTGTGATAGATCTTAAGGTCGTTGTCCAGAACCAGGATTTTCTTTTTTTCCCTGTTTCCGTTTTCTCGAATATAGAGATCCAGATCCCGTTCTTTTCGGTGGTGATAGGGACCCATCTCCAGCAGTTTTCGCATGGCATCCTTATCTACCTTCCGCTCGCTGCCTGGATACCCGACGGTGTTTTTGACGCGCTGAGCCAACCGGTCGATTTCGATTTTTTTCAGCAGGCTATCTTTGAATGACATCGCTTCGGCCTCCGTTGTTTTAGAAAATTAAAGGGGGAAAAGCTTCTGTTTAAAGACTTTTTTAATGCGTCCTCATGAAAAATGAATTATACTGATAAAAATCGGAATGAAAGGACCGCTTGTCAAGAACTTTCTTTTTATGAAGCGGAGAGGACAATGATTGATCACGACCAGACCCATGAATTTCCTATCGGGGCTATTGAAAAGGTTTCAGGAAACAGGGGATCGCCCAAAGCATCGAATCTCCAGTGCCGAACCCTGATCGACGCCATGCCGGATATCGTCCTTAAAATTGATGGGAAAGGAGCTATTACCTTCATTAATCAGGGCGCCTTGGATGTTACCGGATATCTGGAAGATGAGATGCTTGGAATGAATATCGCCGATGTCCTGCCTCCGGAAGACCTGGAACGATTCCAAAAAAAAAGAACCGATCTGTCCAAGGCCGGCTTTCAAAGGGAATTCTATTTGCCCGAATCCAAGCTGATCAACCGGGAACTGGGGTTGACCCCCATCGAAATTGATGTGATTTCATTGGGAACGGAAGCGGCCGGAGCGGAAGTATTGCTGGTGGCCCGGGATCTGACGGCGCGGAAAAAATTAGAAAAGGAACGGTTGCGGCGGCAGAAATATGAACTGCTCTCCATGCTTTCTCAGGGGTTTTTTCAGGAGATCGATGCCACCCTCACTGAAATCGCCGAAGAGATTCAATTCGTTTCCGACAATCTGGACCCCTCCGGCACTGCACACCGTCGATTGGCCGGGGCGATCAAAAGCTGTGACAAGGGAAGAGGCCTGGTCGATGAAATGTTGTCCGTTGCCGAACCTGAAATGGCCGAGGATGAGGCGGTTTCATTGGCGGAAATGGTCACGGCATCCGTCGCATCGATTGATTTCGAAGGGCGAATCGAAACCATACTGAATCGAGAGGAGCCGCTGTGGCCGGTTCTCTGCGATCCGATTCTGCTGAACCGGGCCCTGAAACAACTCATCCGGAACGCCGTCGAGGCCGGCTCTTCAGACAGTAAAGCCGAAGGGAAAATCGAAATCCGTGGCGAGAATATTAAATTGGAAGACGGGGAGGAACAAACCGGTCTCTTTATTCCGGCTGGAGAATATGTTCGAATATCGGTTCTGGATCACGGCCACGGCATTCCGGATGAATACCTCGATCGCATTTTCGATCCCTTTTTTTCCACCCGGGATACGGGTGAATCTCGAACTCGAGGGCTTGGCCTGACGCAGGTTTATGCCATTATCAAGGGCCATGGCGGGTATATCGATGTGCAGTCGAAACCGGATATTCGTACCGTTTTTGCCGTTTATCTTCCCGCCTTTCGAAAACAGATCCCGGAAAAACCGGAGACCTCCGCTTCGGCCGGGGTCGGTCGGATTCTGTTGATGGATGACGAGGAGATCGTTCGAAACGTGGCCGAGCAAATGCTGCGCGGGCTTGGGTATCAAGTCGTTTTCGCCGAAGAGGGGGGGGAGGCGGTGGCCCTGTACCGGGCTTCTTTCGAAGCCGGGCATTCCTTCGATCTGGTGATACTGGATCTTAATGTTAAAGAGGGAATGGGGGGCCGGGCCGCAATGGGGGAATTGCTGAAAATCGACCCGAAGGTCCGGGGAATCATTTCCAGCGGATATTCCAGCGACCCCGAGATGATGGATTACGGCCGATACGGATTCAAGGGGGTGGTGGGCAAACCGTTTCATTTGACCGATTTGAAAAGAGTATTGAAGGAAGTATTGACCGCGTATTCTTAAATCCTCCCCTCAATGTTTTTGCAAGTGAACCCGCTTGATATCCCGATCCGTCCTTCAGCACATTTCCTCCCCATTTCCGGGCGTTTATAAAATGTTTAATTTTCCGTATATAGCTTGCATACACGCAAGCCCGTAAGTGAATCGAAGTTCCGCTTTTTTGCAGGGGACGCCTAAATCGTGGGTTCCTGGGGGAGGGATAAAGGAGGCGAATGGCTGTGGAAGGGCCTTTATATCAAAAAGGTTTTAAATTTTTTAGGAACCGCGGCAAAAAAATGTCGATCAGTCTGGCCGTGGTTCTGATCGGCTTTCTGGCGTATACCTCGACACTGGAAAACCTGCTTCAGCACACCCCTATTCATGATCTCGACCAGAAAGGAGACCGCTACTATGAGGCATCCATCAGTCGGGCCATTTACACCTTTGCGATGGTTCGGGGGCTGAACGGGGTTATATCGGTGATCCAGGGCACGGCGGTAGCGGTATCCCCTGCAGGCGTCGGGTTGAACCTGGCGGTGGGGGAGATTCTCGACCCGGCCAATGATCTGGTGGAGCGGTTTTCCTGGGTGATGTTGATCAGCACTTCATCCCTGGGGATTCAGAAGATTTTGATGGAAATGGGCGCCTGGTTCGGTTTTACGGTGCTGCTTTCTCTGTCGATGCTGTTGATCCTTCTGGGAATCTGGACCCCCCGGAGGATTCCGATCCATTTTTCCTCCTTCGGGTATAAAATGCTTCTGATCGCAATCATTATCCGATTTGGCATCCCCGCCGTGGCTTTGTTCAGTGAAACCCTCTACGATCTGTTTCTGGCGGAGCGATATGCCCGGTCCATTACTTCTCTCGAGAAGGTGGACAAGGAGATCAAGGATACCGGTCTTCTCGAAGCCGAGAATGAAGATCCGGGGTACCTGGAACTGCTGAAAGATATCTATCGGAGCGCCGGGGAAAAGGAGGGCATCAAGGAAAAGATCCTTTTGCTAAAGGATAAAATATCGGATTATGCCGAATACATCGTCGATTTAATCATCGTTTTCGTCATCCAAACGGTGATGATTCCGCTGGTGGTGCTGTGGGGGCTGATTCGACTGGTTCGGTATATCTTCGGATCTCCCCGTCTTTTTTCCGGCAAAGGCGGAATCTGAAGAAAATATGCATAAACAGACTTGAAAAGGCGGTACTTTTTATATACAATCTGGTAATATTGCCGAAAAATAAGCTGATGTGAAGATGCCATGATCATGAGGAAACCGAGATGACAGGAGAATTGCAAGGGCCGTTATCAGAACGAACGCCGTCCGGGGCCCCCAGAGTCCGAAAATGGATTTGCCTGATTCTGCTCGCCGGTTTTCTGATGATCATTCCTTCGGCCCTCTATCTGCCGCTTCCTCCCAAGTCGACATCCATCGGCCCTTTTCCGGTTCCGCCGGTGGAAGAATCGACTCCGGAAACCCTGTTCCCAAGTACCGAAGGTCTCAAGCCGCAGATCGAATTCTGGGGAAAAATATTCACCGACTACACGCGAAGCCAGGTGGTGATCCACGACAGCTGGTATGTGGATGTAATCTACGAAGTGGTGGATCTGAAAACAGCAGGGGCCAAACCGTGGGAAACGGTGAAGAAAGCCCGCAAAAAATACGAGGGGCTTCTGGAGGATATGGGTGAGCACTGGGATACGCCCGAAGCCCTCAAGGGCGAAAGCCGCCGAATCTATTCTCTGTTTAACCATATTTCAGAAATTCCGCGGTTTTCCTTTAAAGATGCGCACCGGCGGGTGCGGCTTCAATTGGGCCAGGCGGACAGCTTTCGGCAGGGGATCATCTGGTCCGGCCGGTACCTGGACACCATGCGCACCATCCTTGCCGAACACGCGGTACCCGAAGAACTGGCCTATCTTCCGCTCATCGAATCGGCCTACAATCCCTTTGCCCGGTCCTATGTCGGCGCCACCGGCATGTGGCAGCTCATGCGGCAGACCGGAAAGCAGTACCGGCTTCGCATGGACAAAGAGATCGATGAGCGCCGGGACCCGGTCATTTCCACCCGGGCCGCAGCCCGGCATCTGGCCCGGAATTATGAGGTGCTCGGCTCATGGCCTCTGGCCATCACCGCCTACAACTACGGGCTTCAGGGCATGGTGAACGCGGTTCGGGATGTCGGATCCGACCAAATCGACCGGATCATTCAGGAATTCGGCGGAAGACGCTTTGCATTCGCCTCGCGCAATTTTTATCCCGAATTTCTCGCGGCCCTGGAGGTATGCCGAAACTACGCCGCCTATTATGAGGACACCGAGCCCGAACCCGCCCTGGTCGCCATTCAGTTCGAAGTCCCCCATCATGTGGCGGTTTCGACACTCGAGGAACATTTCGGCTTGACCCGGGCGGAGATCCGGGCGCTGAATCCGGCCCTGCTGCCTTCCGTCTACCAGGAGGGCAGCTTCATTCCGAAAGGATACCTGTTGAACCTGCCGGGCGATGATCCGGAACCGTTCAAGACGGCCTATGCCGCCATTCCTCAGGACCTGAAATACCAGACCGTTCGGCAGGCCAAGACCTACCGGGTGAGGCGGGGCCAGACCCTGTCCGAGATCGCCCGACTCCACCGGGTGTCGCTGCGGTCTCTGGCCCGATACAACGGCATTCGAAACGCCCAGCATATTCGGGCCGGTCAGCGGCTCAAGATTCCGGGCCAGTATGTCTCCATGGTCAAGAAGTCCCGAAGCCTCGGCGGCGGCGGCGAAGGCGGGGGGCAGCACCGGGTGAGGCGGGGGGAGACCCTGTCGGGCATCGCCCGGAAATACGGCATCTCCGCAGGGTCCATCGCCAAACTCAACGCGATCAAAAATTTCCGCAAGATTCGGGCGGGTCAGGTTCTGAAAATCCCCGAAGGGTAGTCGGAGCGCAGGGATTTTTTCTCCTTACCGTTTGAAGCCGAAGAAGGTCTGAATTTTGTTGAAGATCTGGGTGGCCAAGGTCTCCTTGTCGAACCCTTCTTCATCGTCGGTCTCCTTATGGGCCTCGGTGGACATCTTCCGTTGGGTCAGAATATCGCTGAGGACCTTGGAGATTCTCGGTTCCTCCTCCAGCAGCGGCGCGATGTCTTCTTTGGTGATTTCATAAAGGCGGGTTTCCGTCAGAGAGATGATGGAGGCGGTCCGCTTCTCGCCGGTCAGCAGCGCCATTTCACCGAAGAAATTGCCGGCCCCCATGCGGGCCACCTCGATGGGCCGGGTCCGGGTGTCGAATTTCACTCGAACGCTGACCACCCCCTCATCGATGATGAACAGAGAATCGCCCCCTTCCCCCTGCCGAACGATGCTTTCCCCCGGATAGAACCGGTGCAGCTTCATCCGCTCGCCGAGGTAACGCCGGGCATCCGGGCCGAAGGGATTGAAGATATCCAGTTCCTCCAGAAGGGTCAATGCCTTGTCGGGCAGCGCCTTTCGGCGTCGAATCCCTTCCAGGATCATGCGGGTTTCCTGCCGCGGTACGATCGGCTTGATTCCGGATCGCTTCAAATGGGTCCAGACATGGGTCCACACCGTTTCATTGTACAGATATTTCTTTTCGTAATTGTGGACATAGATGCCGATCAGGTAGTTGGCGGCCCAGGATTCGCTCTGGCCGGTAATGCCGGCGGTCAATCCCAGAAACCGGGTGACCGGGGGCGGCTCTTTTTCCACCCCCTCCGAGGAGAGGGCGGCGTCCATCAATATTTTTTTGACCCGATCGGGTGCGTGGGACGGGTCAACATGGATGGTAAAATAGAGAAAATAGCCCTCATCCTGAGCGCTGAAATTTTCGATTACCGACTCCGAGGCCTGGCTGTTGGGGATGCAGAGAACCGTGCCGTCCCGGGTTTGGATTCGGGTGGTGCGCCAGTTGATGTCGATCACCTTGCCTTCTTTAAAGGAGCTGATCTTGACCCAGTCTCCCACCCGAAAGGGCCGTTCCACATTGATGGCGATGCCCGAGAAGATATTGGAGATGTTGATCTGAATAGCCAGACCGATGATCATGGCGATGACACCGGAGGTGGCCAGAAGGCTGGTGAGCCGCTGATCGAACACAAAGGCGACGATGCCGAAGAAGGCCAGCAGGTAGATGATCAGGATGGTGGAATTGCGGATGATTCTGGGTACGGAACGGCCGGTCTTTTCTTCCAAAGGGAGCCAGAGGAAGCGGTCCACCCCGATTCCCAGCAGGACGGCCGGAATAATCCACCAGAGCATGTTGATGAGGGTGATCAGGGGAGCCAGGTAGTAGGTGCCGGCCAGTTGATCGATCAGAAAAAACTCGGCGGCCAACAGCAGCAGCAGGGCGGCCCCGAACTGGAGCACCCAGATCACCTGAAGGTGAGGCTGAAAGGTTCGGGTCCTTCCCACCAGAGGCAGAATCAAGACCAGCCCCAGACTCAAGGCCAGCATATAGTCGACCCCGGTTTCCGGGATCAGGTCCCGAAGCATGAACTGGTCCGGCGCGATGCGGGCCCACATGTTGAAGCGGGAAAAATCGACGCTGCCCCCGTTGATGTTGAGGTATTCGGGATTTCCCCGTCCGTTCTCCTCCACGGTATCCTGAAAGAAGCCGACCTGGCGCAGTCTCCATCCCGAGGCCGGGCTCAGGGTCTGGACCTTTTTCATTTTGTCCAGCAGGGCCTGGTCGTCCCCGGCATACCCCATCCCCAGCACATCCTTGACGTAGATCAGATTGTTTCGGTCCATTTCCGGATGCCGAAAACTGATCCCGAGGGTATGCTCTCCGTAATCGGCTTGGCCGGGCAGAAAATCGATTCGAAACCGCCCTTGAATATGGTAGAGTCGATATTGAAGCTCATCCTGAGTGGTTCGGCTCCGTATCGGTTCCCCCAACGGAATCGGTTCCACCGCGTTGAGAAAGACCATGTCGTCCAAATCGATCTCCCCCTGGTACCGGAACCAGAGGTGAAAATCGAGGTCGCAGGTCAGATCCTTGAAGTTGAGCTCTTTGATTTCATTGACCTCGATGCCGGTATAGACCACATTGATTCGGTACATGTACTGGCCGTCGAAAAAGAGCACCCGATCCTGTTTGCGGGCCGATTCGAGGTGGGACAGTTCCGCCGGGTTTGAAATCGTCTGAAACTGGGTCAGGGCCGAAACGATATTCCGGTTTTTATAGACCCCGATCAACACCGGCTTTTGGGAATCGCCCCGGCTGTCGAAGTAGTTGTATCCGGTCACCCCTTCCACCGCTTCCTCGATGGTGTTCATACCGGCGAGAAAATTTCGAACCTTCCGCCGGGTTTCGGCGACGTCTTCAGCGGAACCGCCGATGTCGGCGTGCTTCAGGGCATGGACCAGGACCATGGCCGAATCATAGGCAAAGGCCGCATGCCATCCCGGCACTTCGCCGTAGGCCTTGCGATAGGCATCCTGGAACCGCTGCCCTTTTTCATTGGTGGTATCGAAGATCAGGGGCGTGGTGACATACATCCCGTTGGTGTAAAAACCGGGATTTCGCTTCTCTTTCGGAAACACCTCGAACCCCTTTTGAAAGGTTTCCGAGGCAAAGGCGTCGGGCCCCATGACCGGGTTCAGAACCAGGGAATCCTTCATCGCCTTCAGGATTTTAATTCCGGGATCGGCATGGGTGGCCAGAAAAACCACCCCGGCGTCGTCCTTGGATTTGAGATCATAGACGATCCGCTTCAACGCCTCGTCCAGATACCGGTCCTCCGGATCAAACTTCCAGGTATACCGAACCCGGCTTCCCAGCTCTTGCGAGGTTTCCTCAAAGACCTTGGCCAGATAAGCGCCGTAGTCTTCGTCCTCGTAGATGATGCTGACCACCGGGGTGCCGAAGACCTTGCGGGCGTAATTGGCCAGAAACCGGCCCTGAAGATTGTCATTGAAGGCCGACCGGAAATACCAGGGATTGTCCTGAGTGACCTTGACATTGGTGGAGGCGGGGCTGATGGCGGGAACCCCGTATTCTTTGTAGATCTCCCCGGCGCTGATGGAACAGGTGCTGTAATGGTGGCCGATGACCGCCAGAATCTGATCGTTTTGGACGATTTTAAAGGCTTCTTCCTGGGCCAGCTGGGTGTTGTTCTGATCATCATAAACATCCAGCACGATCGGCCGACCGTCGATGCCGCCGTTTCGATTGACCGCATCGATATAGAGCCGCACCCCCTGCACAAAGGATTTTCCCACGGTTTTGCTGGTGCCGCTCATGGGGGCCGCCAGGGCGATATGCAGGCCCTCTCCTTCCGCTTCTTTCATGAATTGCTGACAGCCGATGCCGGCGCAGATGATAATGAGTCCACTCACCCACAGCAGTTTCCGGAAGAATTGTATCCGCATAGCCCCCCCTTATCCGAAGACCTCGGCGTTTGACGGTTTTCAAAACAGTTTCTGATTTTCTGAATAATTTCCGAATAGATTTGCTTTTTTTGTGGACGTAAGTCAATACTGTTTTTATAAAAGGAACGGAGGAATTTTCAACGAAAAACGGAAACGGAAACCATCGGAGGGATATGAATCGGTTGCGGATCAGGACGGGAATCGGGTGGATTTTTTTGCTGTGGATGCTCGGGGGACCCCCCGTCGCCTTGGGGCAGGTGGGAACGATCGTCTGGGAGGTCACCCGGGGCGGCCGGATCGATTCGTCTCCCGCGATTCTGGGAGAAGGAACCGTCTATATCGGATCGGATGACGACTTTCTCTATGCCTTCGATGCGGACGGCATTGAAAGGTGGCGGTTTCAGACCGGGGGGGATATCCTCTCGTCTCCGTCCGTCGGGTCGGACGGCGCCGTCTATGTGGGCTCCAACGACGGAAATCTCTACGCCGTAAAACCCGACGGGGTCGAACGCTGGCGGTTTCAGACCGGGGGGCCGGTGCGCTCATCCCCGGCGGTGGGTTCGGACGGCACAATATATGTCGGTTCCGACGACGGCGTGTTTTACGCGGTGAATTCGGACGGCACGGAAAAATGGCGGTTCGTGACCGGCGGCGCCGTCTCTTCCAGCCCCGCGGTGGACCGGGACGGCGTGATCTATTTCGGATCATCGGATGATTTTCTCTATGCGCTGGATGTCGATGGCGAGCAGGTGTGGCGGTTCCGGACCGGGGATGATGTGCTTTCGTCTCCGGCCGTCGGTTCCGAGGGGACCGTCTATGTGGGCTCCAACGATAATTTTCTGCATGCCGTCACCCCGGAGGGGGATCTTTTATGGCGATTTGAAACCGGCGGGGATGTGAGATCATCGCCCGTTGCGGCCGACGACGACGTTATCTATGTCGGCTCCGATGACACTTTTTTGTATGCCCTGAATCAAAATGGGGTTGAAATATGGCGGTTTGCCACTGTGGGGCCGGTGAGGTCCGCCCCGGCCCTCGGCTCCGACGGCAAAATTTATTTCGGTTCCCAGGGGGTGAACCTCTATGCGGTCTATCCGGACGGGGAGGAACGGTGGCGGCTGGTCGTCAACGGCACCTCCTCTTCCCCGGTGATCGCTCATGACGGCACCCTGTATATCGGGTCCCACGCCGTCGGGTCTCAGGGAAACCGGATCGGTCGGCTGTTTGCGGTGGAAACCGATGCGGAGGGCCTGGATGTTTCTCCCTGGCCGATGTTTCGGCATGATATCCGCCATACCGGACGAAATACCGAAAACCTGGGGCCCACCGCCGAGGCCGGCCCCGATCAAGAGGTGGTGGACGGAGAAGGCGTGACCCTGGACGGCGCCGCTTCCACCGACCCCGATTTCGGCATCGTCACCTTTCGATGGCGCCAGATCGAAGGGGCGTCGGTGGATCTGTCGAATGCGGATACCGCCATTGCCGATTTTATCGCACCGGCGGCGGATGAAGACGAGGCGGTCCTGGTATTTGAACTGACGGTCACCGACACCGAAGGGCTCACCGGCACCGATACCGTATCCGTCTCGGTGGAAGATGACGACAGTTTCTGTTTTATTCGCGCATTGCAATAGGGGCGGTTCCGATTCCGACCGCCGATTTTGGCATATAGTCGTTGACAGGACCGGGTCCTCCCCCTATTTATGGGGACATCATCGATTGTATTTAAGGGCGCATCGGGACGCCCGGAATAGACACATTTGGAGAACGGAATAACATGTCAGACAATTTCTCGGATGAATCGAATCAGAACGAAGAAGAGAGCTTTGCCGACCTTTTTGAATCCTACGGCGACAGCATGGTGGAAGACCTGCGGGTGGGCGACAAGGTCTCCGGCGAAATCATTTCTATCGGAATGGACAATGTCTTTCTCAACACCGGCGCCAAAATCGACGGGGCGGTGGACAAGGCGGAACTTCTGAATGAAGACGGGGAGCTTCCGTATGCGGTGGGCGATACCCTGGAACTGTACGTGGTCTCCCTGGATGAGAATGAAATTCGGCTGTCCAGGGCCCTGTCCGGTGTCGGCGGCCTGAATCAGCTGAGAGAGGCCTTTCAGGCCAAGGTGCCGGTGGAAGGGAACGTGGCCGAGCAGGTCAAGGGCGGGTTCCGGGTGGAGGTGATGCAGCACCGGGCGTTTTGCCCGGTGAGCCAGATCGATACCAGATATGTGGAGCATCCCGAAGACTACGTCGGGCAGACCCATCGGTTCCTGATCACCCGGTTTGAGGAAAACGGCCGCAATATCGTGGTTTCCCGGCGGGAGCTGCTGGCCAAGGAGCAGGAAAAGGCCAAGGGGGAATTTCTCGAAACCGCCGAGGCCGGCATGGTGACCGAAGGCCGGGTCACCAGTCTGATGCCCTACGGCGCTTTTGTGGAGCTGTTTCCGGGTGTGGAAGGGCTGGTCCATGTGTCCGAACTGAGCTGGTCCCGGGTGGATAAGCCCGAAGAAGTGGTGCGGGTGGACGACCATGTGCAGGTCAAAGTGCTCTCCATTGAAACCGGGAAAAAGCCGGGCGAGGTAAAGGTTTCCCTTTCCATGAAACAGCTGTCGGGCGATCCCTGGGATACCAAGGCCGAGGCTTTCAAGGCCGGCGAAAAGGTCCAGGGCAAGGTGACCCGGCTGATGGATTTCGGCGCTTTCGTGGAAATCGCTCCGGGAATCGAAGGGCTGGTGCATATCAGTGAAATGAGCTACACCCGCCGTGTCCTCAAGCCGGATGAGGAGGTGAAGGAAGGCGAAACGGTGGACGTCACGATTAAGGATGTCGACCTGGAAAACCGTCGAATTTCCCTCAGCATTCGGGATGCGGCGGGGGATCCCTGGATCGGAATCAAAGACAAATACCCGGTGGGAACCCGAATGGAAGGGACCCTGGAGAAAAAAGAGCGGTTCGGTTATTTCATCACCCTCGAACCGGGAATCACCGGTCTGATGCCCCGCTCCCGGATCAGTAAATCGGCCGCCGCCTCAGCCCTGGACAAGCTCAAGGTCGGGGATCCGATCTCGATTCTGGTGGAGGAGATCCATCCCTCGGATCGAAAGATCACCCTGGCGCCCGGCGATGCCGGAGAGGAAGGCGACTGGCGGGACTACGCCAAGGGCAAGGAAAAATCCCTCGGCTCACTGGGTGAAAAGCTTCAGCAGGCCATGAAGGACGCCGGAAAATAAGCATCGGGCCATGATCCCGTTTCGGCCGCCCCGGGATCGGTCACGCCCGTTTATGGCGGGAATAGACATCCGAATCTAGATGTGAGCGCTCCCCCTTTTTGAGGGAATGGTACCCGGCCGCCGCTATCATGGCGGCATTGTCCCCGCACAAATCCATGGGCGGAATATGGACCGAGAGTCCCTTCGTGCCGGCTTCCTCTATGACCCGGTCCCGAAGCCGCCGGTTGGCCGCGACCCCGCCTACCACGGCGATATGGCCGCAGCCCCGATCCTCGGCCGCACGGATCAGCTTGAAGACCAGCACATCCACCACCGCTTCCTGGAATCCGGCCACGATGTGGGGAATTTCGTCGGCATAGGTGGAGGCATGGGTCTGGATGTATCGGTTGACGGCCGTTTTGATGCCGCTGAAGCTGAAATCGAATTCGGTCTTGTCCAGAAAAGGCCGCGGGAACCGGATTCGGGCCGGATCTCCCGATTCGGATAATTTCCCGATGACCGGGCCGCCGGGATAGCCGAGACCGAGCATTTTCGACACCTTGTCGAAGGCTTCCCCGGCTGCGTCGTCCCGGGTGCCGCCCATGAATTCGAATTCGGTGTGGCTCTTGACAAAATAGATGCTGGTATGGCCCCCGGAAACCAGCAGCGCCGCGAAGGGAAAGGCGGGCGGTGTCGACCCCAGAAAGACCGAATTGAGATGGGCTTCCAGGTGATTCACGCCGCACCAGGGAAGATCGAGGGTATAGGCATAGCCCTTGGCAAAGGAAAACCCCACCAGAAGGGCCCCCACCAGGCCCGGCCCCCGGGTCGCGGCCAGGGCGTCCAGATCCTTTGAATTGAGGCCGGCGCTGTCCAGGGCCTCTTCCACCACCGGTACGATCGCCTCCAGGTGTTTTCGAGAGGCCAGTTCCGGCACCACCCCGCCGTACCGGCGGTGAATGTCGATCTGGGAGGCCACCACCGAAGAGAGAATGTCGCGGCCGTCCCGAACCACGGCGGCGGCGGTTTCATCGCAGGAGGTCTCGATCCCCAGAACGATCATGTCGGCTCCCGGTTGCTCATGGTCTGAATTCAAAATTCCGATCAAACAGATCCGGCGCATCAAAATGGGCCCGGCCGACGAACTTGATGGCATGATGCCCCCGCTGACGCATGGCCCCTACCTCGGGCACCCCCATGGGGAAGAAGATGATCGGCTCGATGCGTTCGCTCCCCTTGGCGATGCCTCGGGAGTCGAAAATGGACTCCGTCCGGCCGCCGGGACGGGGAAGCCTCTCCAGAGTTTCATAGGGCTTCAGCCGGTAGGGGACGGCATCAACAGGCGCATGCGCGGCGCTCAGATTTTCCACCTGGTGCCATCCGGACATGATGCGGGGGTGCAGCCGTTTTTCCGGAAAATGGTCGGGCAGCCAGACCGGCACAAAGGGGTCGGCTCCGCCGGAAACGGTGATGACCCGCTCGACCCGCTCCCTGTCGGGCACAAAGAAATGGTAGCAGCCGCAGTTGTTCATAAAATCGACCATAAAGGGCCGTCCACTCGGGTCCAGGCTGACCCGCATGGTCAACCCGTCCAGATGGCCGTGTTCGTACCAGGGGGCATGGGGGCCTCGCCGGCCCGGGTACCAGATCACATACACGATCTGGAGAGCCGGTCTTCCTTTGTAGAAACCATGAGACAGATAGTAATAGACGGTGGGGTGGTTCAGGTCGATTCCCACCTGATCTTCGTTCCAGAACAGTCCGCCGATGCGGTCGTAGTCGGCAGCCACATCCTGGACGAAAACCGGTGCAAAGGTGAAAATCATCGCTTCTATTTGGGCGCGGGAGAGGATGGGAATTCCCAATGCGTCCTGCCGGGCCCGGGCAACATATTCCTGGATTTCCGACGGGGTCGCAGGGGGTTCGGATAGTTCAGGCGCGAATCGGATCAATTTTCCTTGCACCGGCAGGGCCTCGGGGGCGGTTTTATGAAACCGAGTGAATTTTCGCTGAACATTCCAGGTCGCCACCGCCACCGGAATCACGGCGAGCGGATATGCGCCGGCAAACTGGAGCCAGGGTTCATATTCCGAAGGGACCTCTACGGCGGTTTTCACCCGCTCATAAAAATCCTTGGTTTCGCGGTCCTTGGCCCGAAGGGCATCGCCGTAATCGGCGGCCATCGCATACAGATTCTCCCGAGACGATTTCGAAACCGGTTTTATTGCCGTCGACGATAAGATTGCATCCGGATCGGGGAGATTGCTGATCTCCTTTCGACGGGCCGCCCGGTCCCGGGCCCGCATTCGGTCGATCCAATCCGCATGCTCACCGGGGGTGTCCACCCGGTCCTTCATCGCCTCCAGAAATCGGTCGGCCCGCAGATAGGGAAACCCCGGTATCCGCACAGCGGAGGCGTTCCGCACCCCGGCGGCATTCACCGCCGCATCCAGCCGGTGGAAAAAAAGGGCGGCCTCGGATGGGGCGCCATCCCCGGCAGGTCCTTCTTGAAAGCCGGCTCCGGCGCAGGAGAGAAACAGGCTTCCTATCCCGATCAGAAGAAAAAAGCTTTTGGCCTGTTGCGAAATGTTCATGCCGGGCCCCTCTCACTTGAAATGCTCATGATGGCGGTATGGATGAAGAAATCAAGAAGCGTCAGTTTGCAAAGGGCCCGGTATCCACATCTTCCAGACGAATGGAGAAGCGCTGGAGTGTCAGGCCGTTTTCTTTGCAGTATTGGCGGGCCCCTTCAAAGTTGTTGGGGACATGGCCGTTGAAAGAGATCAAAAGGCCGGTAAACCGGTGTCGATTCCGCAACCGGTCGATGTCTTCAAAGGTGCCCAGAATCGGATACCCCAGGAGTTTTTTGCCGGTTTTCAGTACGTCGTCGTCGATGAATCCCACCGGCCGAATGTGGCGGCGCTTGTTGTTGAGAATCTCCCGCATCAGGATTTCGCCGCCCCGGCCCGCGCCATAGATGAGCACCGTTTCGCCGGAGAGGGTTTTGCGTTTGACCGCATCCAGAGAGATGCGGAAAGAGCCCCGGGTGCCCAGCAGAAGACCGGTGGTCAGAAGAAAATCGATCACAAAAATACCCTTGGGAAAATCCTCGAACCGGTAGATATAGGTGACCGCAAAAGCGCACAGCAGGGTGGCGGCGCCGGAGGCCTTGAGATAGGTATAGACGTCGTTGGAACTCATATACCGCCAGATGCCCCGGTAAATGCCCATCACGAAAAAGGCGATGAATTTGCATGCGATGACGGCGGGCAGGGAATGGAGAAAGAACCGGAAGTGTTCGCCGAATCCCTGTGCGCTGAACCGAAGCCGGTAGGAGAGATAATAGGAAAAGGCGATCAGGCAGAAATCGAGCAATACCAGGGCGATCTGTCGTTTGTAGGTCAGTTCCATAAGAATCGGGGTGTAGGAGTGGTTTCGAAGGAGGCAGAACTCCCGATCGGGGTAGACCCGAATCTGGGCCATGTAGACGCCGATCAGGAGCACCGATATGGCCAGGGGGATGATGACGGCGGGCGAGGTCAGGCTGTCGGTGGTGCTGACAAACAGAGACGCAATTCCGGAAATGGCGCCCACGCCGTATAAAAAGAGGACCGCGTCCCGTTCGCTGAACCCGATCAGAACCAGCCGGTGGGAGGTATGGTCCTTGCCGCCGGTGGAGGCCTTGCGTCCGGAAAGCAGGCGAATCAGGGTCACCAGGGTGGTGTCCAGTATCGGCACCAGCAGGATCATGATCGGCACCGCCATGGAGGCCAGAGCCGGTGTGGTGTCGGCGCTGGCGTAATGGAGCCCGAGCATGGACAGCACGAACCCGATGGTGAGGCTGCCGCAGTCTCCCATAAAGATGGCGGCGGGGTTGAAATTGTACATCAGAAATCCGGCCAGGGACCCGGCCAGCAGCACCGATACCGCACTTCCGGAGCCGGCCAGGCCCGACAGGAGAAGGGCGAAATAGACCGCCCCGATCAGGGCCACGCCGGTACAGAGGCCGTCCATATTGTCGATCAGGTTGACGGCGTTGGTGACCCCGATGATCCAGATCAGGGTGATGATGGTATCCAGGGTCAGAGAGGTGAACCAGTGAAGCCGAAACCCGAGAAAGGTCACCACGGAAGCCACCAGAATCTGCCCCACCAGTTTGGTATGGGGTTTGATTCGAATAAAATCATCCAGCAACCCCAGAATAAACATGAGGGAAGCGCCGATCCAGACGGCGGGGGCCAAATCGGGCGGCGGGCGGAACCCCGGAGACCGGGCCAGATGGGGCAACAGCGTGGAAAAATCCGATATTGCAAACAGGGGGATCGCCAGGCTGAAATAGATGGCGATGCCGCCCATCATGGCGGTGGGCTGTTTATGCCAGCGTTCGGTGACCGGCTGGGCCATCCATCCCTTTTTTCGGGCCAGACGCCGCACCCCCGGGGTCAGCAGGAGCGCGATAAAAAATGAGATCACAAAATAGGCATACAGCATGGGATTCACAAAAAAAACGGCCAAGGTCCCTCGGTTTGCACCAGGACCCCGGCCCTCAGAGAAAAAAATCGATAGGAGCTATCCGTGTCTCTTCAGGTCGTCCATTTCACCCGAGCGCCGGGGCCTTTTCTCTGTACGATTTCACCCACGACTTCGGCGTCTTCGTTCATCGCCCGAAGCCGTCCTACCACGTCCTGTGCATGCGTTTCCGGCACCACCGCGAGAACACCGATGCCGTTGTTGAAGGTCCGCATCATTTCCCGCTCTTCGATCTTTCCGGCCTCCCGAAGAAAAGAAAAGATCGGGGGGATATGCCAGCTGTCCGGATACAGGATCACATTGCAGGCCTGAGGAATCACGCGAATAATATTGTCTTCGATGCCGCCGCCGGTGATATGGGCCAGCCCGTGAATCGGCAGATCCCGAATCAGTTTCTGTATGGTTTCCGAATAGATCTTGGTCGGGGTCAGGAGTTCTTCGCCGATGGTTTTTCCCAGTTCCGGAACATGGCTGTCGATCTTCAATTTCAACACATCAAAGCAGATCTTGCGGGCCAGAGAGTAGCCGTTGCTGTGAAGGCCGCTGGAGGGGATCTGGATCAGCCGATGCCCGACCCGAATATCCGATCCGTCGATGATCTTGTCGTTGTCCACCAAACCGACGGTGAACCCCGCCAGGTCGTACTCATTGTCATTGTAAAACCCGGGCATTTCCGCGGTTTCACCGCCGATCAGGGCGCAGTTGGCCTGGTTGCACCCTTCTCCCACCCCTTGAATGATTTCCGCCGCGACTTCATCGTCCAGCCGTCCCAAGGACAGATAATCCAAGAAGAAGAGCGGTTTGGCCCCTTGAACAGCGACGTCGTTGACGCACATGGCCACCAGGTCGATGCCCACCGTGTCGTGTTTGCCCGTCATGAAGGCGATCTTGAGCTTGGTTCCCACGCCGTCCGTGGAACTGACCAGAACCGGCCGTTCGATATTGGCCAGATTGAGGGAAAACAGGCCGCCGAACCCGCCGATATCCCCCATGACCCCGTGTCGGGGGGTCCGTTTGGCGATCTCCTTGATCCTGCCGACCAGCTTGTTGGCCTTGTCGATGTCTACGCCTGCTTCTGCATAGGTGAGCGATTTTGTCATATATCTCCTCTAAAAGCGATCCGGACCACAGCGAATGATTTCTGAAGATTAGATCGAATGGGCACAAAAGTCAAAACAATTTTTTTGACATAAACGGGCGGTTATTGTAAGTATTTGTGGTCTTTTTTGCGATCCGGCAGGGGCCCGCGGCATTGCGGCCGTTTATACCGAATTTTTCGGAAAAGGGTCCGCCGCCGGATTATTTTTTCTTTTTTTCCGGAGCAAAATGTCATGAAAACCTTTGCACGGCTCGACCGACTGCCGCCGTATGTGTTCGCCACGGTGAACGAAATCAAGATGGAGGCACGACGGGCGGGTGAGGATATCATCGATCTGGGGATGGGAAACCCCGATATCGGCACCCCGGACCACATTGTGGACAAACTTGTGGAGGCCTCCCGAAAACCGCACAACCATCGGTATTCCGCCTCCATGGGGATTCGAAAGCTTCGCATGGCCATCGCCGACTGGTACCGGCGTCGGCACGGGGTGGAGATCGACCCGGAGACCGAGGCCATCGTGACCATCGGCGTCAAAGAAGGAATGTCGCACCTGATCCTGGTCTCCATTCGGCCGGGAGACGTGGTTTTTACTCCGAACCCGACCTATCCCATTCATCCCTACTCGGCCATCATCTCCGGCGGGGATGTGCGGGGGATTCCGGTGGGGCCCGACCAGGATTTTTTTGAAAATCTGCTGTCGGCCACCAAACAGACCTGGCCCAAGCCCAAAATCCTGATCCTCAGCTACCCCCACAACCCCACCACCGAGGTGGTGGATCTCGCCTTTTTTCAGAAGATCGTCGAATTCGCCCGGGAGCACGACATCATGGTGGTCCATGATTTCGCCTATGCCGACCTCACCTTCGACGACTACCGGGCCCCGAGTTTTCTTCAGGCCAAAGGCGCCAAAGAGGTGGGGGTGGAGTTTTTTTCTCTGTCCAAAAGCTACAGCATGCCCGGATGGCGGGTGGGGTTCTGTGTGGGGAATCCCGAGATCGTCGCGGCCCTGCGAAGAATCAAAAGCTATCTCGATTACGGCATCTTTCAGCCCATTCAGATCGCCGCCATTATCGCTCTGAACGGGGAGCAGAACTGCGTCCAGGAGATTCGAGATGTCTACAAAGCCCGGCGGGACACCCTGATCACCGGTCTCAACCGGGCCGGATGGGAAATCCCCAGCCCCCTGGGGACCATGTTCGTCTGGGCCCGCATTCCCGAACCCTTTCGGCACATGCGGTCGGTGGAGTTTTCCAAGTTTCTGATTCGAGAGGCGGGGGTGGCGGTCTCCCCCGGTCTGGGATTCGGCGAATACGGGGATGAGTATGTCCGGTTCGCCCTGATCGAAAACAACCTGCGCATCAATCAGGCGGTACGCGGCATTCGAAAAATCATGTAAGGAGTGGGGCTTATGAAACAGATTCATGTGGGGCTGCTCGGCTGCGGCACAGTGGGAACCGGGGTGGCCAGACTGTTGATCAACAACCGGGACCTGCTGCGGGCCCGGGTGGGCGCCGAACTGAACCTGAAACGGGTGGCCGACATCGATACCGAGACCGACCGGGGGGTCGCCTTCGACCCGGGGGTTCTGGTGTCGGATGCCGGACAGGTGCTGGATGATCCCGAGATCCAGATCGTGGTGGAGATGATCGGCGGGGAAGGCATCGCCAAAGAATTCATCCATCAGGCCATTCAAAAGGGCAAGCATGTGGTCACCGCCAACAAGGCCCTGCTGGCCGGCAAGGGAAACGAGCTGATTCGGGCCGCCCGGAAAGCCGGGGTGGAACTGGCCTATGAAGCCAGCGTGGGCGGATGCATGCCGATCATCAAAACACTTCGGGAATCCCTGGTGGGAAACCGGATTCATGCCATGACCGGGATTCTCAACGGCACCTGCAACTACATCCTGACCAAAATCACCGACGAGGGCAGCGCCTTTGAATCGGCCCTGGCCGAGGCCCAGGCCGAGGGGTTCGCCGAGGCCGATCCCACCCTGGACGTGGAAGGCTACGACACCGCCCATAAGCTGGCCATCCTCAATTCCCTGGCCTACGGAATGGAGATCAACCTTCCGGATATCTATGTGGAGGGGATCACCGGGATCACCCCCGAAGACATCGATTTCGCCCGGGAGTTCCGGTACAAGGTCAAGTTGCTGGCCATCGGCAAGGACAAGGGCGACCGGGTGGAGGCCCGGGTCCATCCCACCATGATCCGCGATTCCAACCCGCTGTTCAATGTGAGCGAAAACCTGAACGCGGTCACCATCTCGGCCGATGCGGTGGGGGATATGATGCTCTACGGCTACGGCGCAGGAATGATGCCCACCGGGAGCGCGGTGGTAGGCGACATCGTCGATATCGCCCGCAATATACTCACCGGCGGCGGAAGCCGGCTGCCGCTGCTTTCCTATCAGCCGGACACGATTCGGAAAATACCGGTGATGCCGGTTGAAGAAATCGAAACCAATTACTATTTTCGGTTTGCCGCCGCGGATCGGCCGGGGGTGCTGTCCACCATCGCCGGGATTCTGGGCAAGTTCGGAATCAGCATCGCCTCGGTCCACCAGAAGGGGCGCAAGATCGACGGTGCGGTGCCGATCGTGATGCTCACGCATCGGGCCCGGGAGGCGGATGTCAACAAGGCCCTGGCCGAGATCAACGGGTTGGAAGCGGTGAGCGAAACCCCGGTTCTTATCCGGATCGAGGATGAGAACAGCGATTAAGCGTTCGGGAATTCAACGTTTTCCTTGGGATACCCAGCAGGGGATGACCGCCGCAGGGGCGAAGAATGAGTCGTCCCCGCCGTTTTTATCCTTCTCCACACTACACTTTAGACTCAGATTGTGAGGAATCATGCATATTGTCTGCTCCGATTTGGAGGGGGTGTTCGTCCCCGAGATCTGGATCAATGTCGCCGAAAAAACCGGCATCGAGGAACTTCGGCTGACCACCCGGGATATCGCCGACTACAACGAATTGATGCAAAAACGGCTGTCCATTCTGGACCAACATAAGATCAAGCTCGGAGACATCACCCGGGTCATCGACGAAATGGAACCGCTGCCGGGGGCGGTGGATTTTCTGAACTGGCTTCGCGAGCGCTCCCAGGTCATTATCGTGTCGGACACCTATGTCCAGTTCGCCGGCCCCCTGATGCGGCAGCTCGGGTGGCCCACCCTGTTCTGCCACACCCTCCTGGTCGCACCGGACGGCACCATTTCCGATTACCGGCTTCGGCAGGAAGACGGAAAACGCAAATCGGTGGAGGCGATGCAGGGGCTCAATTTCCATGTCATCGCCATGGGGGATTCCTACAACGACATCTCCATGCTCAAGGCGGCGGATGAGGGGATTCTCTTTCGGCCCCCGGAGAATGTGGTCGCGGAGTTTCCCCAGTTCCCGGTGGCCCGGGAGTATGAAGACCTCAAACCCCTGATCGAGCAGGTGATGGCCGGGGAAGCCGGCTGATTCTCATGCTGACCCACCGCATCACCTACCGCGTCATCTACGGCGACACCGACCAGATGGGGGTGGCCTACTACGCCAACTATCTGCGCTGGTTCGAGATGGGCCGCACCGAACTCTTCCGGCATGTGGGGCTGGCCTATCGGGATATCGAGGATCGCGGGGTGCTGCTGCCGGTGTCCGAGGCCTATTGCAAGTATCTCGCCTCGGCCCGGTACGACGACATGCTGGCCATTGAAACGACCCTGGACCCCTCGGTTCGGGCCGGAATGAAGTTCGACTACGTCATCTATCGGGATGCGGATCAGAAATCCTTGGTCAAAGGGTATACCAAACATGCCTGCACCACTCACGAAGGCAAGGTGATTCGGCCCCCCAAGTTTCTGATCGAGCTGATCGCCCGGTTCGGAGGCGATGCATGACGCCGGTGGCCATCGATATGTCGGCCTTTGAGAAATGCCGGGTGCTGGTGGTGGGCGATCTCATGATCGATGAATATGTCTGGGGCACGGTGGATCGAATCTCCCCGGAGGCTCCGGTGCAGATCGTGGCGGTGGATCGGGAGGAGTACACCCTGGGCGGCGCCGGCAACGTGGTCAACAACCTGGCCGCCCTGGGCGCATCGGTATCGGTGGCCGGGGTGATCGGCCCGGGGCCGGACGGGGACCGGCTGATGGCCCGGTTCGCTGAATTGAACACCCGCACCGAGGGAATCGTTCGGGAGCCGGACCGGCCCACCACCCGCAAGACCCGCATCCTGGCCGGCCACCAGCAGGTGCTTCGCATCGATCGGGAGACCCGCCGGGATATCTCGGAGGAGACCTTTTCCCAGTTGACCGCTTTTGTGGAGCGGATTCTTTCCCAAACCGACGTGGTATTGGTGTCCGATTACGGCAAAGGACTCATCACCCGCCGCTTTCTGGCCCAACTGACCGAGGCGGCCGCGGCAAAGGGGATTCCGGTGATCGGGGATCCCAAGGGGATCGACTTCACCAAATATGCGGGGGTGACCCTGCTGACCCCGAACCAGAAAGAGGCGGGGCTGGCGTCGGGGATCGAGATTTCGGATGAAGAGAGCCGGAACCGGGCGGCGGAACGGCTGCTGTCCACCGCCGGGATCGACCATCTTCTGATTACCTGCGGGCAGGAGGGCATGGTCCTGTATGAAAAGGAAAAGCCGCCTTTTCGCATCCGTTCCGAAGCCAGGCAGGTGTTCGACGTGTCCGGGGCCGGGGATACGGTGATCTCCGTCTTCGGGCTGGCGGTGGCGGCCGGGCGCACCTTTGCCGAAGCGGCCTCATTGGCCAATACCGCCGCAGGCATCGTCGTGGGGAAACTGGGCACCGCCACGGTGTCTCCCGAAGAATTGGCCGCGGCCCTCAAGCGGTTTCCGGACGAAGGCTCCCGAAAGTACAAATCCCTGGCGGAAATGGCCGAGGTGGTCCGGTCCTTGAAGGGGAGTGGGAAGACCATTGTCCTGACCAACGGGTGTTTCGATCTTCTTCATGCGGGCCACATTCAGCTTTTTTCCGCGGCCAGGGAGATGGGGGATGTGCTGGTGGCGGCCATCGACGACGATCCCTCGGTTCGAAAACTCAAGGGGTCGGGGCGGCCGGTGCTGAAGGCCCGGGAGCGGGTCCGGATTCTGAGCGCCCTGGACAGCATCGACTATGTGGTGGTTTTCGCCACCGAGGAGCTGGACCGGCTGATCGAGGTGCTTCGGCCCGATGTGCTGGCCAAGGGCAGCAATTACGCCTCGGAAGAGGTGGCCGGCCTTGGGGTGGTGGAGCGGATCGGCGGTCGGGTGGCGCTGATTCCGGTGACCGAAGCGGTCTCTTCCACCGGGATCATCAATTCGATTCGGGAAGGGTGACCGGTCGGACCCAGGGCTTTCCCCTTGAAAACGGGGGGATGAGGGATTATTATTGATGGTATGGATTTTGTCCAGGAAAAGCCGGAAGGCGTGATGTTCAAGGTGCTGGTGCAGCCCAAATCCTCCAAAAATGAGGTGGTGGGGCTTCACGACGGCGCTCTCAAGGTCAAACTGACCGCACCCCCGGTGGACGGGGCCGCCAACAAGCTGTGCCTCAAATTTCTGGCCAAGCAGCTGGGCACCGCCAAATCCAACATCGATATCGTCTCCGGTGAGACCGGCCGGCACAAACAGCTGCTCTGGCGGTTTTCGGAGGGCGACGATGCCAAAGCCGAGTCGACCCGAATGAAGCGGGCTTTGGCGGAATTGTCCGATTCATGAAAAAAATTCTTGACATTCTGACGATATAGCGTTACTTTAAGTTTTCTTCTGATGCGGGGTGGAGCAGTCTGGTAGCTCGTCGGGCTCATAACCCGAAGGTCAGAGGTTCAAATCCTCTCCCCGCTACCA
>JBKHDE010000010.1:0-46195 GCA_046541495.1 Desulfococcaceae bacterium
GAACCGAACCGAACCGCCGGACCGTCGGATGCTGGTGAAAACCGTGTATAGCATCCGATGATCTGATCCGAATGCTTTTGAAACTTTCCTCTCTGTAGATAAAAATCCATATTTTACCCCATTTTAAACTTCTCTTTTCACAAGTAGATTTTTCATTGATGGCGAATGGAATCTGTTCCGCTGAGGAGCAGGTGGCCCAAATCTATTTTAAAGGAGGTAAAAAGATGTTTCTGCAGACCGTCAAATCAGCGGGATTGGCCCACATGTCCTATATTCTGGGGCACAAAGGCGAGGCAGCCGTTATCGATCCGCGGCGGGACTGTGATATCTACTTCGATATTGCCCATCGGCAAGGTGCGCAGATCAAGTATGTGTTTGAAACCCATCGGAATGAAGACTATGTGATCGGCTCCAAAGGGATCGCCGACCGCTCCGATGCGAAGATCTATCACGGAGAGGATCTCGATTTTCATTACGGAAACCCGGTTTCCGAAAAGGACATCTTCGAAGTCGGGGATCTTCGCTTGAAAATTCTGAAAACCCCCGGCCACACCTTTGAAAGCATCTCCATCGCCTTGATCGACACCCAGTTCAGCGATGACGCCGTCGGGGTGTTTACCGGCGACTGTCTGTTTATCGGGCAGGTGGGAAGAACCGATTTTTTTCCGGATCGAAAAGAAGAGGTGGCCGCGCTTCAGTACGACAGCATCTTCAAAAAAATCCTTCCGCTCGGGGATCAGACCATTCTCTATCCGGCCCACGGCGCCGGGTCGGTCTGTGGGTCCGGGATGGCGGAGCGGGAATTTTCCACCCTCGGTTACGAGCGAAAGCACAACCCGATGCTTCAGCTTTCCCGGGATGATTTCATCAAAACCAAAGCGAGCCAGAATCCGGAGCAGCCGCCCTATTTTCGAAAAATGGAAGAAATGAATCTCGACGGCGCTCCCGGCGTATACTGCCTACCCAAACCCGAACCCCTGTCAGCCAAAGCGTTTCACAGCGCCATGAATGACGGCATGGTGGCTGTGGATATTCGACCGCCCGAAAGCTCTGCCGGCACCTATATCCCGGGCAGCTACGCCATGTCCCTGGAGATGGTTCCCGGCTTTGCAGGCTGGTTTCTCGATTATGATACCCCCATCGGACTGATTGCCGAGGAATACCGGAATGTGATGACCGCGGTGGAATACCTGGTGCGGCTCGGATACGACAAGGTCACCGCCTATCTGGCCGAAGGCATGACCGATTGGGAGACGGCCGGGCTGAAATATGAACGGATTCCCGCCCTGTTTGCCGCGGATTTGGGGGAACGGATCCGCTCCGGGGAATCATTCACCCTGCTGGATGTGCGGGAGCCCCCGGAATTTCGGGAGAAGCACCTGGACAATTCAGTCAATATCTATGTCGGCCATCTGCCGGACCATCTGGATGAGATCCCCAAAGACCGACCCATCACCACCTTCTGCAGCAGCGGGCACCGGGCTACCGTGGCCGCCTCTGTTCTGAAACGGCATGGTTTTGAAAATGTGGAAACCTGTCTGGGATCCATGCAGGCCTGCGAGGCGGTTGGGTGTGCCGTTGATTCCGGTGAATAAAGGGCTTTTGGCTTAGATCATGGTCGGGCCTTTTGAACAGTGTGCAATGAGGCCAAGGCCGGGCCTCGAAAAAAATGAAAACCGCTCATCCCCGGGTTCGGGCCGCGGCCACCCAGGCCTGGCCCAGGGCCACCCCGCCGTCATTGGCCGGGACTCGGGTGTGGGTGAAGACGTTGAATTTTTCGTCGGATAGAGAGCGGATCAGCCCTTCCAGGAGAATGGCGTTCTGAAAGGAACCGCCGCTCAATGCCACCCGGTCGAGGCCGGTCTCGGTCCGGATTTCCCGGCAGAGTTGGGTGAAGAGGCGGATCAGGGTGTTGTGGAATCTCCCGCTGATGACGGCGGATGAGACACCCGATCGAAGGTCCTCGACTATTCCTTGAATCAGGGGGCGAGTGGAAATTTCTTTTCGGCTGCCGGAGGTCCACTCATAAGCATAGATTCCCCTCGCATTCCGGTCCGCAATCATTTCCAGTTCCATGGCCGCCTGGCCTTCGAAGGTGACCCGACTTCGAAGCCCGGCCAGGGCTGCGATGCCGTCGAAAAGCCGGCCGAGGCTGGAGGTTTTGGGGGTGTTGATTCCCCGGTCGATCATCTGAACCAGCATGTCCGCCTTCTGGGATTCCATTTGCTGTAAAAACGGGATCTCCAAATCCCGAAAATTCTCTCCGTAAGCATCCAAAAGATAGGAGACCGCCATCCGTTCGGGCTCTTTGATGGCCGCGGCGCTTCCCGGCATACCCACATAGGACAAATGGGCCGCCCGGGTGAACTTGTGGTTCTCCGTGATCAGCACCTCTCCGCCCCAGATCGCCCCGTCTCCGCCGAAACCGGTGCCGTCGAAGGCGAGCCCGATGACCGGCCCCTCGATCCGGTTTTCGGCCAGGCAGGCGGCGATATGGGCATGGTGGTGCTGCACCGGTATTCGGACCAGATCCGTCTGCGCCAGTGCATATTGTGTGCTCAGGTAATCCGGGTGAAGGTCGTGGGCGATGATCTCGGGCCGAATGTCGAGGATGCGCTTCAGGTGATCCACCGTGAGCCTGAAAAAAGCTTCGGTCTCCAGATTTTCCAGATCGCCGATGTGCTGGCTCATAAAGGCGTTCTTGCCTTCGGTGAGACAGACCGCGCTTTTCAGCGCCGCACCGCAGGCCAGGATCGGGTCTACCGGGTTTTTCAGGAAAATCGGCATCGGAGCATACCCTCGGGACCGGCGGATCGGGCGGGGAGCGCCTGCGATGATTCGGGTGATGGAATCATCGCTTCGCAGCCGAATGTCCCGGTTGTGGACCAGAAAAAAATCCGCGATGCCTGCCAGACGGCGAAACGCCTCGTCATTGTCGATGGCGATGGGCTCTTCGCTCAGATTGGCGCTGGTCATTACCAGTGCGGAAAAGAGGGATGGTTCGGAACCGAACAGAAGATAGTGCAGCGGGGTGTAGGGGAGCATGACACCGAAATACCGATTTCGAGGGGCGACCGAGTCGGCGAGGATCTGGTCTTTCTTTTTCTGAAACAGCACGATGGGCCGCTGGGGAGAGGTGAGAAGGCGTTCTTCGTCGGGCGTCGTCCGGGCGAACCGCTGAATGTGCGCCAGACTGGGCGCCATCAGGGCGAAGGGCTTTTCCTCGCGCCCTTTTCGTTCCCGCAACCGCCCGACCGCATCGGGATTTTCGGCATCCGCCGCCAGGTGGAACCCGCCCAGTCCCTTGATCGCCAGGATATGCCCGGCCTTCAGCAGCTCAATGGTTTTTCGGATCGGATCTTGCGCCGGAACGGGTTCGGCATCGCGGTCGAAAAGTGCTACCTGAGGTCCGCAGACCGGGCAGGCATTGGGTTGGGCATGAAACCGACGGTTCCCGGGATCTTCGTATTCGGCCCGGCACTGATCGCACAGAGGAAACACCGACATGGAGGTATAGGGCCGATCATAGGGGATGTCGTCGATGATGGTGTAGCGGGGCCCGCAGTGGGTGCAGTTGATGAAGGGATAGCGGTACCGCCGGTCGGCCGGATCGAACAGCTCCCGAAGGCAGTCGTCGCAGACCGACATGTCCGGAGAGATCAGGGTGGCGGTCTCCTCCCCCGGTGTGCTCGGGAGGATGGTGAAATCTTCAAATCCCTGCGCCGTATCCGGTTTTCTGGATATGTCGGTGATATGGGCCAGGGGCGGCTTTCGGGTCTTCAGGTGTTGAAAAAAGGAGTCGATGTCGGCTGATTCACCCTCGGCATGAATCAGCACCCCGAAGGAGGTATTGGCCACATGGCCCCGGACGGCGAATTCCCGGGCCGATTGGTAGACAAAGGGACGGAAGCCGACCCCCTGCACAATACCGTTGATGGTGATCCGGACTGCAATAATCGATTCGTCCATCGGCGTTACGGAAGGAAACAGGGCCTCATACCTTCGGGAGATCCCACCGGACATTCGGAATATCCGGCGGTTCCGCGGTGGCGCCGGACACCGGCCGAGCGGCCGGATGTCGGTCGATGGTATTCAGGACCTCCTTGGCCGCGGCCACCATTCCGCCCACGTCGGAGAGGGTGGAGGGGATGATCATGGTGTTGTTTTCCCGGGCCAGTTTTTCAAAGGCCTTCATGTACTGTTCCGCAATCCGCAGGTTGACCGCATCCTTGCCGCCTTCCTTATTGATGGCCAGGGCGATTTTGGCGATCCCCCGGGCGGTGGCCTCGGCCACCCGTTCGATTTCGGCGGCCCGCCCCTCGGCTTCGTTGATCCGCCGCTGTTTTTCACCTTCCGATTCGGCGATCATGGCCTGCCGCTTTCCCTCGGCCCGATTGATCTCTGCCTGCCGCTTTCCTTCGGATTCGGCGATATCCGCCCGTTTTTTCCGTTCCGCCTTCATCTGCTGTTCCATCGCCTCGATAATGGTCTTGGGCGGTTCAATGTCTTTGACCTCGTACCGGGTCACTTTGACGCCCCAGGGGTCGCTGGCTTCGTCCACCGCCTGGACCACTTTGGCGTTGATTTCGTCCCGGGCCTCGAAGCTCATGTCCAGATCGAAGGTGCCGAAAATAGAGCGCATGGTGGTCTGGGCCAACTGAGAGACCGCATACTTGTAGTTTTCGATGCCGTAGGCCGATTTGACCGGGTCCACCACCTGGATGTAGAGAATCCCGTCGACGCCCACGGATACATTGTCCCGGGTGATGCAGGTCTGCTGGGGCACGTCCACCGCCTCCTCCTTGAGGGATCGTTTATAGGCCACCTTGTCCAGAAAGGGCACCAGTACGTGAAAACCGGCATCCAGGGTGCGGCTGTATTTTCCCATTCGCTCCAGTACGAAAGAGGTTCGATGGGGCACGATCCGCACGGTTTTGAAAAAGGCGATGAAGGCGAAGATCAGAATCCCGATAATGACATATTCCAACATATTCTCTCCTAATCCTGAATAGGTTCCACGTGAAGGACGATGCTCTCCTTACCGATGATGCGAACGTACCGGCCCGGCATCAAGGTTTCATCCGCTTGCGTCTCCGCCTTCCATGCCGCGCCTTTGAAGGTGACCCGACCCGGGCTTCCCCGTGTAAGCGGTTCTTTGACGACAGCGGTTTTTCCCAGAAAATCATCGGTGACATCCGGCTCATACCCCTTTTCGCCCACCAATCGAGTCCGCATGGACAGAAGGCCGGCCACCGAGGTGACCAGAAAAATCAGCAGTTGCAGGAGCAGGCTGAGGTGGAAAAAATAGCTCAAGACGGCCGTAACCCAGGCCCCGATGCCGAAAAAGACCAGGATGACGCCGGGAACGGAAAATTCCGCAATCAGAAGGACCAGGCCGATGAAAAACCAGATCAGGGTGGGATTGAAGAAAAAACCGAGGCCCACATTCACCCCCTTTTTTCGGTATCAGGTGGATCGATCGCCGCCGCCGGTTTCCGCCTCACGGTCCATCATGGCCGCGGCTTCCCGAAGAAGCTGAAGGGATTCCCGGGCCGCCGCCTCGTCGATTTTCTGAATGGCGAACCCGGCATGGACGATGACATAGTCGCCGACCCGGGGTTCTTCCAGCATCAGGAGGCTGGCCTCCCGCCGGACCCCGTCCACGTCGATGACCGCCATCTGGTCGTTGATCTCGACGATTTTAGAGGGAATGGCTAGACACATGGTTTTCGACTCCTTTGACTTGATAATCGCCGCCCAGGCGTTTGACCTCTTTCAGCACCAGTTCGATCATCTCTTCCATCCGGTTTTGAATCACCGGGGTCAGCTCCACCGTGTACGTGGTGATGTCCTGAGGTTCCACCCCGAGAATGACCGTATGCGGAGCCTTGCCCAAGCCGTGGCGGCAGAGGGTCATGGCCTCCAGAAAATCGATCTGGTGCAGGGAGTTTTTGGCACGGACCCGGTCGGGGATGTCGTCGTGGTCGATTCGGTAGAGGGTGCCCGGCTCCCCGTCGTTGCGGATGACATCCACCACGATGAGTTCATCCACCTCGCAGATCACCCCCAGCAGATGCATGCCGAGGACCCCGCCGTCCATCACCGAGATGTTTTCCCCGAAGGTGTATCGGCGGTGAAGTTCGTTGATGACGTGGATGCCGAACCCCTCGTCGGTGAGCAGGCTGCATCCCACGCCCAGTATCATGATATTGGGTGATTTCATAATTGTCTTATGGGTTAGGTTGTTTTCCAACACCGCCGAAAGCTCCTTCATTGGAACACAGTCACTCCGAAAGGAACTGATTTCCACTGAAAATGACCGTATTTGCGGAAAGATCGACGGCGGGGATGAGAGGGTCGCCCGGGCCGGTGCGAATGATCTGCCGGCCCGGGCGAACAGGGGTGCTGAGTTTAGAGTACTTTGACTTTGTAAACCTCGTTGGACTTGGGATCGATGACATGGACGGCGCAGGCGATACACGGGTCGAACGAGTGAACCGTCCGCAGTACCTCGATGGGCCGTTTGGGATCGGCGATGGGGGTGCCGATCAGGGCTTCTTCCACCGGACCCTTCTTGCCGCCTTCACACCGGGGCCCCAGGTTCCAGGTGGAGGGGACCACGTACTGGTAGTTCTTGATCTTCTTGTTTTCGATCTCGATCCAGTGGCCCAGGGACCCCCGGGCTACGTCGTTCAGGCCGTAACCCATACCGGTATCGGGCATTTCATAGGGTTGGTAGGTCTTGGTGTCGCCGTTTCGGACGTTTTCCACCAGGCTCATGATCATGTTTTCCATATTATCGCCGATGATGATGGTTTCGAGGCCTCGGGCCGCGGTTCGACCCAGCGTGGAAAACATGGCTTCCACCGGCACGTTCAGCTTTTTGGCGGTGGCGTTCACAACACTCTGGACCGGTTTGTTTCCGGAGGCATAGGCCACCAGCACCCGGGCCAGGGGGCCGACCTCGCAGGCCGCCCCTTCGTACCGCGGGGCCTTGAGCCAGGAATATTTTCCGGTTTGGGTCCGGCCGAACCACCAGGTCCGCTCACCGCCCGGTTCATAGGGGCCGTGCTGCGGCTCGGTGACGCCGCCGAACGGGTGCATGGGTTCGTGATCCGCATACCAGGCATGCTTTACGTGCTCGGTCACTTTTTCCTGGTCCGCCATCTCCACCTTGCCGAGGTCCCGGTTGAATACCACGCCCCGGGGGAAGAGGAAGGATTCGGGCTCTTTTTCGCTGGAGGGGAGGTCTCCGTAGGCCAGAAAATTGGTGGTGCCGCCGATGCCGCCCCAGTCTTTGTAATAAGAGGCGACCATCAGCAGGTCGGGAATATAGACGTCCTTGACGAACTTCTGGGTTTCCTTCCAGAGATGGAGGAATTGGAAGATCCGGTCCGGGTTGAGGTCCCGAACCGAGGTGACCCCGCCCACCACCAGCGACTGGATGTGGGGGTTTTTTCCGCCGAAAACGGCATGCATCTTGGCCGCTTTGGCCTGCAAGCGCAAGGCCTCGATATAATGGGCCGTGGCCATCAGGTTTTCTTCCGGGGGCAGCTTGTAGGCCGGGTGTCCCCAATAGGCATTGTTGAAGGGACCGAGCTGACCGCTTTCCACAAAGGTCTTGAGGCGGTTCTGGACGTCTTTGTAATAGGCGCTGCCGCCCCAGGGCGCATTGCTGACGTTTTCGGACAGCTTGGCTGTTTTTCTCGGATCGGCTTTCAGGGCGCTGACGACATCCACCCAGTCCAGGGCATGGAGATGATAAAAATGGACGATGTGGTCATGTTGAAACTGGGCCCCGTGCAGCAGGTTGCGAATGATTCTCGCATTGGGCGGAATCTGGACCCCGACGGCGTCTTCCACCGCCCGCACCGACGCCAGACCATGCACATAAGTGCAGACCCCGCAGGAGCGCTGGACGAAATGATAAGCATCCCGAGGATCCCGGCCCTTGAGGATCATTTCAATGCCCCGAAAGAGCTGGCCTGAACTCCAGGCGTCTTTGACCTTGCCGTCTTCGACCTCGACCTCGATGCGAAGATGGCCTTCGATTCTGGTGATCGGATCTATGGTAACGCGTGTACCCATATGAGTTTATCCCCCTTTTTCGGTAAAAGGATTTTGTTGAATCCAAGGCAGAATTACATTTCCTCGTAAAACGGCGTCATCTTGTCCCAGAAATCGGGTTCGCTGCATCCCAGACAGGGATGGCCCGCCTGAATGGGCCAGCTGGTGCCGCCATTGAATTTGGCGATGGGGCAGTTGTTGTAGGTTTCCGGTCCGCGGCACCCGACCTCGTAGAGGCACCAGCCCAAGGCCGCTTCTTCGGAACCGAATTCTTTTACGAATTCACCGTTTTCAAAATGGGACCGCCGGGGGCATTGATCGTGAATGGTTTTCCCGTAGGCGAAGATGGGCCGGCCCAACCCGTCCAGGGCCGGCAGTTTGCCCAACAGGAGGTAATTGACGATGGTGCCGATCAGGTTGATCGGATTGGGGGGGCATCCGGCGATATTGATGGTCTTGATGCCGGTGGCCTCGCTCACGCTCTTGAAACCGCCCGGATTGGGCGCCGCCGCCTGAATGCCGCCGAAGTTGGCGCAGGCCCCGATGGCGATCACCGCCGCGGCCTTGGGGCAGATGTCGTTGGCGACCTCGTAGAACGTTTTCCCGGCCACCTTGCCGTATTCGCCGTCATGGTCGATACCCACCGCACCTTCGGCGATGCAGATGAATTCGCCCTTGTACTTCTCTGCCGCATCATGGAGGGCTTCTTCCGCCTGATGGCCGGCGGCGGCCATGATGGTTTCATGGTACTCCACGGAAAGGATATCCATGATCAGTTCGTCGATCCAGGGATAGATGGACCGAAGAAAGGCCTCGGAGCAGCCGGTGCATTCGCTGAAATGAAGCCATATCACCGGGGGACGCTGCTTGGGTGAGGCAAAAACTTCGGCGACTTTGGGAACGAAGGACGAGGAAAGACCCATGGTGGCTGTGAGGTAGGTACAGAATTTCATGAAGTCCCGCCGTGAGACCCCTTTGTGCTCCAACCTCTCGTAAAATGCTTTCTCCTTTTCCAAGGATTCCATTTGCACCTCCTGATAGCGAGTTAAGGATACATATTAAAGGATTATCGATCTTTTTAGAAGTTTCATACGGAAAAGTCAAATGAAGTTAAAAAAATAAATTGAATTTAGTTTCTCTCGAAATTATTCTGAACCCTTGACGAAGAAATATGCGGTTTTATCTTTATGGGTTAGCCGCTTTTTGGCGGCTACTGTGACCGTTTCGGAATCATTCCGAAGAAAGTGGAGATCCCTCCTGATTTTTTTCTTGGGAAGCATTCGCCTCCCCGGGTACCGTTTCTCCCCGAGCCGGCGCATTCAATTCTGCCAGCAGACGGGAATGGATATTGTCGAATCCCCCGTTAGACATGATCAGCACCGTATCCCCCGAACGGGCGGTCTGCTTGAGGGAATGGATGATATTTTCGGTGGTGTCGAAATGAAGGGCCGGTTTCCCCCGCCGATTCAGGTCCGAAACCAGTTGTTCCGAAGAAAAACGCTCCCCCTCCGGAACCTTATCCAGCCGGGACGGCTTTCGAATGACCACCAGGTCGGCATCGTCAAAGACCGTTGCGTAGATTTCCTGAAATACCCGGCGCATGCTGGTGTTGGTTCGGGGCTCGAAAACGGCGATAAGCCGTCCTGTGCAGAAAGGGCGAATCCCCCGGATGGTTTCCCGAACCGCCGTAGGATGATGGGCGAAATCGTCCATGACCGTAATGCCGCCGGCCACCCCGCGAACCTCCTGCCGGCGCCGGGGCCCTTGAAAAGAGGAGACCGCATCGCGCATGGCTTCCACGGGAATGCCCAATCCGTCCGACGCGGCGATAGCGGATAGAGCGTTGAATAGATTGTGCTCACCCGGCAGTCGGGTGCGGAATAGGCCGAATACTGATCCCTGCTTGAGGACTTCGAATGTCGTCCGGGGCGGCTCGATTCGAATTCTACCCAGCCGCCAGGGAGAGCCGGTACGGCGGCCGTAGGGGAGGACGGTGCATGGACGGTTTTCGGTCAGATCCTGAACATCGGGATCTCCGTCAAAAGCAAGAAGGGTGCTCTCGGGCCGCATTCGGGAGAGCAACCGGCCGAATGCCGATTTGACATGGATCAGATCCCGGTAGATATCGGCGTGGTCGAATTCCACGCCGGTCAGAATCGCCGTGTGGGGATCATAGTGGAGGAATTTGGGACCTTTGTCGAAAAAGGCGGTGTCGTACTCGTCGCCTTCCACCACAAAAAAGTCTCCGTTTCCCAACCGGTAATTGCTGTTGAAATCCCGCAGAATGCCGCCGATGAAAAAGGTCGGATCCAGTCCGGCCCGGTAAAGAATCCAGGCCAGAATAGAGGCGGTGGTGGTTTTGCCGTGGGTGCCGGTGGTCATCAGCACTTTTTTATTCCCGGCCACGAACCGGTTCAGGGCCTGGGGCATGGAGCAGAAGTAAAGTCCCATGTTCGCAAGGGTCCGGGCTTCGGGGTTATCCCGGACCACCGCATTGCCCACCACCACCAGATCGGGCCGATGGGCCAGGTTCTCTGAAGAAAATCCCTTTGTGACCGGAATCCCCTTTTTTTCCAGAAAATCGCTCATGGGCGGATAGACCCCCTGATCCGATCCGGTCACCAAATATCCCAGGTCTTTCAGCATTCCGGCCAGGGCCCCCATTCCAGCGCCGCAGATCGCGATCAGATGAATGGTCCGCACCGATTCCGGAATCCGGTTTTTCTCCATATCCATCAATTGAAACAATCCCCGCTTTTTGGAAAAAACTATTTCTTTGTCAGGATCTGAAACACCTCCGAGGCCGCTCTCACGGTATAGTCTGCGTCTTCCCGGGAATGGGCCGCGGAGACGAAAGATGCCTCGAACTGGGACGGGGCCAGATACACCCCCCGCTCCAGCATGCCCCGGTAATAGGCGGCGAACATCTCCAGGTTCGCGGTTTTGGCGTCGGCGAAGTTGGTCACCGCCTGTTCGGTGAAGAACATCCCCAGCATGGAGCCGACCCGGTTGAAGGTAACCGGCATGCCGATGGCGACGGCCGCTCCCTGAAGCCCGACGGCGAGGCGGGTGGAGATTTTTTCCAGTGCTTCATAGAATCCCGGCTTCTGAAGTTCCCGCAGGGTCGCCAGCCCGGCGGCCATGGCCAGGGGATTGCCCGACAGGGTGCCGGCCTGATACATGGGCCCTTGAGGGGCCACCTTTTCCATGATCTCGGCCCGCCCCCCATAGGCCCCCACCGGCAGGCCCCCGCCGATGACCTTGCCCAGGCAGGTCAGATCCGGGGTGATGCCGTAAAGGGTCTGGGCCCCGCCGTAGGCCACCCGAAAGCCGGTCATGACCTCGTCGAAGATGAGCAGTGTGCCGTGTTTTTCGGTCTCGGTCCGCAGGGCTTCCAGAAATCCTTCCGCCGGCGGCACCGCGCCCATATTGCCCGCCACCGGCTCCACGATGATGCAGGCGATCTCGTCTCCCCGACGGTCCATGGTCGACTTGAGGGTTTCGATATCGTTGTAGGGCAAGGACAGGGTCTGCTCCACCACACATTTGGGAACCCCCGGACTGCCGGGAATACCCAGTGTGGCCACTCCGGAGCCGGCCTCCACCAGCAGGGTGTCGGCGTGGCCGTGATAACAGCCGTCGAACTTGAGGATCGCATCCCGGCCGGTAAAGGCCCGGGCCAGCCGGATGGCGCTCATGGTGGCTTCGGTGCCGGAGTTGACCATCCGCACCATGTCCATGGAGGGGACCGCCGCCACCACCGTTTGGGCCAGTTCCACCTCCAGGACGGTGGGGGCGCCGAAACTGGTCCCTTTGGACAGCACCGACTCGATGAACCGGATGACCTCGGGATGATTGTGGCCCAGGATCATGGGGCCCCAGGAGCCCACATAGTCGATATAGGAATTGCCGTCGATGTCGGTGATGCGGCTTCCCTCGGCCTTGTCGATGAAGAGCGGCTCTCCGCCTACGGATTTGCAGGCCCGCACCGGGCTGTTGACGCCGCCGGGGATGATGCGCAGGGCGTCTTCGAAGTATTTGCAGGAATTATCAAATTTCATGGTGTGACCATCCTTTCGGTATGAGAACTCTCGGCAGTTAAATGATTGACCTCCTCGAATACAATCTTCGCGAACATATTTCAATGACGGATTTGGACCGGATCTGAAAAAGACGGGGGGAGCAATCAACCGGTCGGCCGACCGGTTTAAGATTCTAAATGCTTGAATTTTTCCTGTTAATTTCATATATTAGTGTACCCCAGCGGATATCGAGACTGTCCTTCATTCGATTTTAGGACATAATTAAAACGATCTCAACCAGTTAGGCTCCAAGTGGCCGATTCGGGCGATGCTTGGGCGGGAAAGGCGGTTATGATTCGAAAGATTATCTCCGGCGGTCAGGAAGGGGTGGAGCGGGCGGCCCTGGATGTGGCCCTGAAGCTGAATATCGCCCACGGCGGCTGGGTCCCCTACTGGCGGGAAGAAGAGGACCGCGCGCTGACCCGGACCTACCGCCTGCAGGCCATGCGCCACGGCAATTTCGTGCTGGCCGCCCTTCAAAACGTTCTGGATTCGGACGGGGTGCTGATTATTTCCCAGGGCGAGCCTTCGGGCAATTCGGCTCTCAACCGTCGGCTTGCCGAAAAACATCGGCATCCCTGGATCTATATCGATCTCGATCGGGTCTCGGCCTTTGACGCGGCCCGTCAAATCGAGGCCTGGATCGCCGACCACGGGGTGGAGGTGCTCAACGTCACCGGCCCCACAAAGAGCCGCCGTTTCGACCTTTATAAGACCACCCTGGAGATCCTGGAAACCGTCTTTCAACTGGTCTTGGTCGAACCCCGCCGATACGAGTACAATCCGCTCGCCCCTGCGGTGACCGGCACCGAAAGCCGACTGGCCGCCTTTATCAGTCTTCCTCGGTCGGTGACCGAGGCGGTGGAGATCCTCCTGGACAAACTCACCTTTCAGGAGCGGAGCCGCATCGCCAATATGGACCGTTCGCGGCTGGCCTCTCTTTCCCCTTCTCTGGGGATGTATATCAAAAACGAATTCCGCATGTGGAAGGGCAACGACCCGCTCATGGACGACTGCCGGCTGCTTTCGGATTTCGAGGACGAAGAGCCCGCCGCCGTCATCATTCGGGAATTATGGAAACACCTTCAGGATTCCGACCAGGTGCTTCGAGTGGTCAAATAATTTCCCGATCGGCCCCTTGAATCCCGAATAATCCCTCTGCGCAGATAAATTACCGAATTCGTCCCATTCCTTCCCAATCCTTCCGCTGTTAAAAAGAGGCGTTTATGCACATGTTTGCCGACCGTGATTCTCGGTTTTAAGTACGGGAACGGGAATTGTTCACTGAAACCATGTGCGATATGTTTGAAAAAGCAGAGAACCACCCTTATCCCGCGAGGCGCCATGCTCCCCAAGTTCGGCGATTTGCCCTTTCGAACCAAATTGACCGTCATCGTCACCTTTACCTCCCTCCTCATCGTGGGGGTGCTGGCGGCGTTTTTTTTGACCGATAAGATCACCGCTTTTCGGCGCAATATGGTCCAGAATATCGCCACCCTGGCCGAAGTGGTGGGCATCAACTCCACCGCCTCCCTCACCTTTGAGGTGCCGGAAACGGCCACGGAAATTCTCGCCGCCCTGAGCGCGGAACCGCAGATCGCCGTGGCCGCCGTTCTTCGGCGGGACGGCAGCCTGTTTGCGGTATATCAAAACCCGGTTCTGTCGAATTCGGAACCGGTGGATGCGGCTTTTTTTCAGACCCTGGAAGCCGGTTTTGCGGACACCACCGACCACCGGCAGTCCGGCCATCTGTTTTCGGCCGAGTATCTGGATGTGATCAACCCCATTCGCCTGAAAGACGAGGTGATCGGGTATGTGATCATTCGGGCCGATTTAAGCGCGTTGAACACCCGGATTGTGCATTCGGTGCTGGTGGTGCTGGGGTTGACCACCCTGCTGTTTATGATTGTTCACCTCATCTCTAAACGGCTGCACCGGTCGGTGGTCGATCCCCTGTCCGACCTGACCCGGGCCATGGAGGCGGTCTCCGAACACCGGGATTACAGCGTTCAGGTATCCAAAAGGAATAACGACGAGGTCGGGGCGCTGATCAGCGGATTCAACGACATGCTGATCCAGATCCAGAAGCGGGACGCGGCGCTGGCCGAACACCGGGACCGGCTGGAAGAGGCGGTGGCGGAACGAACACGGGAATTGACCCAATCCAATGCCCGGCTGAAAGCCGAGATGGAGGAGCGGATCAAAATTCAGGAACAGCTTGCTCGGGCCCAGAAGATGGAAGCCATCGGAACCCTGGCCGCCGGGGTCGCCCATGATCTCAACAATATTCTATCGGGCATCGTCAGTTACCCGGATCTGCTGTTGATGAATCTGCCGGAAGACAGCCCCATGCGCAAGCCGGTTCTCACCATTCAGGGGTCCGGACTCAAGGCGGCGGCAATTGTCCAGGATCTGTTGACCCTGGCCCGCCGGGGGGTCGGTCACAGCGAAGTGGTGGATTTGAAGAACCTGATCCAAACCCATCTTCAAAGCCCTGTGCACCAGAAACTGCGACGGCATCATCCCGGCGTCCGCATCGAAACCCGATTGGACCCCGATGTCATGAACATCAACGGCTCACCAATCCATCTGGATAAAACCCTGATGAATCTGATCGGCAACGCGGCGGAGGCGATGGACGACGGCGGGGTCATCACCATCGGGCTGGCCAACCGCTACGTCGATCGGCCGGTGCCCGGGTATGATACGATTCAAGAGGGGGATTACGTCGTCCTCACAGTAACCGATACCGGCATCGGCATTCCGCAGAAGGATATCCAGCACATTTTTGAACCCTTCTACACCAAGAAGAAGATGGGACGGTCGGGAACCGGTCTCGGCATGGCGGTGGTCTGGGGCACGGTGAAGGACCACCAGGGCTACATCGATGTGGAGAGCCGGGTGGGAGAAGGAACCACGTTTCAACTCTATTTTCCCGCGACCCGCAGGTCTGTGCGCGAGACTTCGGCGGTTCCTTCGGCGAAACCGCTTCGGGGCGACGGTCAAACCATTCTGGTGGTGGACGACGTGGCGGAGCAGCGTGAAATCGCTTCCCAGATTCTGGAGGCCCTGGGATACAGGGTGCATGCGGTCGCTACCGGCGAGGCGGCTGTCGAGTACATGATCTCGGGAAAAGCGGACTTGATCCTTCTGGATATGATTATGGATCCCGGTATCGACGGATTGGAAACCTATCGGCGGATTCTCGATCTGCATCCCGGTCAGCGAGCGGTCATCGCCAGCGGATTTTCGGAGACGGCCCGGGTTAAAGCGGTGCTGCAGCTCGGCGCGGGCGTTTACCTTCGCAAGCCCTATACCCTGGAAAAAATCGCCGAAGCGGTGAAAGCGATTTTATCGAGAAATGGGGAGGCGGGCGGCATCGAAAGGAGACCGACCGAATCGAACGGATGTGCAGAATAATCGCTGAGGACGGTTCTGAACCCGGTGGTCCGGCCGCGTCAGGGGATCGTTTCTCGAATCACGGTGGCGATCTGAAGCAGGGGCGCTTTGATGATGAGACCGGCCCGTTTGGCCGCGTCCAGGTTGATATGGAAAAAGACCCGGGTACCGCTGGAGACGATTTCAACCATGCCTCCCAGTTTTGCAAACCGGGGAGTGTCGCTGACGGTGAAGATCGGCTGTTTTTCGAGTAGTTTCAGAACGGCCGTCAGATCCGTTTCTTCCAAGGCCCCGATCACCAGCACCTGGCATTCCAACGGGGGCGTCGGTTCCTCAACGGGCCGGAAAATCACCTTGCGGTCGTTGAGTACTTGACCGTTTAGAAGGGCCAACTCCTTTTCGATATCGTCTTGGCCCAGCAGGCAAAAAATACAGGGCGCATCCGGATCGGAAAAGACTTTCTCCGGCCAAACCACGAATTTGCTCAGATTATAGACCAGGGTGGCGCGGGCCATGGAAGGGGGTTCCTCCGCCCGGGCGGGGGCCCCGATCATTGCCCAAGAGGCCATCAAAACGATTTTAATGCCGATGTGACGAATACGGATCAAATCACGATCTCGATAAAAGGGGAAATGATACAGATCCGCCGCCGTGGGTCGATGGCCTTGTAGGACGGTGTTATTCCGGACATCGGAAATGATTCGCCTTTACCGATATGTTTCAACTCCACCTGGAAATCGCCGCCGGGAAGGTCTCTGAGGATGAGATCCTTCAGATACCGGTTGACGCTCACCGAACGAAGCCGGGACAGGGCCTGATTGTACTGGCGTTGTCGGACTCTTTCCGACGGGGCGGGATTCTTCACTTCCTTTTGCAGCGCCGCTTCCAGGGCGGAGTCGGGTAAAATCGGTCCCAGATCGGTATACCCGACCGTTTTTAAGGTGATTCGAATGGGGTGGCCCGGATATCTGACCCTGAGATCTTTGGCCGTTTTCACGATTCGATCTTTCAATTGGTCGAGTCGGGCGCGTCCGGCCGGAGAGAGGGCCGACACCCGGTAAGCTCCCAAAGGAAAGGAAATGTCGGCCTGAAGCTTTAGGTCTTTGAATCGTTCGATATTGGTCCGAATAATATCGATCTTTCGAGTGTATTCCTCGATGCGGGCCGAATCGAACCGCATCGGGTCTGATTTTACCTGGTCCGCATAGTCCAGAATGGCATCCAGGGTGCGAAGCGATTCACTCAGGATGCTGTCCGGGCTTTGCTCCAGGCGGTTCAAAACATCATCTTCGGCTTTCCGGGCGGAGGATTCAAGCCGTTGCATTTCTCTGACCTGCTGATATTCCCGGAAACTTGCGCATCCGGTGATCCAGAGCATCGCCGCCAACGAGAGAAAAAGGGTCAGCCGAATCGATCCTATAGATAGCATGGTTCTTTCCTCAATTTCCTTCGATGAAGGACTTCTGTTTTTTCTTGAGTTGCTGATATTCCAGGAGGGTTCGGCGATACCGGAGTTCGTTTTGAAAATCATTCAGGTGCCGGTCAAGCTTGGAGAGTCGATATTCAAGGCTGGCATCTGCGCCGATTTCGGGTCGTAACGCTGTAAATTTCCGCTGTTCCTCTTTGAGGGTTTTTACAATCGTTTCCAACACGTTTATCAGCTTTCGGGTGGTCGCTTCCCCCTGATCATCCGCCTCGGACAGCTCCTGATAGGAAACCAGGGCCATAAACAGTTCAGCAGGAATGTTGACCGTCAGAATTACATCGGACCGGGGGGGCGAATCGGCTTCGGCTTCTAACCGGTTCTGAGGGATTGCGCTTCCCGGAAGGCAGAGCAAAAAACAGAGCACTGCCGGTAACAGTCCTGTCGGCATGGAAACGTTCCGCATGCCTCTGTTTTCAGAATTCCGGTTCATCATTTTCGGCATTTTATTCTCAAGGACCCGCCTGTTGTCGGGCCGGACCGTGGCCGGAAGCGATTCAACATGAAGGCGGAAAAACCCATTCGGCACCTCGGCAGGCAATCGAATCTTCCTGTTTTCAATGCGGTCTTGATTTGTTCACTATCAGATAGAAATCTCGAAAGCAAGGGGTTCGCAATTCGAATATTTAAAAGCGGCGGACACCGTTTTTTTAAAGGCGGTTCTTTCCTGAAAAGTGGAAAGCAGGGGGGCTGCAAACACTCCGGGTCCGGCCATTCCGGAAGGGGATTGGCCGAACCGGGGAACCATGCAGGGCCGGGATGGCGGATGCCGCGTTTCACGCAGGCCCCCGTCCCGGTCTGAGGGGGAATGGCAAAGTTTACAAGAATTGTTTCAATTCATCCAGCCCCATCCCATGATCATAGACGATTTGCTGTATCAATTTAAGAGCCATATCTCTCGGCAGGAACCGGGAATGCTCGACCGCGATCTGCCATGCCGAATAGGTAAATTCGAGGGCTTCTTCATTTTGTCGCCTGACCTGCGCATCACGGTTTTTTTTGACGGAATCCAACGATATGACGTTCATGGGTGTCCTCCCTGAGTGAACAAAACGAAAATGGGTATCGTGCCGGCCGGACAGGGCAATCCGGTATGAATAAACCATCTATACGGAAAAGACCGCTTGGGATAAATAAGGAAAGTTCGGTATTATGGGCAGGAAAATACCTTATTGAAGACGCTTTCTTCCTAAAACCGATTCAAGACATGCGGGTCAGGCGGTTGCAGACCGAGATTGCGCTGACCAGAGCGTCTTCAAGGTATCCGGCTCCCCAGTAAGCTCCGCAGAACCAGGTTCGGTTTACGCCGTTGATTCGGTCTTTTCGGCTTTGGAGGATATGTCGCTTCGGAGGCAAGATGATCTGGCAAAATGAGATTTCCCGAAGGATGGCGCCGGGTTGGGCCGCCCAGTTGAGATTGCGGCTGACGAGGAAAGGGATTTGCCCCTCCGTTGCGCCGAGCCGGTTCATATCATAAGTGATCGCCGCCGGATCACCGGGGTGCCAGGGAATGAGAAAATTCAGGTGGCCCCGGGCCCGCCCTTCATCAGCCAGAACGGCGGTGTCGAAATGGAGCAGGGTGACCGTTTCCCGGTACTGGAAAGCGGATAAGATCTCCCGCTCTTCCGGCGAGGGGTCCGACAGCATCTCCAATGCCTGATCCGCCCGGGCGGCGATGATCACCTGGTCGAACCGTTCCGGGGACCCGCCTTCGAAAGCCACGGTCACAAAGTCATGGGACCGTCGAAGGGAGGCCACCGGCGAACGGAGGCGGACCCGTGCCCGGGTCTTGTCCGTCAGGGCCGCCGTTAATTGTCGGGTTCCGCCCGGAATGACCCGGCAGCAGGGGGCGCCGGGCGGGTCATATAGGCCGTGATGTTTGTAAAAGGCCACAAAATCCCGAGCCGGGAGTTCCGAAATCAGCTCGGGGTCCGCGGTCCAGAGGGCCGAGGCCAAGGGGGAGATGAAAAACCGGTAAAAGGGTTTGGAATACCGGTGGTGATTCAGATATTCCTTCAGAAGGAGATCGGGATCATTTTTCAGCAACAGGGCCGGGGATTCCCGACGAAAACGTCGAATTTCCCGGGCCATCCGCAAAAACCACGGCCGCGTTAAATTTTGGGGCTGTGCGTAGAGGCGGCGGAACCCGGGAAGGCCGTAAGCCAGACCGGTCCGGCGGCATCGGATGCCGAACACCGGGGCCACAGGCCGGGTCGGAATATGCAGCTGTTCGGCCAGCTTGGCAAAATGGGGCGCGGTGACCGGGTTGAAAAGGATGACGCCGGTGTCCACCGGATAATCGGTGTCTTCCATGGATATCACCACGGTACGGGCATGTCCGCCGGGCCGGCCGGTCGCCTCGTAGAGGGTCACCTCATGTTCCGCTCCCAACAGTCGGGCCGAGGCCAGTCCGGAAATGCCGGCGCCGATGACGGCGATCTTCATAGTGGGCTTCTCCCGTGGTCTCCATAAAGGGAGGCAGTTTTTATCGTATGCGGCTTCACAGGTCTATGGATAAAAGCAATCGAGTTCATTCCCTTTCAGCGGCAGGGTGAGGCTTGGTTGATTCCGCCGGGTCGCTGGCGCGTTTATTGAGGAGCTTTTTATTGACAATGACCATAAAAAAGGATTAATTAGCAACCTTTAATCGGCAACAAAGGTGATTCGGATCGAGGTTCGAATCACTTTCCGGAAAAATGTTCCATGGAATTCAAAACACCGTGCTTGAGAATGGGAAAAGATCCTGTTGAATAGTCCCACAAACTTATAATGAGAGGTAAGGTCATATGAATTCAGGAAGTAATTTGGAGAAGGTGCTGAGAGCCGGACATTTTGCGTTTACCGGTGAGCTTGGGCCGCCGCGTGGAACGAGTGTGGAAGCGGTGCGTGAAAAAGCCTCCCATCTCAAAGGCATGGTCGATTCCGTCAACATCACGGACAACCAGACCGCCATGGTCCGAATGTCCAGCTGGGCCGCCTCCCTGATCGCCATCGATGAAGGGTTGGAGCCCAATTATCAGATGGTCTGCCGGGACCGGAACCGATTGGCTATGCAGGCGGATATTCTGGGGGCCTACGCCCACGGTATTCGGAATATGCTTTGTCTGTCCGGCGACCATCAACAGTTCGGAGACCACCCCAGCGCCAAAGGGGTGTTCGATATCGATTCCATGCAGCTGATCCGCATGGTCAAGCATATGTGCGACGACGGCAAATTTTTGAGCGGGTCGGATATCGACACTCCGCCGAAAATGTTCATCGGCGCGGCCGCCAACCCCTTTGCCGAGCCGTTTGAATGGCGGGTCCACCGTCTGGCCAAAAAGGTGGAGGCCGGGGCCGATTTCGTCCAGACCCAGTGCATCTACAACATGAAAAAGATGCGGGAGTGGGTCAAGCAGGCCAATGACATGGGGCTCACCGAAAAGGTCTATATCCTGGCCGGGATCACTCCCATGAAGAGCCTCGGTATGGCCCGATACATGAAGAACAATGTGCCGGGGATGGATGTGCCGGATGACATCATCGACCGGCTCAAGGGCGCGGGCCGCGGCAAATATGCGGAAGAAGGGATCAAGATCGCCTGCGAGCAGATCGAGGAATTCAGGGAAATGAAAGGGGTGGCCGGAATTCACCTGATGGCGATCGAATGGGAGCATATGGTTCCGGAAATCGCCGAACGGGCCGGCGTACTGCCTCGTCCTACTTTTAACGACTAGACGTATCCCTCCGGCGCAGTCAGATTTCTTCCGCCCCTCTACTCTTGACGCGTAGGCAGACGGAAGAGACGGCATTCGGCCGGATATTTTAATTCCGGGGCGCCCCGTTTGAAAGCTTACCGGCTTTATCGCGGCCGCCCCGTGATCCTGGCCCGTTTAGATTTTCTATTTTTTATCCCCGCGCCGATTCTCTTTCCCATCCGCCGTTCCCCACGAAAAGAGAATGTCTATAAACGTTTCCTCCATGGCGTGCCGCAATGCCTTGATCTCATCCATGGCGGCTTCCGTTTCCTGCCGGCGGATTCGGCCCATTTTCCGGAGCCGGGCGGTCTGAGGCGGGCAAATGTACCAGGTGCAGATCCAGGGCCGTGCCATCCGGTCCAGGATGCAGCCTCGAGGGCCCAGGTACCGGCAGGGTTCCTGAAACCGCCGCAAGGGCTGGGATTCGGGAACCGCCTGTTCGGTCAAATGGAGAAACAGCAGATCCTGGAAATTGTACCAAAGCGTGGCCACCCGGCAGCAGGGTTCCCGGCATTCGGGGCAGGTGTGACGGCACAGCTCCGACATCAGCGGGAACAGGTCGGCCATTCTTGATTCGATTTGTCCGGCGATGTCCCGGGCCGGTTTCATGTCGGCATGCCTTCGCCGAAGGAGATGGTCGAAGGTCCGATTGATCTCGGCCCATTGGTCCGGGGTATCCCAGGGGATTTTGAACTGACTCATGCCGTTTTTCCGTTGGGTTGGTATTGTGTACCTTTTTCATCAGGCGGCAAAGAGCGGTTTGGCATGAACCCCTCTTTGCAAAGGCACAATAGCGGTGAAAACGGAAGCGGTCAAGTTCGGCTGGCCCGGGAAAATATAACCGATGCAGACGGGTGCCACCTTTACATCATCGCATGAAAAAACAAAGGTATATCACAGATTGCGTCAACTCTATCCTTGACACATAAAACGAAATCACCTATCCTCCAAATTTGATTAAATTCCGATAATCGTATTTTTTCTTTTATTATCATCTCATCTATGTGTGATGCGGAGGAGAAAAGTAATGGGCAAAGAGACAATACCGGAAGCTATGAGAATAGCGGCGGATGACCATGGCTTCCCGGTTCAACTCACAGGTGACGCCGCTCGGGGCTTGAAAGAATATGATTCGGGCTTGGAGGAAAAACGCGTCCTTTCGAGCGGGGTATGGGCTGGATCGGAAATTATGCCGGGAAACGGGATAATGTTTTAATGAATTGGCCGAAATGCAGGCTTCAGCAGACGAAGTGGTAAAGGGAGATATGACATGGAAGAACGATTAAATGGGATTTTTTCGTGCTATGAAAGGCGAGTTGATAATCTGATCCCGGTTTTGCAGAAAGTCCAGGAGGAGTTCGGCTACCTCCCCGAAGAAGCTATGATCGGCATCGCCAAGACCCTCAACGTGCCTGAAGGCCGCGTATATGCGGTGGCGACTTTTTATGAGCAGTTCAAATTCACGCCCCAGGGAAGAAATCAGGTTACTGTCTGCAGGGGGACGGCATGCCATGTCCGCGGCGCCAAAAAGATTCTGGAAGCATATGAAGAAATACTAGATATCAGAGAAGGAGAGACCACTCCAGACCAGGAATACACGCTGGGTACCGCCGCCTGTATCGGGTGCTGCGCACTGGCGCCGTGCGTCATGATCAACGACACGGTCGAAGCCAATTTGACCCCGAAAAAAGTGGCCGAGTTATTTGACAAGGAGAAATCCCATGAAGTTCAGTGATCTTAAAGAGAGGGCAGTCACCGAATGGCGTCAATTACAGGAAAGCAGCAAACCGGTCATCTTCATCGGAGCGGCCACCTGCGGCCGGTCCGCCGGCGCACTGGGTGTAAAATCAGCGTTCCAGGAGGAACTGGAAAAGAAAAATATCGATGCCGACATTGTTGAAGTGGGATGCCTGGGTCCGTGCTGGGCAGAACCCTTGATCAGCATAAAAAAGCCCGGTGGACCCAATGTCTTCTACAAGAATGTCACCCCGAAAATCGCCGGCCAGCTGGTTGAGAAATTTATCGGTGAAGATGATCCCTTGCCGAAGTATGCCCTGGGCAGGGTCGGCGAGCCCAACGGGTACGATATCCCCCTCCTCTGGGACATTCCATTTTTTAAAACCCAGAAACAGATTTTGTTCCGGAATTTCGGGTTTATCGACCCTACCAACATCAATCATTACATTGCCAACGAGGGGTACAGCGGTCTGGAAAAAGCGCTTTCCATGAAGCCGACCGAGGTGGTAGACGAATTGAAGCGCTCCGGTCTGCGCGGAAGGGGCGGCGGCGGTTTTCCAGCCGGTCGCAAATGGGAGGCCGGACTGGCAGCCAAGGAAAAGATAAAATATGTCGTCTGCAATGCAGATGAAGGCGATCCCGGGGCGTTCATGGATCGTTCCGTACTGGAGGGTGAACCCCATTCCGTGCTGGAAGGCATGATCATCGCCGGATATACCATTGGCGCACAGACCGGCTATATCTATGTCCGGGCGGAATATCCCCTGGCAGTGCAGCGGCTTCAGAATGCCATCAAACAGGCCACGGAGATGGGTTTTCTGGGCAAAGATATCATGGGCAGCGGATTTGATTTTGAAATCAGGATTTTCCAGGGCGCCGGGGCTTTCGTATGCGGCGAATCCACGGCGCTGACCCTGTCCATCGAAGGCAAACGGGGCATGCCCAAAGCCGCTCCCCGGCCGAGGACCACGGAAGAGGGGCTTTTTGACAAGCCCACCCTGCTGAACAATGTCAAAACCTTCTCTTATGTTCCGCAGATCATCAACAAGGGCGGAGACTGGCTGGCCGGCATCGGAACCGAGAGCAGCAAGGGCACGGCTGTTTTCGCCCTTACCGGAATGGTGAACAAGTGCGGCCTGATCGAGGTCCCCATGGGAGTGACCATCCGTGAGATCATTTATGATATCGGCGGAGGGATTATGAACGACAAGCCGTTCAAGGCCGTCCAGACCGGCGGCCCCTCCGGCGGATGTCTGCCGCCGCAATTTCTGGACACGCCGGTGGACTATGATTCCCTCAAGGCCGCCGGCTCCATGATGGGCTCCGGCGGCATGGTGATCATGGACGAAAGCACCTGCATGGTGGAAATCGCACGCTATTTTCTGGATTTTACCCAGAAAGAATCCTGCGGGCAGTGCACCCTCTGCAAACTGGGCACCAAGCAGATGCTCAATATCCTGGAGGACATCGTTGCCGGCAAAGGCCGGGAAGGGGACATCGAGACGCTGCTCCAGATCGGGGAATCGGTGAACGAGGGTTCTTTGTGCGGTCTCGGCCAGAGTGCGGCCAATCCGGTGCTGACTACGATCAAGTATTTCCGGGACGAATACGAAGCCCACATCAAAGACAAGCGGTGTCCCGCCCTGTCCTGTACAGAACTGATTTCCTACAGGATCAATCCTGAAAAGTGTACGGGCTGCGGGATCTGCGCCAAGGTCTGCCCGGTAGAGGCGATTACGGGCGCCAAAAAAGAGGTCCATGTACTTGACCAGGAAACATGCATCAAGTGCGGTATGTGTTTTGAAAAATGCCCGACGAAATTCAGCGCGGTGGAATGCGTCTCCGGCGGCATAGAAGAAGGCGTCTCCGGCGGCATAGAAGAAGGAGGTAAATAGTGGCAGGGCAAATCAATCTAATCATCAATGACCGGTCGATCGCTGCCCGGGAAGGCATGACCATCCTGGAGGCGGCGCTCAGTAAGGGAATCTATATTCCGCATTTGTGCCATCATCATGAACTTGAACCGGTCGGCGCCTGCCGGCTCTGCCTGGTGGAAATACAGGGAGAATGGAAAAAGACCGTGATCTCCTGCAAGACACCGGTGAAAGAGGGCATGGTTATCAAAACGGAAACCCCGGAAATCAACCGGACCCGGCAGGTTGCGATGGAACTGCTGATCGCCGACCACGACACCGACTGCCTGGTATGCGGCCAGAATACCAAATGCAAGCTGCAGCAAGTGGCCGATCATGTGGGGGTGAACAAGGACCGGCTGGCGCGCTTGAAACCCCGTGCCGAAAGGCTGCCGATCGACGATTCAAACCCGTTTTTCGACTTTGATCCCAACCGGTGTGTCCTGTGCGGCATCTGCGTGAGAACCTGCGATGAACTGCAGAACATCAATGCGATCGATTTTGCATACCGGGGTCTCGGCACGAAAATCGCCGGGTTCGGCAACAAGCCGCGGATCGAATCCAACTGCGAATCCTGCGGTGAATGTGTTGTACGGTGCCCGGTAGGCGCCCTGACTGAAAAAGGCGCCAAAAACCCGACCCACCAGATTCGCACGGTCTGCACTTTTTGCGGGTGCGGCTGCGGCCTCTACCTGGGGGTCCGGGACGATGAGCTGGTCACGGCCAGGGGCGATCGGAAGAGTGAGGCCAACAACGGCCGGCTCTGTGTCAAGGGCCGCTTCGGGTACAAGTTCGTCAATAATCCGGAGCGCCTGACCACCCCCCTGGTGAAACGCGACGGAGAATTTGTCGCCGTGGAATGGGATGAAGCCCTGGATATGATCGCTGACAGATTTTCCAAAACCGGCCCGGAAGAATTTGCCACGATTGCCTCGGCCAAATGTACCAATGAAGACAATTTCGTTGTGCAGAAATTTACCCGTGCAGTGATGGGGACCAACAACCTCGATCACTGCGCACGCCTCTGACATGCTCCCACTGTGGCCGGTCTGGCCACTGCACTGGGAAGCGGCGCAATGACAAACTCCACAAAGGAACTGGGAGATGCCGCAGCCATCCTGGCGATTGGTACGAACACCACGGCAGCCCATCCCATCGTGGCGCTTCAGGTAAAGGATGCGGTGAAAAAAGGCGCCAAGCTGATCGTCGTCAATCCCAAGGAGATTGAATTGTGCCGATTTGCCCATATCTTCCTGCAGCCGAAACCCGGCACGGATGTTCCGCTGCTTATGGGAATGGCCCGGGTGATACGCGATGAAGGGTTGCATGACACTGCATTTATTTCGGAACGGTGTGAAAATTTCGAAGAATTGGAAAAATCTCTGGAAACGTTCGACCTGGATACGGTGGAATCGATCACCGGTGTGCCCAAGGATAAAATTGCCGAGGCGGCAAGAGTCTATGCCACCGAAGATCCGGCATCCATTATTTACTGCATGGGGATCACCCAGCATACCCACGGTACGGACAATGTTCTGGCAATCAGCAACCTGGCACTGATGACCGGGAATATCGGCAAACCGTCTTCCGGTGTGAACCCCCTTCGAGGGCAGAACAACGTGCAGGGCGCATGCGACATGGGGTCTCTGCCCAATGTCTATCCAGGTTACCAGGCGGTAAGCTCCCCCGAACACAAAGCGAAATTTGAATCGGCCTGGGGCTGTGCGCTGAGCGACTCTCCGGGGTTGACCCACACGGAAATATTCGACGCCGTTCATTCGGGCAAGATCAAATCGCTCTATGTAGTGGGAGAAAATCCTTATCTGACCGAAGCCAACGCCTGCCATGTAAGAGAGGCGATGGAAAAGGCGGATTTTCTTGTCGTTCAGGATCTTTTTATGACAGAAACCGCCCAATTGGCTCATGTCGTTCTGCCGGGCGCCAGTTTTGCCGAAAAAGACGGCACCTTCACAAACACCGAACGCAGGGTCCAACGGGTGCGTAAGGTGATTGAACCTCTGGGAGACGCCAAGCCGGACTGGTGGATCACCTGTGAAATCGCCAAACGCCTCAATGGGAAGGGGTTTGATTATTCGAGTCCCAAAGAAATCATGCAGGAAATGGCTTCCCTTACTCCGTCTTACGGCGGCATTTCCTATGAACGCCTGGAACGGGGGAGTCTGCAATGGCCTTGCCCCTCTGAAGATCATCCCGGAACCCGGATTCTTCACACAGAGCGGTTTGCCACCCCAAGCGGCAAGGGCAAGTTCATGCCCCTCACCTATCGGAAATCCGCTGAGGAGGTGGATGAACAGTATCCGCTGCTTTTAACGACGGACCGCAGTCTCTATCACTTTCATGGTACCATGACACGCAGAGTATTCGGCCTGAATATCCTGGAAAAGGAAGAGCAGTTAAAGATCCATCCCAAGGATGCTTCCCTTTTCGGGGTAAAAGACGGGGACCTGGTGCGGGTAGCATCCCGCCGAGGCGAATTGGAGGCGAGAGTGCTTGTCACCGACCGTTGCCCTCAGGGGATGGTGTCGATGACTTTTCATTTCGCCGAAACCCCCACCAATGTTCTGACCTCCTGCGAGCTGGATCCGGTGGCAAAGACGCCTGAAACAAAAGTCTGTGCGATTCGAATCGAGAGGATTAAAGGGGCTGAGCCTACTACAGAGGTGAGCCATGTGCCAGACCTGAAGAAAGAGCAGCAGGCTTCGCGTTAGGGGACTACATGGACAAATGAATTGATGAATATCAGGATGGATCCTGCCGGCTGCCGCTCATGCTGTCACCGGTAGAAGGCGGATGATCGCCAAAACCGTGAAGCGCGGGTTGTTTGAAACAATCCGCGCTTTACTGTTTGGTTCAGAAGGAAGTGGAAATGATGTTCCGCCAGGGACTGGAATCCGATTCGGATTTATTTTCCTCGGCCCCGGTTTTATAACTTTTTTGAAGCATTTCCGGAAAAATTTGAGGCAGTTTGTAAAAAGATGACAGGGAATCCGGCTGATCGGATATGGCCTCGACCAGTGATCGAGTCACCCGGGGATCGAATTTCGTCCCGCCGGCCCGGCCGAGTTGTTCGAATGCGCGTTCCAGTGAAAGGGGGGTGATGTTCCGTCGTCCCGAGAGCATGGTTTCAAAGGCGTCGCACACCGTAAGGATACGGGCGCCCAAAGGAATATTGTCCCCTTCAAGGCTGCCGGGATATCCCGAACCGTCGAACTTTTCATGGTGGTGAAGAATCAACGGGATCAGTTCGTTCATAAAAACCAGGGGCCTCAGAATTTGAGCGCCGATTTCGGGATGCCGCCGAATTTCCGCCATTTCCCGGCGGGACAACGTCCCAAGCCGTTCCAGAATCCGGTCGGTCATGCCGATTTTCCCGATGTCGTGCAGCAGTCCGGCATGATATACCTGTTCGATCTGGTGCTGCGGCAGGTCCATTTTTTGTGCGGTCATTCTGGCCAGATGAGCGACTCGGAGTGAATGCCCGTGCGTCGTCGGATCCTTGGCTTCGAGAGCCACGACCAGACCTTCCACGGTCTGCCGAAAAGCGGTCAGCATCCGCTCATCATATCGAATCGCCTTGTGCAGGGCGATTGCGCCATGTTCGGCCAACGCCCTGAGAAAATCCGTTTCAGTCGAATCCGGGATCTGCTTCCGGCTGAAGTAAACCGCCAGCAGTCCCGAGTACGGCGGGGCAATATCGACGCATACCCCGTAAACGGAAATCACCCATCTTTTGCCCAGCGGGTCCAGGTCCGGAATTTTCGAATCTTTCCGTGCGTCTTCGATCAAAGATCGGGTTCCCGGTTCGAGGCTGAAGATTGCTTTCAGGGACTGATAATCCACCCTGTACAAGTTTCTGTAGGGAAAGCCGTGAGAGATTTTGGTTTCGATCCGTTGATTTTTCCTGTTCAATATCCAGAAAATACTTCCCTTGGCACTCAAAAGATCGGTGGAATGGATCACAATCGTCTGAATGATCTCTTCGGTGCGCGTCCCGGAATGAATGGCTTTGGCTATATCCGACAGGGTTTGAAAATATTTTTGGTATTCTGATGGCATATTCAGGCGGATTCGGGAGGATTCAACCGATCCAGAGGTAGAGAAAGCAGCCGATGTAAATCACGGTGACCACCGCCACGATGGCCATTTTCAGGGTGGACAGTCCGGATGCCCGATGTACTCCCACATATTCGACCATGCCGCCGTAGATGGCGAAAAGAATCATGTAGGCGATCAGAAAAACACCGGGTCTGACGATCTGATAAGCGGCCAGTGCCGGCGCCAACGGCCAGAGAGCGATGCTGGCCGCGCCGATATTCAGATACGGAGGCATGAACTGTCGGCACCCGCCGGCTCCGCGGCAGAAAACCCAGATAAACAGCGCAATGCCTCCATGCATGAGAAAGGCCAGGCCGACACCTGCCGTCAGGATGAAAATGGGATTGAAAGAAAGCGTATTGATCGTGCCCTGGGTCAGAAGACGTTTGCTCAGGTGAATGGCGGAACCACCATAGACCAGTCCCAGAATGGCCACATTGACCATGCAGTACCGCAAAGCCAGACCGCTGTTCATCATTTCGTCGAATCCACTGCCTTCTAGACGCAGGATTCTTTTCATATAATTGAAATATTCCATTTTTCTCTTTACAGCTCCGGAGGGCAGGCCGGTCATGCCGTCCGTCGGCCGGAGAAGCCATGGCTTCTCCGGCCGACTGCTTGCTGCTGATTTCAGCCATCAAGTCCAGGGCACAAGTCCCCAGAAGAAGACAGCGCAACAGATCGCGACGATCAGAAGCGGCCATCCGATTCCGTTATAGCGCTTTTCATCGTAATCGCCCCAGCCGTGTATCTTGTCCACGACCATTTTGTCTTCCATACTCGGCGCCCAACCGGCCAGCGCCGGGACCCGGTTGAAGACAATGGAACAGAGGATAAACAGGGCAAAACTCAAAGGAACGGTCACCATGCCTCCGGACATGCCCAGCTGAGCCACCAGGCCGGTTCCGCCCAGGCTGACGGAAGGCAGTACATGCGGTGAAATGATGATGTAGATGACTCCGCAGAGGATTGAAGAAATAATCAGCGCCAGTTTATTGGCTTCTTTCCACCAGACGCCCAGCAGAATGCCGGGGGTGGCGGTGGTGGCCAGAAGGCCGAAGGCCCAGAGGATGGAGGTCACCAGGAATCTCGGCGGGTTGAAAGCCAGCAGGATCGCAACCACACCGCCGATAGCCAGCGCCGCATAACCCCACTTGATTCTCTTTTTGGTTTCCATTTTGGGGGCCAGAATGCTGAGCAGGTCGTTGCCGACCAGACCGGCGATCGCCATGAGATTGCCGCCGATCGTCGACAGACCGGCAGCCACGGCGCCGCCCATGACAAAAGCCGCCACCAGGGCCGGATTATAGAAGACATTCAGAATCAGCAGTGTCTGGTCAGGCTTGGCAATCGTTCGGCCGGTCGTCGCGGCAAAGAAGTTGCCGGCAAAGCCCGCCGTATAGGAGCCCGAGAACAGAAGCCCTAAGAAAATCACAAACCAGACCACGGCCCAACGGGCGCTCTTGACACTCGATGATGTGAACACGCGCATGGCCAGGTGAGGCAGCGCCACCGGCCCCAGTGTGAAGGCCGGAATCAGCGCGAAGTACCAGCGGACATCGTATTTCATATCGAAAAACGTCGGAATCTCTTCCAGCATGCTGGGCACCATGTCGCCGTAGGCCAGCGGCGGAAACCACCATCCGCTGGAGCCCATGGCTTTCATGATGGCGCCCATGGGCACGATCATGGCAATCGTCATGACGATCATCTGAAAGGCTGCGTTATAGGACGCGCCGTACATACCGCCCATGGTGATGAAACCGACCGTGGCGACACCGGCGATGATCAGGCCGATATTGTAGGGAATACCGAAAAGCAGTTCGAACGCCTGGCCCAGGCCGATCATCTGTCCCAGTGCATACATGACCATGATCAGCGCCATCCAGCAGACAATCACAATGGTCGATGTTTTGCCGTACCGGGACCTGATGAAACTGGCCGGCGTAAAAGCCTTCATGCGCCGGAGACTTGTACCGTATAAAAGCGTTAAAAGCGGAATTGAAATGGCCCATTGAATCCAGAGATAGACAAAAGGCACCTGAAGTTTCTGGATCAGGGCAATAACCCCGAGAAATGTGGCCAGACTGGCCCAGGTGGCGGCCATGCCCAGACCGTTGGTGACCGGACCGATGGAAAAGCCGGCCGCATAAAAATCTTCTTCACTGGCCGTTTTTCGGCTGGCCCACCAGCCGACGTAGTAAAAAATCGCAAAGAGAATGACGACTACGCCGATTCCCAGCCAAACGTTTTGTAATGCATATTCTTCCGCCATGATATGATTCCCCCCCTTTTTTATGGTTTGTCCGGGCTCTGGCCGTCGACGTATGTTTCCATTTCGTCGTCGAACTTGTTGAGGACCAGCGCCATAATCACGCATACCACCGCCAGTCCGAACCAGCCCAGGAGGATAGGAACGATATATTCGGTGGGGAATCCCCAGAACGTTCCCTGGCGGAGCCCGGGAAACACGCGGAATATCATCGCCGAATGCCCGCATAGAAGCAGCAGGGCCGAAAAGCCGATTGTCAGCCAGATCTCTTTCTTATACAGCTTGTCCTCCATAATTCAAAAGCTCCTTTCCTGTTTTAGGTTATCTCAGGCAGGCGCCGCAGGGTTTTCCATTCCCCGGCGCCTGCCGCTTTGCTTGCCTGCGATCTTTGCTTTATTTTCCCCATTCCTTCCTGCGCAGTTCCATCCGGCGGATCTTGCCGCTGATCGTCTTCGGCAGGGCTTCGACAAATTCGATTTTCCGAGGATGCTTGTACGGCGCGATAACCGTTTTGACGTGACCCTGTAGTTCCTTGACCAGCTGGTCGCTGCCGGTGTAGCCGGGAGCCAGAGTGACAAAAGCCTTGGCCACCTCGCCCCGGGTCTCGTCCGGGCTCGAAACAACCGCGGATTCCGCAACTGCCGGATGTTCGACCAGGGCGCTTTCTACTTCAAAGGGGCCGATACGATAACCGGATGTCAGGATGACATCATCCGACCGGCCGACGAACCAGAAATAGCCGTCTTCATCTACATAGGCCCGGTCGCCGGTCAGATACCAGCCGTTGCGATAGGATGCTTCGGTCAGGTCGGGATCTTTCCAGTATTCCTTGAAGAGACCCACCGGTCGGTTTTCGGCCACCCGAACCGCGATATCGCCTTCAGTATTTGGAGGCAGCACATTGCCCTCCAGGTCGACTATCTGTACCTGGAAGCCGGGGCTCGGCTTGCCCATGGATCCGAACCGCGGTTCTATGCAGGGAAAGCTGCCGCACAAAAGAACGGTTTCCGTCTGGCCGTATCCGTCACGGATGGTACACCCGGTCCCTTTTTTCCAGACTTCGATAACTTCCGGGTTCAAGGGTTCCCCGGCGCTGACACAATGCCGCAGGTGCGGGAACTTGTATTTGCTCAAATCCTGCTGAACCAGCATACGGTAGATGGTGGGCGCCCCGCACATGGTGGTGATGGGATACTGACTGAGAAGTTCCAGGGTCTTGACCGGATCGAATGGGTCCGAATGGTGGACGAATTGAGATGCACCCATATTCCAGGGCCCGAAATAGCTGGACCAGGCGGCCTTTGCCCAACCGGTTTCACTGATATTCCAGTGCATATCTTCCGGTTTCAGGTCCAGCCAGAATTTGCCCGTGACCTGGTGCCCGATGGGATATGAGGCATGCGTGTGCAGAACCATTTTCGTAAAGCCGGTCGTCCCCGAAGTGAAATAGACAATACAGCTGTCTTGACTTCGAGTCCTGACCGGCTCGAAATCCTCGGAAGCCGACGCCCTCAGGTCATGGTAGTAATCCCACCCCGGTTTGGTATCGCCGACCACGATTTTGGCTTTGATCGACGGACATTCTGATTCGACTGCATCGAAGCGTTCTGCAATTTCCGGCAGTGTGATCATGCAGGCCGCCTCGGATCTGTTGACGCGATATACGATATCTTTGCTGGTCAGCTGAGCTGTTTCTGGGGCGATGACAAAACCGGCACGAATGCAGGCGGTAAAGATTTCCCACCATTCAATGAACCGGGGCAGAATGACCACGACCACATCGCCCTGTCTGATCCCCCTGGCGGTCAGGGCATTGGCAAACCGTTTGGAAGCCAGGCCGATGTCCCTGAAGGTCTTGTGGACTTCGGTTCCGGAATCATCCACCCACAGCATGGCCGGTTTATTCGGGTCGGCCGCCCATTGGTCGATCACGTCCTGCGCGAAATTGTAATACTCCGGCACTTCCCACTTGAAATTCTGATATTCCTTTTCGTAATCGCACATGTTCATGGTTTGGATATTTTTTTGACCTTTTCAGACCGGGGTTGATCTTCTTTAATTTGATGAGGACTATTTAAGAAATGAAAGCAAGAAAATAAATCGGGGATGCACTTTTTATTACGTAGGTTGAAAAACTTCTATTTTTGTAGGGCAAATCATTCTCTCTTGTAGGTTTTAGACCTACAAGCAGCCGGGAAGCCGCAAACTGCCGAATACAGCCTATACAAGGTCATCCGGAATCCAGCGTCCGTATTTGGCCCAGTGAACCGCATAGCGCACCAATTCATTGGCGTGTTTCAGATTCAGTTTTTCCTTGATGCGTTCCCGATAGGTTCCGATGGTTTTAATGCTCAAATGCAGACGATCGGCGATTTCCCGCGTGCTGAAACCCTGGCCGATCATGCGGAACACTTCCAGTTCCCGATCGGTGAGTCTTTCCACCGGCGATCGGTCTCGAGGTCCGCCGCCGGTCAGACCGAACAGTATCCGGTCCTTCACGTGATCTTCCAGATAAATTTTATTGTTCAGAACGTCACGCACCGCGGTCACCACGTTTTCCATGGCATCCTGTTTGGTGATATATCCCCTTGCGCCCCCGTGAATGGCCCGTTCGGCATATAGAAGCTCATCGTGCATGGATAAAACCAGGACCGGCAGATTGGCGTACTGCTTGTTGACCGCTTTGACCAGATCGATGCCGTTGCTTTTTCTCAGCGTGATATCCGCAATAACCAGGTCCGGTTTCAGCCGTTTGATTTCGCTCCAGGCCTCGCTGACATCCATTGCGCTGCCGCAGACTTCGAGATCTTCTTCCTGGTTGATCAGTTCAGTCAGTCCCAGTCTGAAGATGGGGTGATCTTCCACTATCAGGATGCGCTTTTTAGACATAACTCCTCGCATGACCCCCAGTTTCTCAATGCCAGACTTACTCGGGCGCCCTTACCTTGACCCGAATCAATACTCAGGACCCCGCCGATCAGTTTGGCTCGAAAATTCATGATCCGCAAACCCAATCCTTCGTGACCCACACCTTCGGGAATGCCGCTCCCGTTGTCTTCGACCGTGAGGTGGACCCATTCCGGATCGACGTCCAGACAGACATCGATTCGGGTCGGCTGGCCATGAATGACGGCATTGTTGACGGCTTCCTGAGTAATGCGGAAAAGATGAGTTGAAATGAAACTGTCGGCAACCGGTACGGAATGGTCGCACTGGAAATTACAGGAAATATCAAAAATACCGGTACATTTCGCGGCCAGTTCCCCCAAAGCCGTTTCCAGACCACGTTCCACCAGGTGCACCGGACAGAGGCCTCGCGACAGCTGCCGGGATTTGCCGATGGCTTCCCTGACCAGTTCGGTAATCTGATCCAGCAGTTTAACAGCCGATTCGTCCGCCGACCTCAAACGGTTGCGCATTACTTTGAGCAGCCCTTCAATCCCGATGAGGTGCGGGCAAAGGTCATCATGCAGATCTTGGCCGATTTTCTGCTGTTCCCGATCGCCGACTTCGAGCACTTCCTTTTCCAGCCGTTTCAAATCAGTGTTATCCCTGTGAATGATGACGCTGCCGGCCGGCCGGCCTGAAGAATCATAATATGCGGCGCCACTGAGACCGACATCGATTATTCTGCCCGATTTGGTATACCGGCGGGTTTCAACGTTGGGCAGCTTTTTCCCGTCGGCTATTATTTGGAGCCATTTCCGGGTTTCGGGCCAGTTTTCCTCGGGTACGAAATTCATGCGCCGACCCAGACACTCTTCCGCTGTCCAGCCGAAAACAGAAGAAAAGGCCGGATTCAAATAGGTGACATATCCCTTCATATCGTAAACGATGATCGGGTCCGGTGCGGCATGCATGACCGACCGGTATTTTTCTTCGCTTATCTTCAGAGCTTCTTCGGCTTCCTTACGTTCGGCTATTTCTGTTTCCAATTTATGGCTGTATTTTTGAAGACGTTCCATGAACAGGTTGAAATAACGAATCAGCCGGCCGACTTCATCCGCCGACCCTGCTCGAGACCGTACCTTGAAATTGCCGCGGCCGCCTTCTTCCATTTTTTCAATGAGTTCACGCAGCGGATTGGTGATCAGTCCGCTCACAAAAAAGGTGATCGGCAAGACCAGGAGAAAAGCGGCAATCAGCGTGCCGGCCATGATGTTGGTCAAATGGCGCAGGGGTGCATAACTTTCATCCAGATAGCTGCAGGCCGCCACCACCCAGTCATATTCCGGAATGGAATTGAAAATGACCAGCTGCCGCCTGGCACGGGGCTGGTCCGGGCCCTGCCAGAGATATTCGATCCGGCCGTTTTTTTCAGTCAGAAGCCGGGTCAGAGGTTCGAAAATCGAATCGGAACGATTCAGGATGCTGATGCCTTCAAAATAGGGATGGATGATCATGCGGCCATGCCCATCCATGACAAAGGCGTATCCGGATTTCCCGAACCGTTGTTCCATGATGATGTCCCGGAAATCATCCACATGAACCAGCGCGCTGAACTCGTTCCGGTATGAAGAAACATTGATGATCCAGTCCCAGGGTTCGAAATACGACATGAACAGCGCTTTGGGTCGAAGCGTTTCATCTCCCGGATTCCGCCATTGATATTCGAGATAGCCTTCTTTCCTGGATATCATTTCCCGGACAAAGGCGTGATCGGTAATATCTTTTCCTTCCCAGGACCGTTCCGGGTGCAGCACCATGGTACCCTTGCTGTCGACGCAGGCGATGTATCCGGTGTCGCCTATGGTCTGGCTGAGGAGCACTGATCGAGCCCTCGCCTGAGCTTCCTCCCGGGTCATTGAACCTTTCTGCTGCATGTCATGAATATCCTGAACGATTTCCAGGTTCTTTTCCGCCACCGCCCGCAGATGATTCTTAATTGAAACCGTCACCGCGGTCCGGACCATATTCAGCAGCGCAGCAGTCGAATTTTTCAGTTCACTTTCGATATTTTCCTGAACCGTCCGGCGCACGATCATGTAGGTAAAGGAGCCGAAGGAAATCAGAATCAGCATGAACAGCGCGGCATAACTGTAAAGCAGTTTGTGGCGGATTTTCAGGTCGTAATAATAACGAAAAAAACGCACAAGTCACCCCCGCAGCATTGTCACTGAAAATAATTCAACCAGGGAATTTTGAAATTGCTTTGAATAAGTTTCTGAAACTGTACTACACCGGATAATGCATCCTTCAACAGCATGCGCTCCCCTTTTTTCAGGTCCCCCGGATTCAGGTAATTATCCGGAACCATGCCGTTTTGCCATTTGTGCAGGTTGGACCGGATCTTGAACATCATGAGCGTTTCGAAACTGGTCCGGAAAAAATCCGCCTCATCCGCTGTCAGAACCTTCTGACGAATCAGTTCGGTCAGTCTTCCCAGGGTAGAAACTTCGCGGATTTTATTTTTTATCGCCATCAGCCGCATACCGTTGATGAAATGAACCAGCCCGCCGGTCTTCAGATTGATCTCGTTTTTGTGCGGGCCGTTTTTGTCGGTGACAATATTTCCCAGAAAATTGATCGGCGGCCTGAACTGCTGATCATCACGAATCAGCAGGTGTTCGGTGCGCACCGCGTCTTCGAGCAGACTGAAAATCTCTTCCCACAGCCGATCCGTCAGGTGCGGGTTGCCGCCGATCGGACGATAATCCAGGAGAATGGTCAGCGTCCGGACATCTTCGGGATCGAAGGATTCGACGCTCCTTCGGACCAGATCCATCCAACCGCTGATGGATCCGCGCCACTTGGGATTGACGGCCATCACATCGCCGGTACACTTTTGAAATCCGCACCTGTACAGCCCTTCGACCGCCAGTTCGGCCAGACGGCTGAAATATTCTTCGACGGCCCGGCTTTCGCTCGGATCCGGATCGGCGTAAATAATGGCATTGTCCTGATCGGTCCGAAGCGTCTGTTCGCGGCGGGCGGTGCTGCCCATGTTGATCCAGCAGTAATCGACCGGCGGTGATCCATACCCGGACCGCTTCATTTCCTCTTCGCTCAGCTCGATAATTCGGCGAATCAGACGATCGTGGTGATCGGACGATATGGCCAGGATTTCATTCACCCCGGCCTGTTCCGACAGAAGAACGCCCAGCAGATTATTGAATTCCAGGCTGATTTCAGCCAGTGAATCGATCGTCTGCCGTTTTTCGATCTCCTGGATCAGCAGGAGCGACTTGGCGCCGGGGGTCTTTACCAGGTCGACCAGGCTGACGATGCCCACCAGCGTACCACGTTCCATCACCGCCAGTGTTTTGACCTGGTTATGAATCATGGAGGCCATGGCCTGGCCGATATAGGCTTCGGGCGATATCGGCGCCAGTTTCGGGTTCATGATCCTTTGGACCGGACATCCCTTCCCGGGATCTGCCGAATCGGCAACAAGGCGCCGGACCATGTCCATCGCCGTCAGCATCCCTTTCGGGTGGTGCTGCTCATCAACCACGACCAGCCCGCTGATGTTTTTCATCGTCATCAGCCGTGCAGCCTCCCGGGCCGATGTATCCAGACTGCAGGTCGTCACCGGAAAGGTCATCACATCCGCCACCTTTCGGCGGAAAAGCGAATGCTCGCAAACGGCCGCAGGTTCAAACGACAGTTCGGAACTGATTTTTTGGTACATCAGCCGCATGCGCTCGGCCAGAAGCGTGTTGAAAAATCCGGAAAATTCCGGATGCGCATAGATCAGCCGCTCCAGATCTTTTCTGAATATCAGGCAGCAGACCAGATCTTCATGCGCCCGCGCAGAACCGGGATACCGCTCCCGAGACAGGACGACGGTTTCGCCGAAGAAGTCATACCTCCGCCGAAACCCGACTACCGACTCCTGTCCCCGGTCGTCCGTTACCACTATATCCGCGGACCCGGACATGACCACAAACAGGCAGTCCAGACTCGGCTCTCCCTGCTTGAAAACATATGTCCCGGCGGTATAGGTCTCGACTTTGACCTTTTGAACCGTTTCATTCAGCACCGCATCCGGCAGCATTTCGAAGGGGTTGGTTCGGGCGAGTGTTTTTATAATTGAATCCATCATATTCAACTGCCTCGTTCAGAAAATGGACGGTATTCCGTCATCTCGGTCGAAACCGGAGCAGGCAGCCGACAAGATAATGGATATTGTCGAAGCATTCTGCACGGCAGACATCCTGGTAGAAATCTCATCAGGCCGGCGCCCCTTTCCCCCGATCCAGGCTGCGGTATTGAATCGCCTCGGAGACATGGTGGACCTGAATCTCGGGCGAGGCCTCGAGGTCGGCGATGGTCCGGGCGATCTTGAGCACCCGGTTGTAGGCCCGGGCGGACAGGCCCAGCCGGTCCACGGCGGTCTCCAGGAGTTGCCCGGAGGGTGCGTCGATGTCGCAGTGGGCGTTGATGTGGCGGCTGCCCATCTGGGCGTTGCAGTGGATTTTTGTTCCGGAGAACCGCCTGGACTGAATGGTTCGGGCCGCGGACACACGCTCCCGAATGGTTTCGGACGGTTCGGCTTTCGATTTTCCGATAAGGTCCTTGTAGGGAACCGCCGGCACCTCCACATGGATGTCGATGCGGTCGAGCAGCGGGCCGGAAATTCGGGACCGGTACCGCTGAATCTGCTGCGGGGTGCAGCGGCACTCGTGCTGGGGATCCGAATAATAGCCGCAGGGGCACGGGTTCATGGCGGCGATGAGCATGAAGGAGGCCGGGTAGGTGAGGGCGGTGGCGGCCCGGGAGATGGTCACTTTCAGGTCTTCGAGAGGCTGGCGGAGCACCTCCAGGACATGCTTTTTGAATTCCGGCAGTTCATCCAGAAACAGCACCCCGTTGTGGGCCATGGAGACCTCCCCGGGCCGGGGGATATGGCCGCCTCCGATCAGACCGGCATCGGAGATGGTATGGTGGGGCGCCCGAAAGGGACGTCGGGTGATCAGTGCCCGATCCCGCCCCAGCAAGCCCACCACGCTGTAAACCTTGGTGGTCTCCAGGGCTTCTTCAAACCCCATCGGCGGCAAAATCGAGGGGATCCGCTTGGCCAGCATGGTTTTGCCCGAACCCGGGGGGCCGATCATGACCAGATTGTGGCTTCCGGCCGCGGCCACTTCCAACGCCCGCTTGACATGCTCCTGACCCATGACCTCGGAAAAATCGGCTTCCGTTCCGTTTCCCCGGCCGAAAATCTCGGTCACATCCGCCCGAATCGGTTCGATCGGGTCCAGGCCCCGGAAAAACTCGATCACCTGGGAGAGGGTCCTGGCGGGCAAAACTGAAATTTCCTGGACCACCGAGGCCTCCCGGCCGTTTTCCTCGGGCACGATAATGCCGGTGTATCCCGCCTCCTTGGCCGCGATCGCCATGGAAAGGGACCCTTTTACCGCCTTGATGCGACCGTCCAGAGAGAGCTCCCCGAGAATCAGGTGGCTGTCGATATATTCCTGAGGAATCAGCCGGGTGGCGGCAAGAATGCCCAAGGCCATGGGCAGATCGAATCCGGTCCCCTCTTTTTTGACGTTGGCCGGGGCCAGATTAACGGTGATTCGGTCGTCGGGGAAGGCATATCCCGAATTGGTAATGGCCGTTTTGACCCGTTCCTTGCTTTCCTTGACGGATGCTTCGGGCAGCCCGACGGTGGTAAAGGTGGGAAGACCCGGGGAAATATCCACCTCCACTTCCACCAGATAGGCGTCGATGCCGATCACCGCGCTGCTGAGAACTTTCGCAAGCACACACACCTCCTTGTGCCGAGTGAAAAATCAATTCATACCAGAAGGGGATTCTGAAAACAAATCTTTTGCGGCGAATGACGGCAGCGGTTCAGTTCTGTTGTGAAAAGCGCCCTTAATCGGACGGCACGGGCGGCCGCTGCCTGATTCGAGATATTTAAATAATTTTCGCCGTTCAACCCCATTTTCATGATATTTGTCGGAAACCATTGATTTCTTCTGTGAGCTTTATTAAGTTTACGCACAGCGGTAATTGCAGAATATCACCGATCGGCGGTGCTTGCCTTTTCGCAGACGATTGATACGAGATATAAATATATGGAATTACAACAGCGTACACTTGCAAAACCGGTTACGATGTCGGGGGTGGGGGTGCATTCGGGCAAGAAGGTCACCCTGACCCTCAAGCCCGCTCCCATCAACCACGGCATCCAGTTCAGACGGGTCGATCTTCCGGACAGCCCCCGGTTGTCCGCCCATTTCAACCGGGTGGTGGATACCAGCCTGGCCACCGTCATCGGAGAAGGCGGATGCATCGTCTCAACGATTGAACATCTGATGGCGGCCTTTGCCGGTATGTCCGTCGACAATGCCCTGGTGGAACTGGACAATTACGAGCTGCCCATCATGGACGGCAGCGCGGCCCCTTTTGTTCGGCACATGCGCGAAGCCGGATTCAAGCGCCAATCCGGGGCCAAGTGTTTTCTGGTGATCCAAGCGCCCATCCATATTCGGGAGGGGAACAAATCGGTCCGGATTACCCCCGCACCCCATTTCAGGATCACCTGCACCATCGATTTTCCCCATCCCCTCATCGGCCGGCAAACCTATTCCCTGGAGGTCACCGACAGGTGTTTTGAAAAAGAGATCGCCGGCGCCCGGACCTTCGGATTTCTGCATGAAATCGAATACCTGAAGCGGTTCGGACTGGCCCGAGGCGGAACCCTTGAGAATGCCCTGGTGATTTCCGAAAAAGGGATCCTCAATAAAAACGGGCTTCGGTTTCCGGACGAGTTCGTTCGTCACAAGATTTTGGACAGTATCGGCGATTTTTCGCTGTTGGGGCTTCCGATTCTGGGCCATGTGGAAGCGAACCGATCCGGGCATGCCTTCAACCATGCATTCCTGAAGGAAATTTTCGCGCGCAAAGAGGCCTGGGAAACCCGAACCTACCACGACCTACAGGAATTCGGGCAGTTCAATCCCCAACTATTGGCTGTTTAATGCAGGATCAAGCCGCTGGCAATGGCATCCTTCCTTCATCGGTCCCCGCGGGGGATCATTTTCGCCTTTCTGATCGTTGTTCTATTGGTCTGTTTTCCGGCGACCGCCCGATCCGCTAAACTGACCAATATCGTCATCACCAACAGCAAGGACGATCTGCTCATCTCTTTGAAGGTAGAAGGGGCGTTTGCCGGGGAAATCAAAAAGGCGGTCGACAGCGGGGTTCCCACCACCTTCTCCTTTTTTCTCTCCATCGAGGAGGTTCGGCGGATATGGGCCGATAAAGTGATCGCCGAAGCCGCCCTGACCCATACCATCAAATACAACAATCTTAAGAATGAGTACAGGATTGAGCGTTCCTGGGAAGGAGGAAATCCGATTCAGGCCTTCTCTTTCGAGGAGGCTCGAAAGCTGATGACCGAAATTCAAGGTTTTCGGCTCACCACCCTTGATAAACTGGTCAAAGGGCGGCGATATCAACTCAGGGCCAAGGCCAAACTCAGCAAGATCACCCTTCCCTTCTATTTTCATTATATTCTGCTGATGGCATCGGCCTGGGAGTTTGAAACCGACTGGTATACCATTGAATTCGTCTATTGAAAAAGCGGCAAAAAAAAAGGGCGGAAACATCCGAAATTCGGGAAGCATCCACCTTTTCGATAAAACCCATGGCAAAGCGCAGAGGAAAAAACCGATTTAAAAAACCATCCGCTCTTCTGACGGACCAGAACCGCCGTCGACGGAAGCGGGAGATCGTCCTCATATTCCTTATTCTAGGATTTGTGGCCTTTCTCACCTATCTGGAAAACCGCATCATCAATTTCGGCGGCGATTTTCCTATCTCCAATACCATTTTGATGTTTATCCTGATCAACATCAACCTGCTGCTGCTGATCCTTCTGATTTTTCTGGTATTTCGAAATCTGTTCAAGCTTCTTTATGATCGCCGCCGAAAGGTGATGGGCACCCGGCTTCGCACCCGTCTGGTGCTGGCCTTCATCAGCCTGACCCTGCTGCCCACCACCGTTCTTTTCTTCTTTTCCATCCATTTCATTACCACCAGCATCGAATTCTGGTTCAACGTGCCCATTGAACAGGCCCTGGAAAATTCCCTTCAGGTGGGCCGACAATTGTACCATCGGGTGGAGACCCAGAACCGGTTTCTGCTGGAGCGGATCGCCTATCAGATTCGCACCCGGGACTACCTGCGGCCGGATCAGCTAGACGGACTGGCCAACTACATTCAGGTGGTTCAGAAGGAGTTCAATATTCAGGGCGTCGAGGTATATGACCGGAACGCCCGTCGGCTGTATGTGGCCCTTTCCCCGGAGCTCGATGCGCTTCCCTTCGAGGTGGTCTTTATGGGCAACCTGCGAAAGGACATGCGGGATCGCCCCATCCGTTCATTTTCCCAAAACACGGTGGCCGGAGAATTGAACCGGACGATCGGCGCCATTCCCTTCGGGGCCGAAGGCGCCGATGCCGAAGGCTTCATCGTGCTGTCCAACCTGATTTCTCCGGACCTGGCCGAAAACCTGGCCTCCATTTCCAGGGGATATGAGGAGTATCAGCAGATCAAGCTGCTGAAACGGCCCATTCGGGTCACCTATTATATCACCCTCTCCATCGTCGCGTTGCTGGTCCTTTTCTGCGCCATCTGGTTCGGGTTTTACCTGGCCAAGTCGATCAGTGTGCCGATCCAGGAATTGGCTGAAGGGACCCGGCGGGTGGCCGAGGGGGATCTCGGTTTCTCCCTCACCGCCGTGGGGGATGACGAAATCGGCAGCCTGGTAGAGTCTTTCAACCGAATGACCCGGGATCTGCGGGCCAACCGGGATCAGCTTGAGCTGTCCGCGCGCATGCTGCGGCAGCAGAACATCGAAATCGAAGAACGCCGGCGGTATATGGAGATCGTGCTGCGGAACATCTCCACCGGGGTCATCACCCTGGATGCAAAAGGATTCGTCATCACCGCCAACAAATCGGCGGAACGGATGCTCAACCTTCAGGCGGAGGAGATTCTGGGCCGAAGCTATAAGCGCCTGCTGGACGGCAAATTACTGGATTTGGCCGACGAAATTCGGGAGAAAATCGATGAATCCCGGGAAGATGCGGCGGAAATGCCGGTCCGGGTGACCATTTCCGGACGTCCCCGCAGCTTTATGACCCATGTCAGTGTGTTGAGAGACGATGCCGGCAACCACATCGGTCTGGTCATCGTCTTCGATGACCTGACCGATCAGGAAAAAGCCCAGCGGATGGCGGCCTGGCGGGAAGTGGCCCGACGAATCGCCCACGAAGTCAAAAACCCGCTGACCCCCATCACCCTTTCGGCCCAGCGGCTGAAACGAAAATATTCGAGCCGGATCGACGAGTCGGTCTTTACCGAATGCATCCACATGATCATCGATCATGTGGAACTGATTCGAAATCTGGTGAACGAGTTTTCCACATTCGCCCGGTTTCCCGCGGCCAATCCCCGCCAGTGCGCCCTTGTCCCCATTATCGAGGAGACGATCGCACTCTACCGGGAAGGGCATCCGGAGGTCCGCTTCGCGCTTGATGCGCCGGAGAATCTGGTGCTTCTGAATCTGGACCGGCGGCAGATCAAACAGGCCATGATCAACCTGGCGGACAATGCCATCAGCGCCATGAAGGGAAAGGGCCGGATCACATTCACCCTGACCCATGAACCGGCGCTCAAGACGGTGCGGCTGGAGGTGGCGGATACCGGCCCGGGAATCTCCCACGACGACAAGACCCGTTTGTTCGAACCCTATTTTTCCACCAAAAAAAGCGGCATGGGGCTGGGACTGACCATCGTCAGCACCATCATCGCCGACCACAACGGCATGATCCGGGTGCAGGACAACCCCCCCTGCGGAACCAAATTTATTATCGAATTTCCGGTATAGCCGAAAAGGAGCCACCATGTTTCCGACCATTATGATTATCGATGATGAGCCTTCCATTCTCAAGTCCCTCAGCGGTCTGCTCACCGATGAAGGATTCGAGGTGATCACCGCCACCAACGGCTATGAAGGGTTGAAGCGGATCGAGAAGGAATCTCCGGATCTGGTGCTGCTGGACATCTGGATGCCCGGGATTGACGGCATTGAGACCCTGAAGGAGATCAAAAAATCGAACCCCTCCATTCAGGTCATCATCATCACCGGCCACGGAAACATCGAAACGGCAGTGCGGGCCACCAAACTGGGGGCGTTCGATCTGATCGAAAAGCCGCTTTCCATCGACAAGGTCATCGTCGACATCAACAACGCCCTCAATTTCCGGCGGCTGGAAGAGGAAAATCGATACCTGCGAAAAAAGACGGTGGAAAAACATTCCCTCAACGGCAGCAGCCGTGCGGTCAATGAGCTGAAAAAGCAGATCGCCGTAGTGGCTCCCACCCGATCCTGGGTGCTCATCACCGGTGAAAACGGGGTCGGAAAGGAGCTGGTGGCCCGGTCCATCCATCAGCTCAGCGACCGGGCCGAACAGCCCCTCATCGACATCAACTGCGCGGCCCTTTCGGAAGACCGGCTGGAAAGCGAGCTGTTCGGACATGAAAAAGGGGCCTCGACCGAAGACCCGGCCCGAAAGCGGGGCCGGTTTGAAATGGCCAATGAGGGAACCCTGTTTCTGGATGAGATCGGAGACATGAGCATGAAAACCCAGGCCAAACTCCTTCGGGTATTTCAGGAACAAAAATTTCAGCGGGTGGGCGGCGGCCGGGACATCAAGGTGGATGTTCGGGTGATTGCGGCCACCAACAAGGATCTGGAGGCGGAGATTCAACGGGGGACTTTTCGGGAGGAGTTGTATTACCGAATCAACGAAATCCCCATTTCGGTGCCCCCGCTTCGGGAGCGGGCGGAAGACATTCCGGCTTTGGCCCAGATTTTCCTGGAAAAGCGATCCAAAGAAAACGGTCTCAAACCCAAGCGAATGACGCCTGAAGCCCTGGAGGTCCTCTGCGGTTATTCCTGGCCGGGGAATGTTCGGGAATTGAAAAACCTGATCGGCCGACTGGTGATCATGCTGGATACCGACGTGGTGGACGTCTCCGATATTCCGGCCCCATACAACCCGGATTCGGGGGGTATCTGCCGAACCGAAGACGCCCTTTACGAAATGAATGATCTGGAAGCCGCCAAGGATCGGTTCGAAGCCGAATTCCTGCATCGAAAACTCCTGCAATACGCCAATGACATTGAGCGTACCGCAAAAGCGGTGGGAATGACCCCGAAGATCCTTCAGGAGCGGCTGAACGGGTTCGGGATCACCTCTTGAGAATCATCGGCGGCGACCTGAAGGGACGCAAACTTCGGCCCATCCGCGGAATGTCCATTCGGCCGACCTCCGACCGGTTGCGGGAATCACTCTTCAACATCCTCGGGGACCGGGTTCCGAATGCGGTGGTGCTGGACCTTTTCGCCGGTACCGGGGCCTTGGGAATCGAAGCCTTGAGCCGAGGGGCGCGTTCCGCAGTCTTTGTAGACCGGTACAAGGGAGCGCTCTCCACCGTGGCGGAAAACCTTCGGCAGTGCGGCATTCAAGATCAGGCTCGGGTGGTTCGGTGGAATATTGTTCGCGGCCTGTCCTGCATTCGGGACCACCGGCCTCCGTTCACACTGGTCTTCATGGACCCGCCCTATGAGCGGAATCTGGTGGCGCCCGCCCTGAACCACCTTGCCGAAAGCCGAGCCCTGGCTTCGGAGAGTCTCGTCATCGTGGAGCATTCGGTCCATGAACCGGCCCCCGATCCCCCCGGGGAATGGCGGTTCACCGATCAGCGGCGGTACGGAAAAACCCTTGTCTCTTTTTACAATTGTGGTATGTAAGATCTCAAAAAAATTAGGAGGAACCGTCCGCTCATGGAGAAAATCGCCATCTATCCCGGTTCTTTCGATCCGGTGACCAACGGTCATCTGGACATCATCGAAAGGGGCCTCAACATCTTTGACCGCATCATCGTCACCATCATGCGCAATCCCTCCAAAAAAACCCTTTTCACGGTGGAAGAGCGGATGGAAATGCTGGGCAACAGTCTGGCGGAGATCCCCAATGTAGAGGTGGACGTCTTTTACGGCCTTCTGGTGGATTACGCGGCCAAGCGAAAAGCCGATGCCATCCTGCGCGGCATGCGGGCGGTATCGGATTTTGAATATGAGTTTCAGATGGCGCTCATGAACCGAAAACTCAACCGGGATATTCAAACGGTTTTTCTCATGACCGGATTGCGATGGATCTTCACGAGTTCTTCCATCATCAAGCAGGCGGCCGAATTCGGCGGGGATATCGAAGATATGGTCTCCCCCATGGTCTGTCGAAAGCTCAAGGAGAAATTCGGGTTCGCCGACCCCTCTGCCTGAACCCGTTCAGCGGCCGAACCGCAACGGTTCGTAAATGAACCGTCGGGTGGAATTCACGGGTGAAATTCACGGGTGAAATTCA